>NZ_JAYRKD010000054.1:0-8924 GCF_041905885.1 Dongia sp. | reverse complement strand
TGCCGCCAGCGTTCGTTCTGAGCCAGGATCAAACTCTCAGGTTAACCTGATCAACCAGAGCCGAAGCTCCAATCAATCCGTCAACGGTTGGTCCTTGCTTAAACGCGTCTTCCTTACTGCATGAAACATCACGAGCCGCTCCGCTGCTTACGCAGCCGAACGAACGTGACGTCTCGGAATAACGAAGACAGCAAGAGCCCAGATCTCATGGCCGAAGCCATGTCCCAGGACCCGCCGCCCGCGTATCCCTTCTCGTCTTTATTACAATGTCAAACAGCGTGCGGCGAACCGCAGGAGACACCCTGGCCGATTCGGCCCAAGGCGAAACCCCAACTATAGATATTTTCGAGAGGCGATACAAGCGCCTCAGCCTCAACCGAAAGGTTGCGCCGAGACGCACCGCCGATCCCCTTCGCGTTTCGCCTTTTGCAAGGCGCCCCGCTCGGGTGGCGCGGTTTTTAGGCGAGTCGTTCCGGGATGTAAAGCAGAAAAGAAATCAATTTCGCCGCATGCGTGATCTGCGCAAAAGACGCGCGGAAATCCGCGGTTACAGCAGCCCAAGCGCCTTCAACTCGGCGACCATCTTGGGCGGGAGATCGGCTTCGGCACGCGCGGCGCGGAGCGCCGCGCGCTGGTCCGCGAGATCCGCCGGCACATCCTCCTCCTCGAGATAACGCCAACCCTGGAAGGCGCGCCGCGGCCGGGTCTCGGTGAGAATCATCTTCGGCTCATAGACGATGGCGCAATAGGCATTGCCCTTCTCGTCCTGGACATCGTCCAGCCGCAGGATCGGGTGCCGCACGCAGATTCGGCCACGAATCACCCAATAGAGTGAGCCGCCATCGAGCACTTCCTCGAGCCGTTTCGGCTTCATCCGGGTCCAGTGCGCGTGCTCGTTCGGGCTCTTCAGACCCTTGCGTTTCCTGGCTTTCTTGCAGTCGTCGCTGTCGAACCAGGCGGCCAGTTCGTCGATGCTTTCGATGCCGACGCACAATTTGACAAGGTGAACGGTCATGCGAAAGACTCTGCACTGTTCCGGGGGACATGAATTTGCGGCTTGGAGGTCACTGGCTTAGAGGATTGCCAGGGCCGGCTTCAAGCCTTTGAAGGAGCTTTCGACCATGTCCCCGCTTTCGGCCCTCCGCCGTTCCATTGCCATCGCTTCCGCGCTTGCGTTTCTCGGCGGCTGCGGCACCGGCACGATCAACTACGTGCATGTCGATTCCAGCTACGACCCGACCTCGCTGGCGCATATCCCCTATACCGGGCCGCTCTATGCCGATGTCTCCGGCAATCCCTTCGGCATTCCGCAGGACGACTTGCAGCGACTGGTGAACGACGCGATCCAACCCTCGAGCGCGAAAGCCGAAACCGGCCAGGGCGTGCGCGTCCATTTCGCCTTCGGCCCGACCGCCGCCGACCGCAGCTCGGCCTGCAGCATGGTCGGAACCCCGCAGATGTCGAAGACGATCTCCGTGGTCGCGGCGCTCTGCCGCGGCGGCGGCAGCGCGACGACCTATCTGGTCGGATCGGTGGACGACATCAGCGGCCCGAGCGATCCCCGCTTCGAGAACTTCCTGCGCCAGGTGACGGTGCAGCTCTTCCCGCGCATGGATCCCAACCGCGATACGCCCTGCTTCCTGCCGACCTGCTAGCGAATGAGCTTGCTGATCGAACGAAACTCCGCGGCCTCCGCGCTGCGGAGCCATTCGAACAGCGCCATTTCCGCGGTGATCAGCGTGGCGCCGGCGCGGGCCACGCGGTGCAGCGCCACCTCGCGGCTCTCGGCGCGGCGCGACGAGACGCAATCCGCCACCACGAAGACCTGGTAGCCCGCGTCGATCAGGTCGAGCCCGGTCTGCAGCACGCAGACATGGGCCTCGACCCCGGCCAGGATGAGCTGCGGCTGGCCGGCGCGCTTCAGCGCATCCCGGATGGCCGGGTTCGCGTAGGCCGAGAACTCCATCTTCTCGAGCCGCTGGGTGATGAACTCGGTCAGTCCCGGCAGGGTGGGGCCCAGCCCCTTCGGATACTGTTCCGAGGCCAGAATCGGCACGCTCAGCTCGTAGGCGCCCCGCAGCAGAACCCCACAACGCGCTCTCACATCGGCGGCATCCACCATCGCGGGAACCAGCCGTTCCTGCATATCCACCAGCAATAACAGTGACTTCGCGCGGTCGAGCAGCATCCCCGGGTCTCTCTCACAATCGAGCTATGCGACCATAGCGCACCCCCCGTCACATTGACAAAACAGCGATTTTTCTTATATTTCCGGCGGCTTAAGCGACTTGGACTCGCGGGCAACCGTCGCTATGCAAGCCTTTGCAACCGCCCGTTTCGGACAACATGAAATTCGCAGATCTGGGGCTTAGCCCCGAAGTGCTGAGCGCAATCGCTGATCTCGGCTACGAATCCCCCACCCCGATCCAGGCTCAGGCCACTCCGATCATCCTTATGGGACGTGACGTGCTGGGTTGCGCACAGACCGGCACCGGCAAGACCGCGGCCTTCGTGCTGCCGATGATCGACATCCTCAACCACGGCCGCGCGAAAGCGCGCATGCCGCGCTCGCTGATCATCGAGCCGACGCGCGAGCTCGCCGCGCAGGTCGCCGAGAACTTCGAGAAATACGGCAAGAATTGCGAGCTCTCGATGGCGCTGTTGATCGGCGGCGAGAGCTTCACCGACCAGGAGCGCAAGCTCGATCGCGGTGTCGACGTGCTGATCGCGACACCCGGCCGCCTGCTCGATCTGTTCGAGCGCGGCAAGATCCTGATGAACGACGTGAAGACGCTGGTCATCGACGAAGCCGACCGCATGCTGGACATGGGCTTCATCCCGGACGTCGAGCGCATCGTCTCGCTGCTGCCGAAGATCCGCCAGACCCTGTTCTTCTCCGCCACCATGGCGCCGGAAGTGAAGCGCCTGGCCGACGCCTTCCTGATGAACCCGAAGGAGATCACCGTCTCCGCGCCGGCCACCACCGCGACCACGGTGACCCAGGGCCTCGTCGTTTGCGACGAGATGGACAAGCGCGAAGCGCTGCGCCGCCTGATCAAGTCGGAAGAAGTGACCAACGCCCTCATCTTCTGCAACCGGAAGAAGGACGTCGATATCCTGTTCCGCTCGCTTTCGAAGCACGGCTTCAATGCCGCGCAGCTGCACGGCGACATGCCGCAGTCGAAGCGCACCGAGACGCTCGAGAAGTTCAAGAACAACGAAGTGACCCTGATGGTCTGCAGCGATGTCGCCGCGCGCGGCATCGACATCAAGGGCCTCTCCCACGTCTTCAACTTCGACACGCCGCATCACGCCGAAGACTATGTGCACCGGATCGGCCGCACCGGCCGCGCCGGCAAGGAAGGCCGCGCCTTCACCTTCGCCATGCCGGAAGACGGCAAGGCGGTGCAGGCGATCGAGAAGCTGATCGGCAAGGAGATCCCGCGCGTCAACATCGAGGGCATCACCACCCAGGAACTCTCCGACGAGGCGCCGCGGCGTGGCCGCGGTCGCGGCGGCGGCGGCGGCCGGGGCCGTGGCAATGACCGTGGCGAGCGCGGCTCCAGAGGCGAACGGGGCGGCCGGGGCGGCCGCAACCGTGGCGAAGGCCGTCGCGACCGCGAGCCGCAGCCGCAGGAACCGCGGGTCGATGCAATCGATGCCGCGATCCCGCATCCCGCCGCCGAACTGCACCGCCGGGACCATCTGGCCGCGGCGACCGCGCTGCCGGAGATCGCCGACCAGGTGGCGGCGGATCATCCGATCGCGCCGGTTGTTGTCAGTGGCGTGGCCAGTGGCGTGGTAGGCCCGGTCACCTCAGACGGGTTGCCGAGCCAGACCTACGCCAACAACACCCGCGCCAACAATTCCCGGCATGAGTCGAACCGGCACGAGCGCCGGGCCCAGGCCCATGCCGAGAGCCATGGCGAGCACCACGGCGGGCCGTTCGGCGATCACACGCCGGAATTCTTCGCCCGCGAGCAGCGCCGCGCCCTGCAGATGACCGAACGCGGGTCGGCACGCTAAACCAGACCGTCACCCGCGGGCTTGACCCGCGGGTCTCTCTCCAGCGGGAACTACCCTTTTCAATCAGTTGACCGCGTCACGCCGCAGCCTATGCTGCGGCGTTTTCGTGACAGCGGATTGACGCGGGCCCATGACGATCCTCACGGCGCTCTTCAAGCGCAAGCTCGCCTTGTTCGGGCTGATCGTCATCCTCGGCTTCGTGATCCTGGCGCTGTTCGCGCCTTGGCTGGCACCCTACCCCTATGCCGAGATGCACAAGGACGGGCTGACCGATTTCGGCAGCCCGCTGCCGCCCGGCGCAAAATACTGGCTCGGCACCGATACCCTCGGCCGCGACCTGCTCTCGCGGCTGATCTACGGCGCGCAGGCGACCCTGATCGTCGCCATCATCGCCAACACCATCGCCTGCGCCATCGGCACCCTGGTCGGGGTGACGGCCGGCTACCTGCGCGGCTTGGCCGGAGCGGCGCTGATGCGCTTCACCGACCTGATGACCGCCTTCCCGGCGCTGCTGCTGGCGATCCTGCTGGCCGCGATGTTCAACCCCAGCCTCTGGATTGTGGTCATCGTGATCGCCATGGTGAACTGGGTCCAGGTCGCGCGCGTCACCTACACCGAGACGATCTCGCTCGCCGAGCGCGAGTTCATCACCGCCGAGCGCAGCCTCGGCGCCGGCGCGGGCCGCATCCTGTTCCGCCACCTGCTGCCGCATCTCATTCCCACCATCACGGTCTACGCGACCCTCGGCATCGCCACCACCTCGCTGACCGAGGCGACGCTCTCCTTCCTCGGCATCGGCGTGCAGCCGCCGACCCCGAGCTGGGGCAACATGGTCAACGAGAACCAGACCTATTTCGAAGCGGCGCCCTGGCTGGTTTTCTTCCCCAGCGCCTGTATCGGCATCCTCGCCCTCTCCTTCAACCTGATCGGCGATGCGCTCCGCGACCTGCTCGACCCGACCTTGCGGGGGCGGCACTGATGGGCAGCTACATTCTTCGCCGCCTGGTGCAGATGCTGCTGACCCTGATCGGCGTCAGCATCATCACTTTCCTGATCACGCATTGGCTGCCGCAGGATCCCGCGCGCCAGATCGCCGGCCGCACCGCCAGTGCCGCCCAGGTCGAGCAGGTCCGCCACACTTTCGGCCTCGATCTGCCGCTGCACGAGCAGTATCTGCATTACGCCGCCAACCTGGTGCAGGGCGATCTCGGCCGCTCCTACGTGCAGCGCACCGACGTCGCCTCGCTGATCGCGGCGCGGCTGCCGGCGACCCTGCTGCTGATGCTGGGCGCGATCTTCTGCGAGCTGCTGATCGGTCTGACCGCCGGCACGATCGCTGCCTTCAAGCGCAATACGTCCTTCGACCAGGGCGTCATGATCGGCGCCCTGCTCTTCGTCTCGACCCCGCAATTCCTGGTCGCCTATACCTTGCTCTATGTCTTCAGCAACTGGCTGGGTTGGTTCCCCTTGAGCGGCTACGGCTCCTTCCGCCACCTGGTGCTGCCCTCGATCGCGCTGGGGCTGCTCGGCGGCGGGTGGTATGGCCGCATGATGCGCTCCAGCATCATCGAGGTGCTCCGGCAGGACTACGTTCGCACCGCCCGGGCCAAGGGTCTCGGCCGCGCCCGCATCGTCCTCATCCATGTCCTGCCCAACGGCCTGTTGCCGATCATCGCCATGATCGGGCTCGACATCGGCTATTTCATGAGCGGCATCGTGGTGGTGGAATCGGTGTTCGGCTGGCCTGGAATCGGCCAATTGGCCTGGCAGGCGATCCAGACCATCGACATACCCATTATCATGGGGGTGACCTTGGTGGCCGCCTGTGCCATCGTGCTGGGCAACCTGCTGGCCGACCTCGTGGCGCCGCTGATCGATCCCAGAATCAAGCTCAAATAATCAAGCTCAAGCAAGCAACGAAAACCCGACGGAGAGGGACATGAACATGAACCGGTTGTTGATCTCAGTTTCTGTGGTCGCCCTGCTGGCGCTCGGCGCCTGCGGCGAGAAGAAGGAAGAGCAGGCCTCCAGCGAGCAGACCCAGACCACGCCGGCCCCGGCCCCCGCGCCGGCGGAGCCCGCCGCGCCCGCGGCCCAGGCTCCAGCCGAGCCCGCCGCCGCTCCTGCGGCGACCCAGGAAGCCGCCGCGACGCCGGCCGCGACCGGCGAGGTCAAGCAGGGTGGCGCGATGACCGTCACCTTCAAGGACGACATCTCCACCCTCGATCCCGCGATCGGCTACGACTGGAAGAACTGGTCGATGATCAAGAGCGTGTTCGACGGCCTGCTCGACTACAAGCCGGGCACCACCGAGATCATCCCCGATCTCGCCGAGAGCTTCGAAGTGGCGCCGGACGGCCTCACCTACACTTTCAAGCTCCGCAAGGGCGTCAAATTCCACAACGGCCGCGAGATGAAGGCTGCGGACGTGAAGTATTCGCTCGAGCGCACCTGCAACCCGGACACCGCCAGCCCGGGCGCCGGCTATTACGGCGCGATCAAGGGCTTCGAGGATTTCCAGGGCAAGAAGGCGACCGAGCTCACCGGCATCACCACGCCGGACGACTACACCGTGAAGATCGAGCTCTCGCATCCCGATTCCACCATGCTGCACCTGATGGCGCTCAACTTCTCCTTCGTCGTGCCGAAGGAAGAGGTGGAGAAGGCCGGCGCCGATTTCGGCAAGAAGCCGGTCGGCACCGGTGCCTATAAGGTCAGCGAGTGGACCAGCGGCCAGAAGATCGTGTTCGAGCGCAACAAGGACTATTTCCGCGCCGGTCTCCCGCATCTCGACAAGATCACCTTCGAGATCGGCCAGGACCCGACCGTGGCCCTGCTCCGGCTGCAGAAGGGCGAGATCGACATCGCCGGCGACGGCATCCCGCCCGCGAAATACGCCGAGGTGCTGGCCGATCCGGCGACCAAGGACCTGGTCACCATCACCGACCAACTCCAGACCGGCTATGTTTCGATGAACGTCAACATCGCGCCCTTCGATAAAGTGGAAGTGCGCCAGGCGGTCAACATGGCGATCGACAAGGACGCCATCGTTAAGCTGATCAACAACCGCGCGGTGCCGGCTAACCAGCCGCTGCCGCCCGCCATGCCCGGCTATGACAAGAGCTACGCCGGCTATGCCTACAACGTGGACGAGGCTAAGAAGCTCCTGGAGAAAGCCGGCGTCGGCAGCGGCTTCGAGACCGACCTCTATGTCATGAACGTCGATCCCAACCCGCGCATCGCCCAGGCGATCCAGCAGGACCTCGCCAAGATCGGCATCAAGGCGAATCTCAAATCGCTCGACCAGGGCACCGTCATCGCCGCCGGCGGCAAGAAGGACGGCGCGCCGATGATCTGGTCCGGCGGCATGGCCTGGATCGCCGACTTCCCGGATCCCAGCAACTTCTACACCGCGATCCTCGGCTGCGGCGGCGCGGTCGATGGCGGCTGGAACTGGGCCTGGTATTGCAACAAGGATCTCGACGCCCGCGCCGACAAGGCCAATGCGATGACCGATCCGGCCCAGGCCGACGCGCGCGCCGCCGAATGGGGCAAGATCTTCACCGATCTCATGAAGGACGCGCCCTGGGCGCCGGTCTTCAACGAGAAGGCGGTGGTGATCCATTCCAAGCGGGTCGCGGGTCCGAACGGCATCTTCGCCGATCCGATCCACATCCCCGTCAACTACGACGAGGTCTACGCGACCGACGCGCAGTAAGCCCTGAATGCGGCGGCTGGGAATCGCTCCGGCCGCCGCACTCCTTCATTCCGGAAGACAACCATGTCCGCGCGCCACACGATCCACGATCACCAGCATCACTTCGGCTGGGACAATTCGCTGAAACCGATCCTCACCGTCGGCTCGGGCGAGACGCTCGAGCTGAAGTGCAAGGATTCCTCCGGCGGCCAGATCACCCCGCAATCGACCGCCAAGGACGTCCCCAACCTCGACTTCACCAGGGTCAACCCGACGCTCGGACCCATCGTGATCGACGGCGCTGAGCCGGGCGATGCGATCAAGGTGACTCTTCTGGATTTCAAGCCCTGTGGTTGGGGCTGGACCGCCAACGTCCCCGGCTTCGGCCTGCTCGCCGACCAGTTCAAGGACCCGGCGCTCCACATCTGGAAATATGACGCCGACAGCTTGGCGCCGGCCATGTTCGGCCCGGCCAAGGTGCCGCTGAAGCCCTTCGCCGGCACCATCGGACTGGCCCCCGCCGAGCCCGGCCATCACTCGGTCGTCCCGCCGCGGCGCGTGGGCGGCAACATGGACATCCGCGATCTCGCCAAGGGCTCCGAGCTCTATCTGCCGGTCGAGGTCAAGGGCGCGCTGTTCTCGCTCGGCGATACCCACGCCGCGCAAGGCGACGGCGAGGTCTGCGGCACGGCGATCGAAAGCCAGCTCGACGTCACCGTGAAGCTCGAACTGGTGAAGAACGCCAACCTCACCTTCCCGCGCTTTCGCACGCCGGGACCTGTGACGCGCCATCTCGACGAGAAGGGCTACGACGTCACCACCGGCATCGGCAGCGACCTGATGGAAGGCGCCAAGGCGGCGGTGAGCGGCATGGTCGATCTCCTCTCCAAGCGCCACAACCTCTCAGCCGTCGAGGCCTACATGCTCTGCTCGGTCTGCGGCGACTTGCGGATCAGCGAGATCGTCGACATGCCGAACTGGGTGGTGTCGTTCTACTTCCCGCGGGTTGTTTTGGAATAATGCACGCGGAGGCGTTGCTCATAATCTCGGTCGTCATCCCAAGGCTTGGCCTTGGGATCCATATGTGGACGGCCCCCGTGTTGCAAGATAGGGCGGCTTTGAATCGGATCGATTGCGTCCATATGTCCGGCCTGTTTGGTGCGGTCGCGATTGACCGCTGGCCGAGATGGCGTCCGCGACG
>NZ_JAYRKD010000002.1:0-317388 GCF_041905885.1 Dongia sp. | reverse complement strand
CGTCGCGGACGCCATCTCGGCCAGCGGTCAATCGCGACCGCACCAAACAGGCCGGACATATGGACGCAATCGATCCGATTCAAAGCCGCCCTATCTTGCAACACGGGGGCCGTCCACATATGGATCCCAAGGCCAAGCCTTGGGATGACGACCGAGAATTGATGAGCTTCGAGTTCTTCACCGAATCGCGCCCATCTGCTTGCCGACCTTGGCAAACGCGGCGACGGCGCGGTCGATGTCTTCGGTGCTGTGGGCGGCACTCATCTGCGTCCTGATGCGGGCCTGGCCCTTGGGGACGACCGGGAAGCTGAAGCCGATCACGTAGATCCCTTCCTTCAGCAGCGCGTCGGCCATCTGGGTCGCGAGCTTGGCCTCGCCCAGCATCACCGGGATGATCGGATGACCGGCACCCGCGAGGGTAAAGCCGAGCTTGGACATTGCGCCGCGGAACCGCTCGCCGTTGGCGGCGAGCTTCCTGCGCAAATCCGCGCCTTCCTTCGATCCCAGCAAATCGAGCACGGCCAGCGAAGCCGCCGCAATGTTGGGCGCGAGGCTGTTGGAGAAGAGATAGGGCCGCGAGCGCTGGCGCAGGAGATCGACCACCGGCTGCCGGGCGGAAGTGTAGCCGCCGGAGGCGCCGCCCAAGGCCTTGCCGAGCGTGCCGGTGTAGATATCGACGCGATCGGCAACACCGCAGAGCTCCGGCGAGCCGCGGCCGTTCGCGCCGACGAAGCCGACGGCATGGCTGTCGTCCACCATGACGATCGCCTGGTATTTCTCGGCGAGGTCGCAGATGCCCTGCAGGTTCGCGATGATACCGTCCATCGAGAAGACGCCGTCGGTCGCGATCATCTTGAAGCGGGCGCCGGCGGCATCGGCCGCCTGCAATTCCTTCTCCAGCGCCGCCATGTCGTTGTTGGCGTAGCGGAAGCGCTTGGCCTTGCAGAGCCGCACGCCGTCGATGATGCTGGCGTGATTGAGCGCATCGGAGATGACCGCGTCCTCCTCGCCGAGCAGGGTCTCGAAGAGACCGCCGTTGGCGTCGAAGCAGCTGCCGTAGAGGATCGTGTCCTCGGTGCCGAGGAAGCGCGAGAGTTTCGCCTCGAGCTCCTTGTGCAGGGTCTGGGTCCCGCAGATGAAGCGCACCGAGGCCATGCCGAAGCCGTGCGCGTCGAGGCCCCGCTTGGCCGCCGCGATCAGGCGTGGGTCGTCGGCGAGGCCGAGATAATTGTTGGCGCAGAAGTTGAGGACCTTGGTCCCGTCCTCGAGCGTGATGTGGGAATCCTGCGGCGTGGCGATCTTGCGCTCGGCTTTCCAGAAGCCGTCGGCGCGGATCGTGTCGAGCGTCTGGGTGACGGAAGCGAGGAAGGCGGCGTTCATGCGGACGGGGCTGTTGGGGTGTTGACCGGATATACGCCATTGGCCCGCCTTTTGGCAGGCCGGTCCAATGATTTTTCCACAAGCGGGCCGTGACGGCGTCGACTCGGGAAATGTCTCCCGACAATCCACCCCGGAAAATCGCGGGAATCCGCGCCAAATCTGGCGTCCAGAATGCCCCGTGACAGGCCGGGACGGCGCTGGTAATCCTCCCAGCCATGCAACAGCCGACCAGAATTGCCCCTTCAATTCTGTCCGCCGATTTCGCCCGCCTGGGCGCGGAGGTGGAGGCGATCGATGCCGCCGGGGCGGATTACATTCACGTCGATGTCATGGACGGGCATTTCGTGCCCAACCTCACCATCGGCCCGATGGTGGTGAAGGCGCTCCGGCCCCACAGCAACAAGGTCTTCGACGTCCACCTGATGATTTCGCCGGTCGACCCTTACGTGCCGGAATTCGCGGCGGCGGGTGCGGACATCATCACCTTCCACCCCGAGGCCGGGCCGCATGCCCATCGCACCGTGCAGCTGATCAAGTCGCTGGGCAAGAAGGCGGGAATCTCGCTCAATCCCGGGACGCCGGTCGATGTCGTCGATTACCTGCTGCCGAACGTGGATCTGGTGCTGGTGATGAGCGTCAATCCGGGTTTCGGCGGGCAGAAGTTCATTCCGCAGGCGCTGGACAAGATCGCCGCACTCCGGCGCAAGATCGAAGCCGTTTCGGAATCCCAGAACGGGCGGCCGATCGATCTCGAGGTCGATGGCGGGATCGCCGCCGACACCGCGCCCGCGGCGATCAAGGCCGGCGCCGATGTGCTGGTGGCCGGCACGGCGAGTTTCCAGGGCGGATCGGCCCGCTACGCCGAGAACATCGCACGCCTCAGGACGTGAGGCCCCGGGTGGCCGACGGTCTCACCCGCGAAGCAAACCCTGAGCCGAACGACGCCGAACGCGCCGCAATTCATCGTGCCGGCGCCCAGCGGCACGGCACGCGCCCCGGCAACCAGCGGCCGCATCTGGTCTGGCCGCGGCTGCAGATGATGTTCGCGGAGCCGGCCGGGCTGATCCTCTCCCAGGCGCGGCGCAAGATCCTGCAGCCGCTTTATCGCAGCGGGCCTTATCGGCTTTCTCTAGGACGGGTCGGTCCGGGTGACTTCCTCACCGCCTTCGACGCGGCGCCGTTCTCGACGCCTTGGCCAGCCGATTCACAAGCCGGCCAGGCCATGCTCGCCGGCGAGTTCCGCTTCGCCGGCGAGACCATCCGCGAGCCGCGGCCCTTGAGCCGGCCGACCGGCGCCACCGCGGCCTGGCGCGAGGGCATCGACCGCTTCGACTGGCTGAACGATCTCAGGGCCGCCCATGCACCGCAAGCCGTCGCGGTCGAGCTGACGCGGCGCTGGCTCGGCGAGAACCTGCGCTACCGCGAGGACAGCTGGCGCGGCGACATCTTGGCGGCGCGCTTGCGGAACCTGCTCCTGAACTGCGGCACGCTCGCGACGACGGATGATGCAGGCTCTGCCGATCCGGGATTCCGGGCGCTGCTGATGGGCAGCCTCTATCGCCAGGCCGCGCACCTGGCGCGCGCCTTACCCGACGGGCTTTATGGCGCGGCTTTGCTGGAAGCGGTGATCGCGCTGATGCTCGCCGGTCTCATGCTGCCGCGCGGCGAGCGTCTGCTGGTCAAGGGCCGCAAGCTGTTCGGCCGCGAATTGCCGCGGCAATTGCTGGCCGATGGCGGCCATGTCGAGCGCAGCCCGCAGCTGATGCTGGAGCTGCTCATTCGCCTGATCGACTTGCGCGACGTCTTCGCCGCGGCGCGGCGGCCGCTGCCGGACAGCCTGCAGATCACCATCGAGACCATGGCCTCGGTGGTGCTGATGCTCTGCCACGGCGACGGCCAGCTCGCGCGTTTCAACGACACGGCGGAGATCGATTCCAGGCTGGTCGAAGCGGCGCTGCGCCGGTCCGGCGGCAAGCTGCGGCCGCTCAACCAGCTGCCGCTGACCGGCTTCCAGCGCATGGAATGCGCGCGCACCCTGGTGCTGGTCGATTGCGGGGCGCCGCCGCGGCACGGGCTCGACACTCATGCGCATGCGGGAACGCTTGCCTTCGAGATGTCGATCGACGGCGATCCGCTGATCGTCAATTGCGGCGCCCATCCCTGGTCCAAGGAGTGGCAGCAGGTGCAGCGCACCTCGGCGGCGCATTCGACCCTGATCGTGGACAACGTGAACTCGTCGATGCTGCTGCCGCCGAAGAAGGCCTTCGGCGGCGGGATCCGGATGGGCGGAATCGCGCTGAAGCCCGATATCGTGACCTCGCGGCGCGAGGAGACCAACGGCCAGATCTGGCTCGACCTCTCGCATAACGGCTATGAGGAAGGCTTCGGCCTCATCCACCGCCGGCGGCTCTATCTCTCCGCCAATGGCGAGGACTTCATGGGCGAGGACCAGCTGGTCGGGAAGGGCGGCAATTCCTTTGCGCTGCGATTCCATCTCCATCCGGGCGTCCAGGTCTCGATCACCCAGAACGGCCAGGCGGCGCTGCTGAAGCTCGCCAAAGGCTCGTTCTGGCGGATGCGGGTGCAGGGCGGCGAACTCGCGCTGGCCGAGAGCGCCGCGATCGGCGCCGGCGGCAAGGTGCGGCGCACGCAGCAATTGGTGGTCTTGGGTACGATCGAGAGCGACAAGACAGAAGTGAAATGGCTGATCCAGCGCGAAGGGGGGCGGCGGTGAGTTGTCTCCAGTGCGCGGTGTTTCGTCCCCCCACCCCTACCCTCCCCCTGAAGGGGGAGGGAGTTTCAATCGAGCCTGCCTCCTTCTCCCTCCCCCTCCCGCGGACGAATGTCCGCATTCGCGGACAGGGGGAGGGCCGGGGTGGGGGTGCGTGACAACAGTTTCAAGCAAAGCATAGAGAGCGATGACAACCGACCGACCGATCCGCCGTGCATTGATCTCCGTTTCCGACAAATCCGGCCTCACCGATTTCGCGAAGTTCCTCTCCGGCCAGGGCGTCGAGATTCTCTCGACCGGCGGTTCCGCCGAGGCTTTGCGCAAGGCCGGCATTCCGGTCATCGACGTTTCCGCGCATACCGGCTTTCCCGAGATCATGGACGGGCGGGTGAAGACGCTGCATCCGAAGATCCATGGCGGGCTGTTGTCGCGGCGCGATCTCGCGACCCATGTCGAGGCGCAGAAGACCCATGGGATCGCCGACATCGACCTGCTGGTGGTCAATCTCTATCCGTTCGAGGCGACGGTCGCGGCGGGCAAGCCCTGGGAAGACTGCATCGAGAATATCGACATCGGCGGCCCGGCGCTGATCCGCGGCGCGGCGAAGAACCATGACTTCGTGACCGTGCTGGTCGATCCCGCCGATTATGCGGTGGTGGTCGAGGAGATGACGGCACGAAAGGGCGCCACGAAATTGGAGACGCGCTGTCGCCTGGCCCGCCAGGCTTATGCGCGGACAGCGGCCTATGATGCCGCGATCTCGCGCTGGATGGCGGAACAGGCGGAAGAAAAGTTCCCGCCGCGGATTTCCTTCGCCGGCACGCGCAGCCAGGTGCTGCGCTACGGCGAGAACCCGCACCAGGAGGCGGCGGTCTATCTCACCGGCGAGCAGCGGCCGGGGATCGCGCTCGGCAAGCAGCTGCAGGGCAAGGAGCTCTCCTACAACAACTTCAACGATGCCGATGCGGCCTTCGAGCTGGTCGCCGAGTTTGATGAAGGCGCCGCCATCGCCATCATCAAGCACGCCAATCCCTGCGGCGTCGCGACCGGCGCCGATTTGAAGAGCGCCTATTTGCGGGCGCTGGCCTGCGACCCGGTCTCGGCCTTCGGCGGCATCATCGCCGCCAACCGGGTGCTGGACGGCGCGGTCGCCGAGGAGATTGCGAAGATCTTCTCCGAAGTGATCATCGCGCCGGGCTTCACGCCGGAAGCGATCAGCGTGCTGGGTGCCAAGAAGAACCTGCGCCTGGTCGAGACCGGCGGCATGCCCTCTCCCGCGACGGCGGGGCTGACGGTGCGCAGCATCGCCGGCGCATTGCTGGTGCAGACCAACGACGCGAAGAAGACCGGCGCCGGCGATCTCAAGGTCGTGACCAAGCGCGCGCCGAGCGCGCAGGAGATCGCCGACCTGCTGTTCGCCTTCAAAGTGGCGAAGCACGCGAAGTCGAATGCGATCGTCTATGCGAAGGACGGCGCCACGGTCGGCGTCGGCGCCGGGCAGATGAGCCGGGTCGATTCCTCGCGGATCGCGGCGTGGAAGGCCGCGGAGGCGGCGAAGACCGCGGGCGATGCGACAAGCTGGGCCAAAGGCTCGGTGGTGGCGTCAGACGCCTTCTTCCCCTTCGCCGACGGCTTGCTGGCGGCGGCGGAAGCGGGCGCCACGGCGGTGATCCAGCCCGGCGGCTCGATGCGCGACGACGATGTGATCAAGGCGGCGGACGATGCCGGGCTCGCCATGGTGTTCACCGGCATTCGCCACTTTCGGCACTGAAGCAGCGCGGCGACCGGCGCTGCGCCCTGGACTCGCGCGCCGGTGCCCCCGCTTTTCGACGGCAGCCCCCGACTTCTTGCGCGTGGTTATCTGCCGCGGCTCTTTTGCCGAATCGCGGGGCGCGGCGCTTTGCGGTGGATCAAATTCGAGACCCGAATCTGCATCGGCTGGCCGACGATGCCGCGCCAGCGCCAGCGGGGCCTGACCGGCACGAAGCCCATCCTGAGATAGGCGGTGAGCGCGCCGGGCACGGCGCCCAGCGTCACGGTCTCAGCCGCGGGATGCCGTTGCTGCACCGCCTCGATCAGGCCGCGCACCAGCCGCGCGCCGACGCCGCGGCCGTGCCAGTCCTCGGCGACATGGAGCTGGGTGATATGCGTTCCGCCGCGCACCGCGCCGAAGCCGATGACGCGGCTGCCGGTCGCGGCGACCAAGGCCGGCGACCAGGTGGGATCGGCGATGCCGTTCAGGCGCGCGCCGACCGGGCCGGGTTGCGCCTGGGCGCGGAGGATGGCGACGCCTTCCGGCGTCACCTCGCGCGATAGATAGCGCGGGATCAGGTTCTGGATCAGCGCCGCGATCTCGAGATGATCGGCCGGGAGCGGTGGGCGGATGACGATGTTGTCGATCACGCGATTCGTCCCCCCACCCCTACCCTCCCCCTGAAGGGGGAGGGGGATTGCAGCGCGTCTGCCCTCTTCTCCCTCCCCCTTCAGGGGGAGGGCCGGGGTGGGGGGTGCGAGTCACGCGCTCCGTTACGCCGCCGCGCTTTTCGCCAGGCTGCGCAGCACGTAGGGCAGGATGCCGCCGTTCTTGAAGTATTCGACCTCGTCCGCGGTGTCGATGCGGCAGGTGACGGTGAAGTCCTGGGTCTGGCCGTTGGCGCGGCGGAGCTTCACCTTGACATCCATGCGCGGCTTGATGCCGCCGGCAATGCCGGTCAAGTCGAAGGTCTCGGTGCCGTCGAGGTTGAGCGACTTGCGCGTCATGTCGCCCTGGAACTGCAGGGGCAGCACGCCCATGCCGACCAGGTTCGAGCGGTGGATGCGCTCGAAGCTCTCGGTGATGACCGCCTTCACGCCCAAGAGCACGGTGCCCTTGGCCGCCCAGTCGCGCGACGAGCCGGTGCCGTATTCCTTGCCGGCGATGATCACCAGCGGCACCTTCTGCGCCTGGTACTTCATCGAGGCGTCGTAGATCGACATGACTTCGCCGGAGGGCTGCAGCTTGGTGATGCCGCCTTCGGTGCCCGGCACCATCTCGTTCTTCAGCCGGATGTTGGCGAAGGTGCCGCGCATCATCACCTCGTGATTGCCGCGCCGCGCGCCATAGGAGTTGAAGTCCTTGGTATCGACGCCGTGCTTGATCAGGTACTGGCCGGCGGGCCCGTCCTTCTTGATCGAGCCCGCCGGGCTGATGTGGTCGGTGGTGATCGAATCGCCCAGGATCGCCAGCGGCCGCGCGCCGGTGATGTCGCCCGCCGCGGCGCCGACTTCCTTGGTCAGGTGCGTGAAATAGGGCGGGTTGGCGACATAGGTCGACTTCGCATCCCAGCCATAGGTCATGCCCTTGGTGGTCTTGACCTTGCGCCAGTTGGCGTCGCCCTTGAAGACGTCGGCATAGCGCTTCTTGAAATCGGACGGCTTCACGAACTTCGCGACCGCGTCGGCGATCTCCTTGCTGCTCGGCCAGATGTCCTTCAGGTAGATCGGCTGGCCCTTCTTGTCGTAGCCCAGGGGATCCTTGGTGATGTCGACCTTGAGGCTGCCGGCGATGGCATAGGCGACGACCAGCATCGGCGAGGCGAGATAATTCGCCTTGCAGGCGGGATTGACGCGGCCTTCGAAGTTGCGGTTGCCCGAGAGCACCGCGCCGGCGACCAGGTCGCCTTTCGCAATGGCATCGGCGATCGGGTCCGGCACCGGGCCGGAATTGCCGATGCAGGTGGTGCAGCCATAGCCGACCAGGTTGAACCCCAATTTGTCGAGCGCGGTGTTGACGCCGGCATTCTTCAGATAGTCGGTGACCACCTGCGAACCCGGGGCCAGCGAGGTCTTGACCCAGGGCTTGGTCTTCAACCCCTTGGCGACGGCGTTGCGCGCGAGCAGGCCGGCGCCCAGCATGACGCTGGGGTTGGAGGTGTTGGTGCAGCTGGTGATCGCGGCGATGACGACCGCGCCGTCGCCGAGCTCGTAATCGGCGCCGCGCACCGAGACCATGCTCTCATTGCCCTTGCGGCCGAACGTGTCGGTGAGCGCGCTCTTGAACGAAGTCGCGACCTGGGAGAGCGGCACGCGGTCCTGCGGCCGCTTCGGCCCGGCGAGGCTCGGCTCCACGGTGTCGAGATCGAGGCTGAGTGAATCGGTGAAGACCGGATCCGGGGTCTTCTTGTCGCGCCACATGCCCTGCGCCTTCGCATACTTCTCGACCAGCGCGATGCGATCGGCCTTGCGGCCGGTGGCTTTGAGGAAGCGGATGGTCTCGGCATCGACCGGGAAGAAGCCGCAGGTGGCGCCGTATTCCGGCGCCATGTTGGCGATGGTCGCGCGATCGGCCAAGGGCAGGTCGTCGAGGCCGGCGCCGTAGAACTCCACGAACTTGCCGACCACGCCCTTCTTGCGCAGCATCTGGGTGACGGTGAGCACGAGGTCGGTGGCGGTCGCACCCTCGCGCAGCTTGCCCATCAGCTTGAAGCCGACCACTTCCGGGATCAGCATCGAGACCGGCTGGCCGAGCATCGCGGCTTCCGCCTCGATGCCGCCGACACCCCAGCCCAGCACGGCCATGCCGTTCACCATCGTGGTGTGGCTGTCGGTGCCGACCAAGGTGTCCGGATAGGCGATGGTGGCCTGCCGTTTCCCTTTCGGCGCTTCCTTCTCCTTCGCGGTCCAGACCACCTGCGAAAGGTTCTCGAGATTGACCTGGTGGCAGATGCCGGTGCCCGGCGGGACGACGCGGAAATTGTCGAAGGCGGTCGAGCCCCAGCGGAGAAACGCGTAGCGCTCGCCGTTGCGCTCGTATTCCAGCTCGACATTCTTCTTGAAGGCGCCGGGTCCGGCGAAGAAGTCCACCATCACCGAATGGTCGATGACGAGATCGACCGGCGACAATGGGTTGATCTTGGTGGGGTCACCGCCGAGCTTCACCATCGCCTCGCGCATCGCCGCGAGATCGACCACGGCGGGAACGCCGGTGAAGTCCTGCATCAGCACCCGGGCCGGGCGGTAGGCGATCTCGCGGTCCGACTTCCGCTGCTTGAGCCAGGCGCCGATCGCGCGGATGTCCTCGATGGTGACCGTGCGCCCGTCTTCATAGCGCAGCAGGTTCTCCAGCAGGACCTTCATGGAATTGGGGAGGGTCTTCAGGTCCCCGAGCGTCTTCTCGGCGGCCTTCAGGCTGAAATAGTCATAGGACCGGGTCCCGACCTTCAGGGTTTTGCGGGTCTTCAGGCTGTTGAGTGCGGCAGGCACGTTCGTCTCCGATGCTGTCGCGCCTGCCCTTCCCCGGCATCGGCGCGCGGTGGAATCCGGACCCGGGCCCGAGGAGAGGGGGGTTGGACGCGAATCGGCGGCGAAAATGCCGATCGGCCGGGGTCGGAAGATCGTATATCACGCGATTGAGATAGCAGGGAGTGGCTTTGCAGAGAAGGCCGGCATCCCTTTAAGAATCCACGGAAATTCTCGGCCTAGCCCAACCTGCTGCAGGGCCGAAATCACAATTTCGCCGCAATCTGGTCTTATTGCGGCCCCAGGGCGTTGCGACCGTCCGCGTCGGACAGAGATCATCCCCTCTGTTTGAGACGGTGTCGGCCCACCGTCGCATTGCCCCCACCGATTGGGGCGCCCCTGACCGACGGCAGTTGCTCCTTTGCGATTCATGGGGGACCTGCCGGAAGAGGCCGACGGGCAGCGTCGTGTTACCCCCGAGCGACGCAGCCCAGAACGGGTTCGACGCCGCGTCCCACCCCATCCCCTTGGGGGCGCGGCGTCGGCCCACTTTCTTTTCCTCAAATTGGATATCGTCTGCGGCGCACGTTAGTGTTGCGGCACGATTCGACATTTTGAGTTTCCGCATCATGCAGTCATTGCGGGGCACCCCCACCCCAACCCACCCCCGAAGTCGGGGGAGGGAGACGCAGGCACCACGCAAAGCCCTCCCCCGAAGTCGGGGGAGGGAGACGCAGGCACCACGCAAAGCCCTCCCCCATCTTTGGGGGAGGGTTGGGTGGGGGTGCCGCAAACTCCCTGCCTCCTGATGGCTCTCTTCCAAGGTGATGCGCTGGGCTGCCGGCGGGGCGAGGCCCTGATCTTCGAGGCGGTCGATTTCGCGCTCGAGCCGGGCGATGCGCTCTGGCTCTCCGGGCCCAACGGCAGCGGCAAGTCGAGCTTGCTCCGGCTGATGGCGGGATTGCTGCCGCCGGTCGCGGGCGCGCTCGCCTGGGACGGCGCGCCGATCGCGCGCGACCGCGACGCGCATCGCGCCCGGCAGCGCTATCTCGGCCATCTCGACGCGGTGAAGACGCATCTTTCCGTCGCGGAGAATCTCGGCTTCTGGGCCGCCTATTGGGAAATCGCGGCCGGTGCCGTGGAACCGGCGCTCGAACGGCTCGGCATCAGACATCTTGCAGAGGCACCGGCGCGGCAATTGTCGGCGGGACAACGACGGCGGCTGGCGCTGGCGCGGCTTGCCTTGTCGGATGCACCGCTCTGGCTGCTCGACGAGCCTTCCGCGGCGCTCGACAGCGATGGCATCGAACGTCTCGCCGGCCTGATCGCCGCGGCGCGCAACAGCGGCGGTATCGTCATCTTCTCCAGCCATGACACGCTGCCGGTGCCGGGCATGCAGCAACTGGCGCTGGCCGCATGAGCGCCTTCGTCGCCTTGCTCCGCCGCGATCTCCGGCTCGGCTTGCGCCAGGGCATCGATGCGCTGGTGGTGGTGCTGTTCTTCCTGGTGGCGGGCGCCATCTTTCCCTTCGCGGTCGGCCCGGAGCCCGAGCGGCTGAAGTCGATCTCCGGCGGCGTCGCGCTGGCGATGGCGGCGCTCGCCGCATTGCTTTCGCTCGACCGGCTCTACCAGAGCGACCACGAGGACGGCAGCCTCGACCAGATCCTGCTCTCGCCCTTGCCGCTGGAGCTGGTGACGGTCGCCAAGTCGCTGTCCCATTGGCTGCTGACCGGCCTGCCGCTGCTGCTAGCGGCGCCGGTTTTGGCGATGATGCTGAAGCTCCCGCCCGAGGGACATATTCCTCTGCTGCTCTCCCTGGCGCTTTCGACCCCGATCCTAAGCCTCTTGGGCGGGCTGGGCGCCGCCTTGACTCTGGGGGCCCGGCGCGGCGGCGTGCTGCTGACTTTCCTGGTCATGCCGCTCTATGTCCCGGCGCTGATCCTGGGCGCGGCGGGCCTGGATGCCAGCCTGACCGGCGCCGGCGCCGGCGCGCATTGGCTGATTCTGGGGGGATTGGACGTCGCCGCCCTGGCGCTTTGCCCCTGGGCCACCGCCGCTGCTTTGCGCGAGGTCGCCCCCTAGCCACCCTTGGACTGGGCCCAATCACATTTTCGCAAATTGGGAAATTTGCAACGATCTGTTGCTCAAGCGCCACAGTGGAGTGCTTTCCGTCACATAGCGCTGTAGAAAATTGGAATCCCCATGGATTCCGCCATTTGAATCGGCTTATCTTTGCGCCGTGCAGCGGTTAATGCGCCATTGACGCCGTTCCGCAGCAACGCCTATGACCGAAGATTGTCCCAGGGGGTCTTAAACCATGAATCGCGATTTCAAGCTTCTTGTGCTTGGTTCCAGCCTGTTGGCCTTGACGGCCTGCGCGGCTCCGAACCGTGAGCCCGATCTCTCCAACATCAAGTCCAACGTCGACCAGACCCGCGAAGGTGACTTCGGGGACTTCCTGTACAACCTGGTCGAAGCCGAGGACAAGGCGCGCGAAGCGTCTGACATCAAGGCGAGCCTCGATGCCGATGCGCCGTACCTCTACACGAACCTGCCGCTCCGTAAGAAGGGCGTGCAGCTCTCGGAAGAGGCGCTCGACCATCGCAAGAAGGCCGAAGCCGCGCTGAACCGGATCCTCGATCCGATCCGCGCCCGCCTCGCCTATCTCGAATCCCTCCACGTGCCGCAGGATGTCGGCCCGCTGAAGGCTTCGGTGTACTTCGCCACCGGTTCTTCGCGCATCACCGCCGAAGAAGGCGGCAAGCTCGCTCAGGTCGGCAACTTCCTGAGCCAGTACCCGATCTCGCACATCCAGATCGATTGCTACACCGACACGAAGGGCTCGACCGGCGCCAACAAGGAACTGGCCCGTCGTCGTTGCGCTTCGACCGTCGAAGCTCTCAAGAAGGCCGGCGTTCCGCTGGCGGCCACCGTCGCGACCGACGCGGTCGGCGAGCCGAAGGACAGCCCGGATAACACGGACAACCAAGAGAACCGTCGCGTTGACGTCATGGTTGCCCCGCACGGCACCTACAACAAGGGCATGTAATTGCCCTGACGTCTGGTCTGCCTCGGCAGGCGAGACGGCGAGAACTGCAAGGAACGGGCGCCACCCCTGGGTGGCGCCCGATTTCTCTTGGTGAGATGCGGTCGGCGGGTGGTCGCGCCCTTTTCCCCCTCCCCCAAGATTGGGGGAGGGGATTCTCTTTTGCGGCTGTAGCCTGAGACGCAGCGGCGGATCGTCGCCTTTTGGATTGATCTCGGGCATTTGACCCGGATCACTGTTGCCCGGGCCGCGATCGCTGTATAAATCCGGTCCATGTCCGGATCTGCCTTTCACCGATTTGCCAATCCCGGCAGGTTCTTACGCCTCGCCAGCAAGCTGCTGCCCTGGCTCGCCGCGGCGACCGCGCTGAGCTTCGCCGTGGGACTCTATTTCGCGCTCTTCGCCTCGCCGCCGGACTACCAGCAAAAAGACACCGTGCGGATCATGTATATCCATGTGCCCGCCGCCTGGATCGCCATGTTCGCCTATGGCTGGGTGGGCTTGAGCTCCGCCGCGGCGCTGATCTGGCGCCACCCGCTGGCCGATGTCGCCGCCGAGGCCGCCTCGCCGGTCGGCGCCGTCTTCACCTTCGTGGCGCTGGTTTCCGGCTCGCTCTGGGGCCGGCCGATGTGGGGCACCTATTGGGCATGGGATGCGCGGCTCACCTCCTTCCTGCTGCTGCTCTTTCTCTATCTCGGCCATCTCGCGCTGCTGAATGCCTTCGACGACCGGCAGCGCGGCCGACGGGTCGCCGCGGTGCTGGCGGTGGTCGGCCTGATCGATCTGCCGATCATCAAATTCGCGGTCGATTGGTGGAACACGCTGCATCAGCCGGCCAGCGTGCTCAAAATGGGCGGGCCGTCGATCGACGCCTCGATGCTGCGGCCGCTGCTGATCATGGCGCTGGCCTGCCAGTGCTATTTCTTCCTGGTCACCTTCATGCGGATGCGGGCGCTGCTGCTGGAGGCGCGGCAGCGGACCCTCGCCTATCGCCGCACCACCGCGCGACCGCGCGCGCCGGCGACGATGATGGCCGATGGGATGACCGGCGGGACGGCCGGAGGCACCGGCACATGAGCGAGTATCTATCGATGGGCGGCTATGCCGCCTTCATCTGGCCGAGCTACGGAATCGCCGCCCTGCTGCTGGTGGTGCTGTTTCTGCTTTCCGGGCGCCGGCTGCAGGCGGCCGAGCGCGTCCTCGATGACCAAGACGGCGTGGACGAAGAATGAAGCAGCGGATGAAGCGCAAGACCCTGCGGCTCTATCTGCTGGTGGCGAGTCTCTGCCTGCTCGGCGTCGCCGTCGGCCTGGCGCTGTTCGCCTTCCAGAGCCGGATCGTCTATTTCTTCAGCCCGACCGACATCGCCGCCGACCGGCCGGACGCGGGCCGGATGGTGCGCGTGGGCGGCCTGGTCGAGGCCGGCAGTGTCGATCGCTCCGGCGACGGCTCGACCATCCATTTCAAGGTCACCGACCTCGCTAACACGGTCGAAGTCACCTATCGCGGCGTGCTGCCGGATCTGTTCCGCGAGAGCCAGGGCGTGGTGGTCGAGGGCGCCTATGGCGTCGATGGCATATTCACCGCCACCGAAGTGCTGGCCAAGCATGACGAGAAATACATGCCGCCGGA
Organism: Dongia sp.; assembly: GCF_041905885.1. Taxonomy (NCBI): domain Bacteria; kingdom Pseudomonadati; phylum Pseudomonadota; class Alphaproteobacteria; order Rhodospirillales; family Dongiaceae; genus Dongia; species Dongia sp. The sequence goes on along the minus strand of NZ_JAYRKD010000002.1, from coordinate 303,382 downwards.
AGTCGCCAAGGCCCTGAAGGAATCCGGCCGCTGGCAGGAAGGCGAGATGACTCATCCGGACGGCGTCACATCGAGCGGCGCGCAGCAGCCCGCCGTAGAGACCAACAGCACGGGGGCCAATCCATGATCGCCGAGTTCGGCCATTACGCCCTGGTACTCGCCTTCGCGCTCTCGCTGGCGCAGTCCGTATTGCCAATGGTCGGCGCGCAGCGGGGCCTCAGGCCCTGGATGTCCTTCGCGCGGCCGGCGGCGGTTGCACAGTTGGGCTTCGTCGGCTTCGCCTTCCTGGCGCTGGTGATCTGCTTCGTGCGCTCCGATTTCTCGGTCGCCTCGGTCTATCGCTATTCGCATTCCCAGCAGCCGCTGATCTATAAAATCGCCGCCGCCTGGGGTAATCACGAGGGCTCGCTGCTGCTCTGGGTGCTGATCCTGGCGATCTTCGGCGCGCTGGTGGCCCTGTTCGGCGAGAACCTGCCGCCGCGGCTGAAGGCACGCGCGCTTTCGGTGCAGGGCATGATCGGCTTCGCCTTCCTCGCCTTCATGCTGTTCACCTCCAACCCCTTCGACCGGCTTTCGCCGGCACCGCTCGAGGGCCAGGAGCTCAACCCGCTGCTGCAGGATCCCGGCCTCGCGCTGCACCCGCCGATGCTCTATTTGGGCTATGTCGGCTTCTCGATGACCTTCTCCTTCGCCGTCGCCGCGATGATCGAAGGCCGGGTCGATGCCGCCTGGGCCAGGTGGGTAAGACCGTGGACCCTGCTCGCCTGGACCACCTTGACCGCCGGCATCGCGCTGGGCGCGCATTGGGCCTACTACGAGCTCGGCTGGGGCGGCTGGTGGTTCTGGGATCCGGTCGAGAACGCCTCCTTCATGCCCTGGCTGGTCGGCACGGCGCTGCTGCACTGCCAGACCGTGGTTGAGAAACGCGATGGGCTGAAAGTCTGGACCATCCTCCTGGCGATCATCGCCTTCGGCTTCAGCCTGCTCGGCACCTTCCTGGTGCGCTCCGGCGTCATCACCTCGGTCCATGCCTTCGCCCAGGATCCGGCCCGCGGCCTCTTCATCCTGATGATCCTCGGCGTCGCGCTCGGCGGCTCCTTCGCGCTGTTCGCCTGGCGCGCGCCGCATCTGAATGCCGGTGGCTTGTTCGCGCCGATCAGCCGCGAAGGCGCGCTGGTGCTGAACAACCTGCTCCTCTCCGTCGGCGCCGCCACCGTGCTGCTCGGCACGCTCTATCCGCTGGCGATGTCGGTGATCGGCGGCAGCGCCGTCTCGGTCGGTTGGCCCTATTACATCGTCACCTTCGTGCCGCTGATGGTGCCGATGGTGCTGCTGATGGCGGTGGGGCCGCTCTTGGGCTGGAAGCGCGGCGATCTCGCCGGCGCGCTGCAGCGGCTCTCGGTCGCCGGCGTGCTGGCGCTGTTCGCGGCGGGTTATACGCTCAACCGCGAGGTCGGCGGCTCCTGGCTGGCGCCGCTCGGGGTCGCACTCGGCGTTTGGCTGTTCGTCGGCACCTGCATCGAATGGATCGAACGGGTGAAGCTGTTCCGCGTCCACCCGCGGGAGAACTGGAATCGCGCACAGCATCTGCCGCGCCGCGCCTATGGCATGACCCTCGCCCATATCGGGCTCGCGGTCGCGATCGTCGGCATGACGGGCTCGGCGGCCTGGAAGAGCGAGAGCGTCAAGACCATGCAGCTCGGCGAAGAGGTGACGCTCGGCGACTACACCTATCGCTTCGACGGCGTCGAGCCGATCCGCGGGCCCAATTACCTGGCCGAGCGCGGCACCTTCAGCGTCAGCCGCGACGGCAAGCCCTACACCACCTTGCACCCAGAGCGCCGGCAATACGAAGTCCAGGAGATGCCGACCACCGAGGCCGCGATCGAATCCTCGATCCGCGGCGACATCTACGCGGTGATCGGCGACCGAACCGGGCCGCAATCCTGGACCGTGCGCATCTATCACCAGCCGCTGGTGCCCTGGATCTGGACCGGCGGCTTGCTGATGGCCCTGGGCGGGATCATCTCCCTCTCCGACCGGCGCTATCGCGTCGGCGTGCCCAACCGTCTTCCCGTCGTACAGGCGACCGGAGCTTAAGTGAGAATGACCTTGCGTCGCCTGCTTTACGCATTGCCGATTCTGCTGCTGGTCCCGTTCGGCTGGCTGGCCTGGCGGGGGCTTGCGCCCGACCGCAATCCTTCGGCTTTGCCCTCGGCGCTGATCGGCCAGCCGGTACCGCAATTCGAGCTGCCGCCGCTCGATCCCGCCGCGGCGAAACTCGCAACCGCCGACGTCCGCGGCCATGTCACGGTGATCAACTTCTTCGCCTCCTGGTGCCTGCCCTGCAAGGCCGAGCATCCGCTGCTCTTCGCGCTGGGTAAGGACTACGGCGTGCCGGTCTACGGCATCGCCTTCAAGGACAAGCCCTCGGCGACCGCCGCCTATATCCAGGAGCTCGGCAGTCCCTATGCCAAGATCGGCCTCGACGAGACCGGCCGCACCGGCCTCGACTTCGGCCTGATGGGCGTGCCGGAGACCTTCATCCTGGATAAGGACGGCATCGTGCGCTATCGCCTGCCGATGCCGCTCGACCCGGACCGCATCCGCGACGAGATCGGGCCTTTGCTGAAGAGCCTGCAGCCATGAAGACCTGGCTGCGCTTTCTCGCCGTCCTTGGCTTCGTGCTCGGCGCCGCACTTGCGCAGGCGGGTCCGCAGGACCCGACCCGCGACCAGCCCCTGCCCGACCCCAAGATGGAGGCGGAGGCCCGCGCCTTCATGCGCGACATTCGCTGCGTGGTCTGCCAGAGCCAGTCGATCGACGAATCCGATGCCGAGATCGCGGCCCAGCTCCGCAACGTGATCCGCGAGCAGATGGCGGCCGGCAAGACTCCCGATGAGATCCGCGATTTCCTGGTCGCGCGCTATGGCGATTTCGTGCTGCTGAAACCGCCGTTCAAGGCTTCGACCCTGGTGCTCTGGGGCGGGCCCTTCATCCTGGTCGCGATCGGCCTGGGCGTGATCCTGCTGCAGCGCGGGCGCAGCCCCCCCTCCGCACCGGGCGCGGCACCGGGTGCCGGACTGGCACCGCCGGATTTGAGCGAGAGCGAGCGCGCCCGGGTGCAGAATATGCTGAAGGGCGAGGACGCGTCATGATCCTGCTCTGGATCGTCCTCGGCGTGATGACCCTGGCGGCGGCGCTGATCCTCGCCTGGCCGCTGTTCGATTCCCGGCGCTTCAAGAACGACAGCAGCTTCGCGCTCGCGGTCTATCGCGACCAGCTGGCCGAGATCAACCACGACGCGGCGCGCGGCATTCTTGACGAGACCCAGGCGCGCGCGGCGCAGATCGAGATCGAGCGCCGCATCCTCGCCCTCGCCGACGCACCGAAATTCCAGCCGGCCAAGGCGCCGGCGCCGGCGCTGATCATCGCCATGGCGGTGGTGCTGCCCTTGGCGGCCTTCGGTCTCTATCTGCATCTGGGCTCGCCGGGTCTGCCGGGTTCGCCGGCGCAAGGCCTCGCCGAGTCCGTCGCCGCCTCGCCGGAGCTGCAGGCCCTGCAGCAGGCGGTCGAGAAGGCCCCGACCGATCCCGCCACCTGGCAGGCGCTCGGAGAAGGCCTGATGGCAGCGCGGCGACCGAGCGATGCCGCCAACGCCTTCGCCAGGGCCCTGGCGCTGGGCGACAAGGGTCCGAAGCTGCAGGCGCGCTATGGCTCGGCCCTGGTGCTGGCGGCGCAGGGGCGGGTCGATGACAAGGCGAAGGCGGCGTTCACCGCGGCGCTCGCCGCCGACCCGACCGATCCGATCGCGCGCTTCTTCCTGGGCCTGGCGAGAGAGCAATCCGGCGATGCCGCCGGCGCGTTGACCGACTGGCTGGCGCTGGAGCGCGACCTGCCGCCGGATATGCCCTGGCATGCCGACCTCACCCAGAACATCGACCGCGTCGCCCGCGGGCTCGGCAAGGATCCGGCGACTCTGCCCGGCCGCAGTCCCGCAGCCAATGCGGCGCCGCAGCCAAGCGGCCCCAGCCAATCCGATATGGACGCGGCGGCGCAGATGACCGACAGCGAGCGCCAGGCCTTCATCGAAAGCATGGTGGCAAAGCTGGCCGAGCGCCTGAAGAGCGAGCCCGATGACCTTGACGGCTGGCTGCGCCTCGCCAAGGCCTACGGCGTGCTCGGCAAGCGCGAGGATGAGCGCGCCGCCTGGGCCAAGGCGGCGGCGCTGGCGCCGACCCGGCTCGACGTCCAGCTCGACTATGCCAATGCGCTGATCGGCGGCAGCAGCGATCTCTCGAAGACCCTGCCGCCGGATTTCGCCGCGACCGTCACCAGGATCCGCACCCTGGCGCCGGACAATCCACTCGGCCTCTATTACGGCGGGTTGGTGGCGCGCGCCGAGGGCGACACCAAGGCCGCCAAGGAAATGTGGCTGAAGGTGCTGGCGCTGATCCCCGAAGGCTCGGCGCAACGCCAGAGCCTGCAGCACGAGATCGATTCGCTCGCGGAATAGCGCGCGGCGCCGCTCAGTGCTCGCCGAGATAAAGAACCAGCGAAATCTGACCGCGATCCACGCCGAGGGATTTCTCGGCGCGGCGCGGCAAGGGAATCCGCTTCAGCCGGCAGAACTTGATCAATGCGACCGCCACCTCGGTCGCGCGGAACTCTATCGCGGCGTTTCCGTCGCCGCCGGCCGGGTCGAGAATCAACGTGACGCGCGGCACCGGGCCCTCGCCGTTCTCGACCTTGGAACCGCGGATCCGGCTCTCCGGCAGCGGTTGCCGCTCGTCGCGGCGGTGCCGGCTGAGCGCCTGGACCAGCTCTTCCGACGAAAAGGTGATCCGACGGGTTTCGCTGCTCATGACTCCCCCGGCCTGCTGCGCCCGATTGCAACCCGGGTCAGATTACCTTCTTGAGCGCGCCCAGGAAATCGGCGACCGAGCCCGAGAGCCGGCCGCTGTGGTTCTCGAGATCGGCGCTGGACTGGCTGAGCCGGCCGGCCGCGGTGCGGGTCGCCTCGGTCGCATGCTGGACGCCGCCCATGCTGCCGGCGACGGTGGTCGCGTTGGCCAAGGCCTGCTCGACGTTGCGGGCGATCTCCTTGGTCGCGGCGCTCTGCTCCTCCATGGCCGAGGCGATGCTCTCGGCCGCCTCGTCCATGGCGGCGATCACGCCGGACGCGGCGCGGATCGCGCCCGAGACGGCACCGACGCCGCTCTCGATCTCGTTCACCTGGCTGGTGATCTCGTCGGCGGCGCGGGCGCTCTGGCCAGCGAGGTTCTTCACCTCGTTGGCAACCACGGCGAAGCCGCGGCCGGCCTCGCCGGCGCGCGCCGCCTCGATCGTCGCATTGAGCGCAATCAGGTTGGTCTGGTCGGCGACCTCCTTGATCAGGGCCACGACCTGGCGCACCCGTTCGGCACTCTTGATCAGGGTTTCGGTGCGCTGGCTGGCCTCGTCGGTCTCGCGCTTGGCCTCATGGGCGATCTCCGCCGAGCGATGGATCTGCCGATTGATCTCGCCGATCGAGGCGTTGAGCTGGCCGGCCGCCGCCGCCACCGTTTCGAGGCTGCCGCGCGCCTCGCCGCTGGCTTCGACCGCGGCGACCGTGCTCTCCGCCGTCGTGCCGGCCGCGCTGTTCAGCTGCTTGGCCGAGGCGCCGATCTCCTGCGTCACCGCGGCGAGGTCCGAGACCACCAGCGCGGTGTTCTGCTCGAAGACGCCCCGCGCCGCGCCGAAGTCGCGGATCTTGCCCTGCATCGCGCCGGTCGCGGCGTTGATCGCCTCGGCGCCGTGCTTATAGGCGCCCGACATGCCGGTCTCGACGACCCGGCGATAATAGACATTGCGGCTGACCGCCTGCAGCGACGCGGTGGCTTCGCGCACGAAGGCATCGGCGCGATCGATCACGTCATTGGCCTCCCAGGCCAGGAGCTCGATGGGCGACTGGCCCTCGATACGCGCAACCCGGGCCTCGAAATCGCCGGCCTTCAGGCGTTTCAGCATCTCGGTCACTTTTGCGATGAAGCGGCGCTCACGGACCAGGCCGACCAGCGCCAGCACCTGCAGCGCCAGGGCAAGGCCAGCCGGAATCAGGGCGGCGGCGGCAAAACCGAGGACCACGGCGAGCAGCGCGGCCAGGCCGAAGGCAGCGGCGAGAACGACCAGCAGGATCGGGCTAAATCGAGAAAATAAATTCATCATAGGAAACCTTGGCGTTCTTCAATTTGTCAGTCAGGGCGGCGACGGCGGCGCGCATGCCGTCCTTGCGGTTGGCATGGCCGTTCTCGATCGCCAGCAGCTCGGCGTAGATCGGCTTGATCACCTTGTCGATCGGCTCGCGGCGCGGCAGCCGGCGGTTCGAGTGATAGCCGATGATCGCGCCCTTCTCGTCGAAGCTCGGCGTCACATGGGCGAACACCCAGTAATGATCGCCGTTGGTCGCGCGGTTCAGCACATAGGCAAAGATCTCCTTGCCGGCCTGGATGGTTTCCCAGAGCAGCCAGAACACCGCGCGCGGCATCTCGGGATGACGGATCAGGCTGTGCGGCGCGTCGAGCGCGTGGCGGACATCGAGATTGGCGATGTCGAGAAACGTGCGGTTGGCATAGGTGATCCGACCCTTGAGGTCGGTCTTGGTGACGATCACGTCCGATGAATCGAAGAACCGCTCGCGACCCGTCAAGGATCGGTCGATGGTCATGATCTCATGCTCCTTGGAAGCAGCCGAAAGACAGGCGCATCCTTCGCCAGCACTGTTAAAATTCCCTCAATTTTCCGGTGGATGAAACACGCGGCGGAATCACGCAGAGGTTTAAACCAAGGTCTCACTTCGGCGTGACCGGTATCGCTGGATTTAAACTCAACTTGTAGCCGCCGGCGGTTTGCGGAGAGAATCTCACCATGTTGACCCATCCGTTCCGTTTGCTGACACCGGCGCTGGCGGCGCTGCTTCTCTCCGGCTGCTGGGCCGGCGAGACCGTGCCGCCGCCGCGCGAATCCGTGACCAGCCATTTCGTGCTGGGCACACCGGACCAGATCACCACCACCATCGTCGATCCGCTGCCGGTCAAGGCGGCGGTGCTGCGTCAGCCCGACGGGCGGACGGTCGCGGCCTATCAGATCGACCGGGACCGCAGCACCTACACCGACAGCAATGACTATTACGGTTCCGGTCTCGGCGTCGGTGTCGAGGGCGGCTCCAACGGCGGCGTCTCCACCGGAGTCGGCTTCGGCTTCCCGCTGTTCGGCGGCGGCGGGGCGGACCGGCGCAGCCATTCGACCACAACCAGCACCTTGCGCTTCAAGGTGCCCGACATGGCCGCCTATCGCCGGGACTGGCAGCATTGGGTGCTGCATGTCGATCTCGACGACGGCGCCAACCGCCGCTCGATCGAGACCCTGCCGCCGGCGCCGCCGCTGGAATAGGCCTCCCGGAAACGCGTGACGAGAAGTTGGAGTGCCTCTATCATTCCCGCCCCTTTGCGCCCTTGGGGGAGTGACGGAGCGCCATGAACCAGCCTGTCCAGAGCTTCTCGACCACACCGGTGCGCTCCCTGCCCGCGGCCTGGTATTGGGATCCGGCGGTCTATGAGGCCGAGCGCAAGGCGATCTTCGCCAAGACCTGGCAGTTCATCGGGCCGGAAGCTGAGTTCGCGAAGGCGGGCGACTTTCGGGCGGTGCAGGTCGCCGGCTATCGCCTCTTCGTCATCCGCGAGCGCAGCGGAGCGCTGAAGGCCTTCCACAATCTCTGCCCGCATCGCGCCGCGCCCTTGCTCAGCGAAGGTGACGGGCATTGCGACGTGCTCCGCTGCCGCTACCACGGCTGGACCTTCGCGACCGATGGAAGGCTGATGGCGACGCCGAATTTCGGCGAGGCCGGCTGGTTCGACAAGAAATCCCATGGCCTGATGCCGGTGCGCTGCGAGACCTGGCGCGGCCTCACCTTCGCCTGCCTGGACGACAACGCGGTGCCGCTGGTCGAGTTTCTGGGCGATCTGCCGGCCTTGCTCGAGCCCTATCCGATCGAGACTTTCGGCAAGCTGGACCAGGCCGAGTTCGCGATGAACTGCAACTGGAAGACCTATACCGACAATTTCGTCGAGGGCTATCATATCCCGGGCATCCACCCGGGCCTGAACGCGGCGGTCGACATGACGCGCTTCGAGACCACGCATCAGAGGGGCGTGGTGATCATGAAGGCGCCGCAGAAGGGCGGCTCGATCTACGGCGGGCTATGGCTCTGGATCTGGCCCAACATGACGCTCTCCGTTTATCCCGATGGCATGAACACCTCGCGGATCATCCCGACCGCCGAGGACCGCACCGAGCTCCGCTACGAGTTCTACTTCGCCGACCGCAGCCCGAGCCTGCTGGAGAAGCACCGCGCCACGATCGAGACCAACTGCCAGATCGTGCGCGAAGACTTCGGCATCTGCGAAGAGGTGCAGCAGAACCTGAAGGCCGGCATCTACCGCGATGGGCCGTTGAGCCCGCGCCACGAGGACGGCGTACAGTATTTCCAGGACATGGTGCGGCAGAGTCTGGGCGATCATGTCGGCCAGTAAGAACCGGCGGGTCGTTCTCGCGGCGCGGCCCAGAGGATTGCCGAAGCCCTCGGACTTCCGCATCGAGGAAGCGCCGATCCCGCAGCCGCAGGATGGCGAGGTCCTGCTCGGGGTCCGCTATCTCTCCCTCGATCCCTATATGCGCGGGCGGATGGACGACCGGAAGTCCTATGCCGCGCCGACCGCGCTCGGCCAGGAGATGGAAGGCGGGACCGTCGCAACCGTGCTCGAATCCCGGCATCCGGACTTCAGGCCGGGAGAGACCGTCCTCTCTTACTCCGGCTGGCAGAGTCACGCGGTCGCCAAGGCCGACGAACTGCGCAAGCTCGATCCCAAGGATGCGCCGGTCACGACGGCTTTGGGCGTGCTCGGCATGCCGGGCTTCACCGCCTATGTGGGCCTCGGGAACATCGGCAAGCCCAAGCCGGGCGAGACGGTCGTGGTGGCGGCGGCCAGCGGGCCGGTCGGGTCGGCGGTCGGCCAGATCGCCAAGATCCGCGGCGCCTGGGCGGTCGGCATCGCCGGCGGCAAGGCGAAATGCGACTTCGTGGTGGACGCGCTCGGCTTCGACGCCTGTCTCGATCACAGCGCCGGCGACTTCCCCGCGCAGCTCGCCAAGGCCTGTCCGCGGGGCATCGACGTCTATTTCGAGAATGTCGGCGGCGCGGTCTGGGACGCGGTCTTCCCGCTGCTGAACGACTTCGCGCGGATTCCGGTCTGCGGGCTGATCGCGCAATACAACGCCGACGGCGACTTTCCCGGGCCGGACCGCCTGCCGGTGGTGATGCGCCAGGTGCTGTCGAAGCGCTTCCAGATCCAGGGCTTCATCCAGTTCGACTACGAGGAGCAGCGCCCGGACTTCTATCGCGACATGGCGCAATGGATCCGCGAGGGCCGGGTCAAGTATCGCGAAGACATCCTCGAGGGGCTGGAGCAGGCGCCGGAAGGTCTGATCGGCCTGCTGCAGGGCAGGAATTTCGGCAAGCTGATCGTGCGGGTCGCGAAAGACTGATACGGTGAAGATCGCCATCGCCTCTGCGCTCTTTGCGGTCGCGCTCGCGGGGTGTGGCAGCACCGAGCTCTCCAACGAGCCCATGGTCCGCCTGGTAACCCCGGAGGCTCATCTTCCTCTTGTCTGCGAGACGACGCAGGACATCGATATCGAGATCCTCAAAGTGATCTTTCAGGCAGAGCCCCTGAGCGATCTCGAGGGCTCGTTCCTCAAGCGCCATATCGAGGAACGGCTCAGGTCGATTCCCATCCAATCCACCGCAGATCAAAGCTGTAGCGAGAAATCTGCTTTGGATGCCGCCGGGGCACTCCGTCTCGCTGTATCCTTCAAAGCGTATGACCGTGTCAGCGACTATGGCCAGCTTTTTCGGAACCCCAACTTCGCCATCGTCGTCTCAGACTGCGCGCCTGGCTATTTTTGGTTTGCGACGGTGGAGGTTCGTGGCGAGCTGGTCGCATCCATGGAGGTATCCTTGGGGCAATGCGATCAGAAAGCCGCGGATCTATACATCGCGTTCGACCAGAATTGGTTCCTGGGTCATCGAACCGAAGCCATCGCAATGGGCGCGACGCTCATCTCACTTGCTATTCAGAGCTTGGGTTCCGATCTCAAATTGAAGTCTCGACGGGAAGCTTCGCCGCAGCCTCTCGATTCACTTTATCTCGGTCATGCGGGCGGGATCGTCGCGAGAAAGCTCACGATCAAAATCAAGACGCCGTAACAATCTCAGTACTGCGACAGCGGATTATACGGCAGGTCGGTGTTGCCGTAGTCGATGCCCATCGCATGCAGCGCCGAAGTCACCTGTGATCGATGGTGGGTCCCATGGTTGAAGAGCTGCATCAAGGTGAACTGGCGCGGGTGGCTGCGCTCTCTCCCCAGGCGCGGGTGGTGGTAGCTCACCGTCTCGTCGAGCCAGGTCTTCGGCTGCAGCCGGATCTTCTCGAGCAGCATGGCGTCGAAGGCGGCGCGCTCCCCGCGCAAAGTCTCATAGTCGTCGGTGATCTTGCGGTTGGGATCCCAGTCGCGCGGTGGCGTGCCGCTCAAGGTGAAGTCCCAGAGCACGCGATCGACCATCAGGATATGGTCGAGCGTGCGGTGGATCGAGCCGAAGAAGAGGCCGCGGTCCAGCTTGCGGTCCGCGTCGCTGAGCCCATCGCAGATTCCATAGAGCTTCTGGTTCTGCCACTGGCTGTAGAGCGCCATCTCCAGCGCCCAATCCTTCGTGCTCATTTCAAGCCGACCAGACCGCGCAGCTTGTAGAGCAGCTCCAGCGCTTCTTTCGGCGAAAGCTCGTCGGGATTGATCAGCCGCAGCTCCGCTTCGGCGGCGCTCGGCTCGGAGAGCTTGGTGGGTTCCGGCGCCGCGGCGACGGCGAAGAGCGGCAGGTCGTCGGCGAGACGGGTGAGCGCACTGGCCTGCTCGCCCTGTTCCAGGGTCTTCAGCACTTCCTCGGCGCGCTGGATCGCGGCCTGGGGCAGGCCGGCCAGTTGTGCGACGTGGATGCCGTAGGAGCGGTCGGCGGCGCCCGCCGCGATCTCATGCAGGAACTTCACCTCGCCCTGCCATTCCATGACCTTCATCGTGTAGGGCTTCAGCGCCGACAAGCGCGCGGCGAGGCTGGTCAGTTCATGGTAATGCGTCGCGAACAGCGTGCGGCAGCGGTTAACCTCGTGGAGATGCTCGAGGCAGGCCCAGGCGATCGAGAGGCCGTCGAAGGTCGCGGTGCCGCGGCCGATCTCGTCGAGGATGACCAGGGCGCGCTGGCCGGCCTGGTTCAGGATTGCGGCGGTTTCCACCATCTCGACCATGAAGGTCGAGCGGCCGCGGGCGAGGTCATCCGCGGCGCCGACCCTGCTGAACAGCCGATCGACCACGCCGATCCGCGCCGACTTCGCCGGCACATAGGCCCCGATCTGCGCCAGCACCGCGATGACCGCGTTCTGGCGCAGGAAGGTGGACTTGCCGGCCATGTTGGGGCCGGTCACCAGCCAGAGCCGGCGCTCCGGCGAAAGATCGCAATCGTTGGCGACGAAGGCGCCGGCATTCTGGCGCCGCAATGCCGCCTCGACCACCGGATGACGGCCGCCTTCGATCTCGAAGATGCGGCTGTCGTCGCATTTCGGCCGCACCCAATCCTCGTCGCGGGCCAGCGCCGCCAGCGCGGCGCCGACATCGATCAGCGCCAGGGCCGCGGCCGCTTCGGCGATCGGCGCGCCGCGGGCGATCACCTCGGCGGTTAGATCGGCGAACAGACGCAGTTCCAGCGCCAGCGCCCGGTCGGCGGCATGGACGATCTTCTGCTCGAGCTCGGCCAGCTCTCCGGTCGAGAAGCGCATGGCATTGGCCATGCTCTGCCGCAGCACGAATTTGGGATCGACTTTGAGCTTGTCGGCGTGGACGGGAGTCGCCTCGATATAATAGCCGATGACGTTGTTGTGGCGGATCTTGAGACTCGGGATGCCGCTCTCGGTCTTCAGCCGCGCTTCCAGTTCCAGCACCAGCTGCCGCGAGCCGTCGCGCAGCTTCAGGAGCTCGTCCAGCTCCGGCGCATAGCCGGGCGCGATGAAGCCGCCCTCGCGGGAGAGGAACGGCAGCTCGGCCTTGAGCGCGCGGGAAAGGCGATCGACCAGCTCGGCATGATGGCCGAGTCCGACTTCCGCGGCTTTCAGCAGCTTGGGCGGTGGGTTGCGCGGCGCGGCGATGACGGCGCGCAGGGCGGCCGCCTGTTGCAGGCCGTCGCGGATCGCGGCGAGATCGCGCGGGCCGCCGCGGCCGGCGGTGAGGCGCGAGAGCGCGCGTTCGAGATCCGGCGCCTGGCGGAGCGCCTCGCGCAAGGCCTCGCGCAACCCGTCGTCGCCCAGCAGGAATTGCACCAGGTCCTGGCGCTCGGCGATGGCGGCGGGATCGGTCAAGGGCGCGGTCAGGAACTCGCTTAAGAGCCGCGCGCCGGCACCGGTCACCGTGCGGTCGATGGTGGCGAGCAGCGAGCCCGCGCGCTCGCCGGAGAGCGTGCGGGTGAGCTCGAGATTGCGCCGGGTCGCGGCGTCGATCTCGAGAATGGCGGTCGCGGAAATCCGCTTCAGCGCCGCGAGGCGCGGCATCTTGCCCTGCTGGGTCAGCTCGACATAGTCGAGGATGGCGCCGGCGGCGGCGACCTCGGCGCGGCTGAAGGCGCCGAAGGCGTCGAGCGTGGCCGCGCCCAGGAATCGCTCAAGCCGCAGCCGCGCATTCTCAGAGTCGAAGCGGCTCCCCGGCAGCGGCGACAACTGCCGGCGCCAGTCGCCGAACACCTCGAAGAGATCGGGGGTCGCCAGCAGCCGATCCGGCAGCAGGATCTCGTTGGGGTCGAGCCGCGCCAGCGCCGCGGGGAGTGCCGCCTTCTCGATCGCCTGGACGAAGAAGCCGCCGGTCGAGATGTCGACCCAGGCGAGGCCGAGTCCGCCGGCCGCGTCGGCGAGCGCCACGAGATAATTGTGGGCGCGCGCTTCCAGCAGCTCGTCTTCGGTCAGGGTGCCGGGCGTCACGATGCGGACGACCGCGCGCTTCACCACCGATTTCGCGCCGCGCTTCTTCGCCTCGGCCGGGTCCTCGATCTGCTCGCAGACCCCGACCTTGAAGCCCTGGCGCACCAGCTTGGCGAGATAGGCATCGTGGGCATGGACCGGCACGCCGCACATCGGGATATCGTCGCCGTCATGCTTGCCGCGCTTGGTGAGCGCGATGTCGAGCGCCGCCGCGGCCTTCACCGCATCCTCGAAGAACAGCTCGTAGAAATCGCCCATCCGGTAGAACAGCAGGCAATCCGGATGCGCGCGCTTGGCCGCGAGGTATTGCGCCATCATCGGCGTGACGGCGTTCTTTTCGCCTGCGGATTTATCCACAGGGGGCGGCGATTCCAGCTGCGGCGCCTGGTCGTTCATACCAATCCGATTAGCATTCCGCGGGGCGCCCGGTCCATCCTTCGGCCCGGTTGTTCCGCGGGCGCGCCTCGGCCATAGTCGCCCCGGGGGACGGGGTTAGGACAGGACGGTATGCAGGACTCGCCCGGCGCGGGAGAAGCTGCGGGCGGCGCCCCGGATTCCAAGGCGGACTCGGCGCGGGAGTCCAAGCCTGCGCTGCGCCTTTGGCTGCTGCAGGGCAAGTCGCCCGGCGACAATGCGCAGGTCCTGGCTCTGGGCGAAAGCCTGGCCACGGCCGACTCGGGCTGGCAGGCGGAAATCAAGACCGTGTCGCCGGCGCTGCGCCAGGCCGGCAAGCAATTCTGGGGGCAACGCCCCGCCCTCGAGGTCCTCGCCGCTTCCGACATGACGCCGCCCTGGCCCGATGTGGTGATCGCCTGCGGCCGCACCCCCTGCATCGTCGCCCAGTGGCTGAAGGAAGTGAGCGGCGGCCGGCTCGTGCATGTACAGCTCGGCCGGCTCGCGACCAAACCGAAGGCGATCGACCTCATCCTCGAAACCGCGCAATACGGCGTGGCGCCGACCGCCAACATGATCTCGCTGACCCTGCCGATCGTGCGCGCCGATCCGCTGCGCGAGGCCGCGTCGCTCGCGGCCTGGGAGAAGCAGCTCCAGGACCTGCCGCGGCCCTGGCTCGGCGTGCTGGTCGGCGGCCCGGCCTCGCCGATCCCGTTCGACGCCGCGGATGGATCGCGCCTGTTGCGCCGGATGACCGAGCTGCGCCGTGTGCTCGGGGGCTCGCTGCTGATCGCCTATGGACCGCGCACACCCAACCCGGTGCGCGAGATCCTGGAGCTCGGGCTGTCCGGCGACGCTTCTGATGGCCGGGCGCACCGCGTGTTCGGCTGGCCGCCGCCCCAGCCCAATCCCTATCCGGCAATCCTGGCGCTGGCCGACCGGTTCCTGGTCACTTGCGATAGCGCTTCGATGATTGCCGATGCCTGCGTGACCGGGAAACCGGTCGAGATCTTCAACCTGGCGATGCCCGAGTACCTGACGCGCCTCTCGTCCCGCGGGTTGGGCTTCTCGATGGACGCGCGGCGGCGGCGGCGGCATCGCGCGGGCCTGGCTCCAGACTTTCTCGACCGGCTGCGCGACTTCCTGGTGACGGAGCGTCTTCTCTTTCCTTATCGCGACATGCGCGACCTGCTCCATGTCTTGAACAAGGCCGCCATTGTCGGCAGTCTGGATACCGGCGCTGATGAACCTCCGGTTGCAGGGAGGGGAAAGGCGCTGCAGGAACGCGAGATCGCCGGCGTGAAGCAGCGCATCATCGGCCTGATCCGGGCAAGACAGAACGGGACCTGAGTATGAGTACGAAAGCACCGACCAAGATGCGCGCCGCGGTTCTGCGCAAGCTGAAGACCAGGCTGAAGATCGAGCGCCTGCCGATTCCGGAGCCGGGCCCGGGCGAGATCCTGATCAAGGTCGTGGCCTGCGGGGTCTGTCACAGCGATCTCCATGCGATCGACGGCGACTGGAATCCCGGCCCGGTGCTGCCGCTCATCCCCGGCCATGAAGTCACCGGCCATGTCGCGGCACTCGGCGCCGGCGTGACCGGTTTCCGCAAGGGCGATCCGGTCGGCGTGCCCTGGATGTGGAGCGCCTGCGGCCATTGCGAGGCTTGCCTCTCCGGCATGGAGACGGTCTGCCGCACCGGCCAGGCCACCGGCTATTCCAAGGCGGGCGGCTATGCGGAATACATGGTGGCGCGCGCCGATTTCGTGGCGCGCCTGCCCAAGCGCGCCGACCTGGTCGCCATCGCGCCGATCTTGTGCGCCGGCGTCACCACCTATCGCGGCCTCAAACGCACCAACGCGCGACCGGGCCAATGGGTCGCCGTGGTCGGCGTCGGCGGGCTCGGGCATGTGGCCGTGCAATATGCGGTCGCCATGGGCCTGCGCGTCGCCGCGGTCGATATCGACCCAAAGAAGCTGGCGCTGGCGAAGAAGCTCGGCGCCGAGTTCCTGGTCAATGCCCGCGAGGAGAATCCGGTCTCGGCAATCCGCAAGGGCATCGGCGGCGTGCACGGCGCGGTGGTGGCCGCGGTCGCGACCCAGGCCTTCGAGCAGTCGATCGGCATGCTGCGGGCCGGCGGCACCGTGGTGTTCCTCGGCCTGCCCGGCGGTAAGGCCGATGAGCTCCGCGCCTCGATCGCGCAGATCTCCGGCCGCGAGCTTTCGGTGCGCGGCTCCAGCGTCGGCACAAGGCTCGATCTCGACGAGGCAGTCGCCTTTGCGCTGCGGGGCGAGGTCACGGCCAAGATCGAGACCGCGCCGCTGAGCGCGGCCAATGCCGTGCTGAACCGCATGCGGCGGGGCAAGATTGTCGGTCGCGTGGTGCTGACAATCGGCTAAACTCGGCGCCATGAGCGCCAAGCATCCGCAAGGCCAGGATCACGGGCACGACCACGCGCATCAAGGCAGCGCGCTTCCGGACGTCGCGTTGCGAGTCAAGGCGCTGGAAGACCTGATGATTGAGAAGGGCGTGATCGAGCGCGCGACCCTGGACCGGATCATCGAGACCTACGAGACCGCGATTGGCCCGCGCAACGGGGCCCGCGTCGTGGCGCGGGCCTGGACCGACCCCGCCTACAAGCAGCGCCTGATGCAGGATGCGACCGCGGCGATCGCCGAGCTCGGCTATCGCGGTGCGCAGGGCGAGAACATGGTCGTGGTCGAGAACACGCCCGGGATCCACAACGTGATCGTCTGCACGCTCTGCTCCTGCTATCCCTGGCCGGTGCTCGGCCTGCCGCCGGTCTGGTACAAATCGGCGCCCTACCGGTCCCGCGTGGTGAAGGATCCGCGCGGCGTGCTGCAGGAGTTTGGCGTGACGCTCGCCGCGGAAACCGAAGTGCGGGTCTGGGACAGCACCGCGGAGCTCCGCTACATGGTGTTGCCGATGCGGCCCGCATCCATGGAAGCCAGGAGCGAGCCCGAGCTCGCGGCTCTGGTCACCCGCGACGGCATGATCGGGACGGCTTTGCTGTGAACAGCATCCACGACATGGGCGGGATGGATGGGTTCGGCCCGATCACGCGCGAGGCCGATGAGCCGGTGTTCCACGCCGAATGGGAGCGCCGGATGTTCGGCCTCTCCTTCGGGATCGCCAATGCGCTCTCGCTGAGCGATGACCATTTCCGCCAGGAGATCGAGCGGGTGCCGCCCGCGGCCTATCTGCGGGCGAGCTACTACGAGCTCTGGTTTCGCTCCTACAGCGCCTTGCTGCAACAGCGCGGCCTCCCCGCGCTGCCCGCGCCGCTGCGCCCGGACGAAGCCTTGCAGATGATCGCAGCCGGCGGATCGACCCGCATGCCGTCGGACGGCATCGTCGCCCGCTTCGCCGCCGGCGACCGCGTCGTTGCCCGCAACATCAACCCGGCCGGGCACACCCGGCTGCCGCGCTATGCCCGCGGCAAGCCCGGCACCGTCCATGCCGAGCGTGGCGTCTTCAGCTTCGCCGACAGCAATGCCCGGGGCGACGGGCCTTGCCCGCAGCATCTCTACACGGTGGCTTTTGCGGGCGAAGCCCTGTGGGGCCCGGGCGGCGGGAAGAACACCATCTTCCTGGACCTTTGGGATTCCTATCTCGATCCGGCGGTGCCTGGCGCCATTTAGCGATTGTATACAGCCGCTTATGCCCATCCGCTTGGTTCGGCGGCGGGGATGATGCACTATTGCCCGACGCGCGCCAGCCGGCGAAGACCGGCGGCGCCACCACTGTCAGGACATGGCCCCGATGACCGCGATCAAGCCGACCTTCACCGAGGAAGACGCCCTCAGCTTCCACATGCAGGGGCGCCCCGGGAAGATCGAGATCATCGCCACCAAGCCGCTCACCACGCAACGCGATCTCAGCCTCGCCTATTCACCCGGCGTCGCCTGGCCTTGCCTGCGCATCGCCAAGGACGCGAACACCGCCTATGACTACACCTCGAAGGGCAACCTGGTGGCGGTGATCTCCAACGGCACCGCGGTGCTGGGCCTGGGGGATCTCGGCGCGCTCGCCTCGAAGCCGGTGATGGAGGGCAAGTCCGTGCTCTTCAAGCGTTTCGCCGACATCGATTCGATCGACCTCGAGGTCGACACCAAGGATGTCGATGCCTTCGTGAACTCCGTTCGGTATTTGGCGCCATCCTTCGGCGGCATCAATCTCGAGGACATCAAGGCGCCGGAATGCTTCATCATCGAGCAGCAGCTCCGGGAGCTGATGAACATTCCGGTGTTTCACGACGACCAGCACGGCACTGCGATCATTACCGCCGCCGGCCTGATCAACGCCATGCACCTGACCGGCCGCGACATGAAGACGACCAAGGTCGTCATCAATGGCGCGGGTGCCGCCGCCATCGCCTGCGCTGAGCTGGTCAAGGCCATGGGGATGCCGAGCGACCACGTGATCCTCTGCGACACCAAGGGCGTCATCTATACCGGCCGCACCGAAGGCATGAACCAGTGGAAGTCGGCGCATGCCACCCCGACCGAGAAGCGTACGCTCGCCGAGGCGCTGAACGGCGCCGATGCCTTCGTCGGCCTGTCGGTGAAGGACGCGGTGACGCCGGAGATGGTGCGCGCGATGGCAGCGAAGCCGATCATCTTCGCGATGGCCAATCCCGACCCCGAGATCACGCCGGAGGAGGTCAAGTCCGTGCGCGACGATGCGATCGTCGCCACCGGCCGCAGCGACTATCCGAACCAGGTGAACAACGTCCTCGGCTTCCCCTATATCTTCCGCGGCGCGCTCGACGTCCGTGCCTCGACCATTAACGAGACCATGAAGATCGCCGCGGCCCGCGCGCTGGCGGAGCTGGCGCGCCAGGACGTGCCGGACGAGGTCGATGCCGCCTATTCCGGACGGCGGCTGCGCTTCGGCCCGGAATACATCATCCCGGTGCCGTTCGACCCGCGCCTGATCTCGCATGTGCCGCCGGCGGTCGCGAGAGCGGCGATGGACAGCGGCGTCGCGCGCCGGCCGATCATCGACATGGAGACTTATGTCGCGAGCCTCAAGGGCCGGCTCGATCCGAGCGCCGGATCGCTCCATCTCATCTTCGACCGGGTGCAGCACAACCCGAAGCGCGTGGTCTTCGCCGAAGGCGAGGAGGAGAAGGTGATCCGCGCCGCGATCGCTTTCCGCGCCGCGGGCTACGGCACGCCGGTCCTGGTCGGCCGGACCGAGCGCATCGAGGAAACCATCAAGCAATCGAGCCTCGCCGATGCGGCCAATCTCGAGGTGGTCAACGCGCGGGTCTCGCCGCACAACAAACTTTATTCCGACCGCCTCTATAACCGGCTGCAGCGCCAGGGCATCCTTGCGCGCGACGCCCAGCGCATGGTGAACCAGGACCGGAACATCTTTGCCGCCTGCATGGTGGCCGAGGGCCATGCCGATGCCATGGTCACCGGCGTCACCCGCAGCTTCTACGTCTGCCTCGACGATGCGACCAAGGTGTTCGACGCCCGCGAGGGCCAGACGCTGATGGCGGTCTCGATCCTGATCGCGCGCGGCCGCACCGTGCTGATCGCGGATACTTCGGTGCATGAATTGCCGACGCCGGACCAGCTCGCCGATTTCGCCGTGCAGTGCGCCTCGATCGCGCGGCATCTCGGCCACGAGCCGCGGGTCGCCCTGCTCTCCTTCTCCAATTTCGGCCATCCGCCGCGGGAAAAGGCCGAGCGTATCCGCGAGGCGGTGCATGTCCTCGACGACCGGAAAGTCGACTTCGAGTATGACGGCGAGATGCAGGCCAATGTCGCCCTGAACTACGGCCTGATGAAGGAGCTCTATCCCTTCTGCCGTCTGGGCGGCCCGGCCAATGTGCTGATCATGCCGGCACTGCATTCGGCCAACATCGTCGCCAAGCTGATGGCCGAGCTCGGGGGTACCGCGATCGGCCCGATCCTGGTCGGCCTGGAGAAACCGGTGCAGATCGTGCAGACCGGCGCCACGGTCAACGAGATCGTCACCGCCGCCGCCTTCGCCGCCCTGGCGACGACGCCGCTCAGCCGATGAGCGCGCCGGCCGCAGCGCAGATCCGCGCCGCGGTGGTGGAAGATTGCGACGCGCTCGGCCGGCTGCATGTCCGCGGCTGGCGCGAGACCTATTCCGGCCTGATGCCGGAATGGGTGATCGAAAGGCTGACCCCGGCGGCGCGTTCGCTGCAATGGCGCACCGGATTGGAACGCGGCGCGAAAGGTCCCATCGTCTTCATCGCCGAGGCGGAGGATCGCTCGCCGGCCGGGTTCGCCGCGGCCGGCCCGGCGCGCGATCCGGCCTATCCCTGGCAGGCCGAGATCTACGCAGTCTATGTGCTGCAGCGCCACCAGCGGCAGGGGCTTGGCCGCGCCTTGCTCCGGCAGCTCGGTGCCGAACTGGCCGCGCGCGAGCGACGCCAGGCGGGCACCTGGGTCCTGAGCGCCAATGCCCCGGCCCGCAGCTTCTATGAAGCAATCGGCGCGCGGGCCGTGCACCAGCGGGTGGACGAGTCCGAAGGCTGGTCCTGTGACGAAACCGCCTATTGCTGGGACGACTTCCCGAGTGCCCTGGGTTGAGAGTTCCGCACTGAAATAAGCGTCGCCGCGAGCACCACGGCGACGCTTCTCGAACGCTTCTATGCCACCCGCACGGCGGCCACGAAGCGCGCGAGCTCGTTCTTGAGCTGATCCGACTGGCGCGCCAGGTCCTCGGCGGAGCCGAGCAATCCGGCCGCCGCGCTGCCGGTCTTGCTGGCGGCCTCGCTCACCGCATGGATGTTCTCGGTGACATGACTGGTGCCTTGCGCCGCGTGCTCGACGTTGCGAGCGATCTCGCGGGTGGCTGCGGTCTGTTCCTCGACCGCGGCGGCGATCGAGCCGGAGATGCTGCTGATCGAGCGGATGGTCTCGCCGATGCGGTCGATCGCCTGCACCGAGCTCTGGGTCGCGGCCTGCACCGCCGAGATCTGGCTGGTGATCTCCTCGGTGGCGCGGCTGGTCTGGGTGGCCAGTGTCTTCACTTCGGAAGCAACCACCGCGAAGCCCTTGCCCGCCTCGCCGGCGCGCGCCGCCTCGATCGTGGCGTTCAGCGCTAGGAGATTGGTCTGGGATGCGATCTCCTCGATCAGGCGAACCACATCGCCGATCTTCTGCGCGGCGGTCGCAAGTGCGGCGACCTGCTGGTTGGTGGTCTCCGCCTCCCGGACCGCCCGCGCCGCGACATCGTTCGATTCCTTGATCTGGCGCGCGATCTCGTTGATCGAGGCCGAGAGTTCCTCGGCGGCGGCGGACACGGTCTGCACGCTGCTGGTGGTCTCGTTGGAGGCGCTGGCGACCATGGCGGTCTGCTGGTTCGCCTCCGCCGCGGTCGCCGACATGGTCTGCGCGGAGGTCTTGAGAGCGCCCGCCGCATCGGCGACGCCCTTCACGATGCCGCCCACCGCGCGCTCGAAATCCTCGGCGAGACGCAGTGTCTCGGCCTTGCGCTCGGCCGCGCTGCGGGCCTTCATCTCTTCCTGCTCCGCCGCGAGGGCCTTCACCTTCACGGCATTCTCCTTGAAGACGCTGACCGCCGCCGACATGGCGCCGATCTCGTCGCGCCGCGCGGCGCCGGGTATCTCAACCGCCATGTCGCCTGCTGCGAGCTGCTTCATCGCCTCGGTCATGCCGACCAGCGGCTTCGAGACCAGTGCACGGATCGCGAGACCCAGCAGGATCAAGACCACGAGCACGGCGCCGATTGTCGCGATCACCGCGGTGTTGCGGAAGGCGGTGAGGCCGGCATAGGCCTTGTCCTTGTCGATCGCGAGGCCGAGATACCAGTGGACCGTCGGCAGACCCTCGATCGGCAGGAAGGTGATAATCTGGTCCTTGCCACCGATCGTCGCCTCGGTGAACGCGGTGCCGACCTTCAGGTCAGCTCCGGGATAGATGTCCGCCAATACTGTCTTGGCCGGCTCTTGGTCAGTCGCCGTATTGTCGGCGGCCGCCTTCTCGGCTTTCTCTTTGTCCACCGCCGCCTTGTCGGGATGCATGATGACCGTGCCATCCTCGCTGACCAGGAAGGCTTTACCCAGGCCGTTGAGATCGAGCTTCTCAACCATCTCGACCACCGCGGAGATGTCGAGGTCGCCGCCGACGACGCCGATCTCAGTGCCGTCCCGGGCGACCGGTGTCGCGACGGTGATGATCAGCTTCTTGGTCGAGGCATCCTCATAAGGTTCGGTGAGGGTGCTGGCCTTGGCCGCGACAGCGTCCTTGTACCAGGGGCGCGTGCGCGGATCGTAGCCTTCCGGCAGCGTGTCCGGCGGCGACATCGTGAAATGGCCATCGGCGGCGGTGCCGAGATAGGTGAACATGAAGTTCGACTTGAAGACGGCCTGCGCGACAGTGCGATCGACCACCGGCTGGCTGGCGTCATTGGCCAGCGTCTGGCCCAGCGCCTCGATCATCAGCACGCGGCCGTTCAGCCAGTTGGCGATGCTGGTCGCCGTGGTCGAGCCGACCGACTTCAGCTGGCCGGTGAGGGCCGACGTCGTGCGCGTTTCCTGGTCGTTGTAGATGTAAGCCGTGAAGGCCACGAAGCTCGCGATCACCAGCGCCGAAGTCGCCAGCAGGATCTTGTGGATGAACTTCAGGCTGAAGCCCGGGCGGGTCATGGGTGGAGTCTCCGTCGAATGTCGTGATCCGGCGGCGCCCCGCGCGACCGGTTATGAGCATTCAATCGGCCCAGCCGGGTTTATTTTTTCCTAATGAAAAGTGACTGGAATCCCGCTCGTGCGCCGATTCCGAGGCCAAAACAGCGGCTTTGCGCTTGAAATTGCAAAGAAATCCACAGTCGATGACAATCTTCACACAGATGCCTGCGGCGACGCGTCGCAAGCCTGTCCAGATCACTGCATCACCGCTGATTTCTGGGTGAAGGCTTGCTGGAACTTCGCAAGCTCGTCGCCGTCGGCATCGCTGACCGCGGTGAAGGCAAAGCCGCTCCGTCGCCAGCTAAGCACCGAGAATCCGTCGAGCTTCGCCAGGCGCGGCGCGCTCTCGCCATCGGCCGGGCGCATGTAGAGGCTGATCAGATGCGGGCCGGCGCCATAGACGATCGCCGGCATGGCGCGGTCGAGGGGCACATCGAGACGGCCACCGACCAGCGGGAATCCGACATCGCTCAAGTCCGCGACCAGGGGTGCGATCGTGGTCTTGCCGCTGAACCAGGGCTTCACCGTGTGCCGGCTGGACGAGGCGACGTCGATGCTGTGCCCGGCCAGGAGGGCACGTTCGTGCGCATTCACGATGCCGTGCAGCCACAGGCTCTCCTCGCTCGGCTGCTCGAGATAGAAAGTGGTGCCGCTGGAGACCATCGCCACCATCGCCGCGGCCACGGCCAGCTTCTGCCAGCTCCAGCCGCGGCGGCGGACCGGCGCCTCCTCCTCCGCGACGGTGTCGAGGCTGGACTGGATCTTCTGCTGCAGCCCGTCCCCCGCGGGCATGCGGGTGAGCTCGGCATGCAGATGGCGGCGAATGTCGCGGAACTCGGCAAGCTCGGCGCGGCATTGCGCGCAGGTCTCCAGATGCTTCTCGAAGGCGATCGCCGCGACGGTGTCGAGCTCGCCATCGAAATAGAGATGCAGCGATTCGCAGTCCATGATGTAGCCGAGAGGATCGAACACGCTCATCCGACCGCTTCCTTCAGTTGGATCTGCAGCAGCTTGCGACCGCGGGCGATCCGCGACATGACGGTGCCGATCGGAACTTCGAGCACGGCGGCGATCTCCTTATAGGAGAGCTCCTGGATCTCCCGCAGCAGGATGGCCTCGCGGAAGTCCGGCGGCAAGGCGGCGACCGCGCGATCGATCTCGCTCTTCAATTCGCGCCGCTCCGATTGCTGCTCGGGCGAGGGCACCGCTGCTTCCACATGATCGGACTCCGCTTCCGCGGGATCGCCGACCAGGGTCAGGTGGCGCGGCCGGTTCTTCAACATCCAGCTCGCGGTGGTGTTGCGCACGATCTGGAGCAGCCAGGGCCGCGCCTTCTCGCCGGAGAAACGGTCGAAATACTTGAAGGCCCGCAACACCGCCTCCTGCACGATGTCCTCGGCATCGGTGCGGTTGCCGGCCAGCCACCAGGCGAGGTTCACCGCATCGTCGAGATGCGGCAGCACCATCGCGTGGAACCTGGATTGCCGCTGCCGCGCCTGTTCTGTGTGCCGTTCGCCCAACCCAACACCTGGCGGAAATGACGCCGAGAGAAACTGATACCCCGGCGCGCGCGATTTTATTCCCGGGTGCGAATCTTCGGAATAGCCGGCAGCATCATGCGGTCTTCTGGGCGTTGCTCACCCCAGGAGGATTCCTTCCCATGTCGAACAGTGCCAAATCGGACAGGTCCGTCAGCTTGCTGGCAAGCCGGCGCGATCTGCTGCGCATCGCCGCTTTCGGCGGCATCGCTTTTGCCTCGGGCCTGCCGGGCTTTAGGGCGCGTGCCGCCGATCCGGATTTCTATTTCGTCCAGCTGAGCGATCTCCATTGGGGCTTCGCCGACCCCAAGGTCAATCCGGACAGCCGCGCCAGCCTGGAACATGCGATCTCCGCCATCAACGCGGCGCGCCCGCAGCCGGATTTCATCGTCTTCACCGGGGACCTCACGCATATGACCAAGGATCCCACCGAGCGGCGCAAGCGCATGACCGAGGTGAGGTCCATGCTCGGCAATCTCACCACGAAGCGCCATGTCTATCTTGCCGGCGAGCATGATGCCGGCGCCGATCATGGCGCGGCCTTCCAGGAAATCTTCGGCGCGCTCAACCAGAGCTTCGACCACAAAGGCTTTCATTTCGTCGCGCTCGACAATGCTTCCGACCTCAAGGGCGCGCTCGGCAAGGCGCAACTCGATTGGCTGGCGGCGGATCTGAAGGTGCAGGACGCGGAGACTCCGGTGGTCGTGCTGGCACATCGCCCGCTGTTCGACTTGAAGCGCGACTGGGACTGGTTCACGCCGGACGGCGCCGAGGCCGTCGCGCTGCTGCGGCCGTTTCGCAACGTCACCGTCTTCTATGGCCATGTGCACCAGGAAATCACCCATCCCGATGGCAACGTCCTGCATGTCTCGGCGCGCTCGGCGATGTATCCGCTGCCCGCACCCGGCGCGCAGCCGAAGAAGGCGCCGTTGCCCTGGGACCCCGCCGCCAAGGACCACGGCATCGGCTGGCGCCAGGTCGAGAGCGCCAAGCCGATCCGCTTCGACGACCATCCCACCGCCTGATTTCACGAAAGGACCTCATCATGCGCGATAGTCTTCGCCTCATTCTGATCGCCGGCGTGCTGCTGCTCGGCGTCGAGCTGCCGGTCGTCTCCTTGGCCTTCGCCGAGGATGACAGCCCGACGCCGGATAATGCCGCCGACCCGGACTACATGGCGGTGAAGGCCGAGGTCGATACCGGTGACTATCAGACGGCACTGACGCGGCTGATGGCGCTCGACCAGGAGACGCCCAACGATCCCGATATCCTCAACCTGATCGGCTTCTCGCTGCGCAAGACCGGGCACCCCGATCAGGCGCTCGGCTATTACGGCCGGGCGCTGGCGCAGCAGCCGGACCATCTCGGCGCCAATGAATATCTGGGCGAGCTCTATCTGGAACTGAAGCAGCCGGAGAAGGCGGAAGAGCGGCTCGCAGTCCTGCAGCAGGCCTGCGGCGACTGCGAGGAATACCGGGAGCTGAAGGAGAAGATTGCGCAGCAGGCGACCAACTGAATTTGCATCCGTCGCTAAATAGAAACTCGCGGATGGTCGGCCCTCGCCGACCATGACGATCATGCGAACCCGCCCCCTAAGACGGGGGCGGGTTACATAGTTTGATCGTCAGTTGGACATCACGGTAACGTCGCGGAGGTAATAGGCGCCGCCGGAGTTGATGAACAGCAGGCCGGCCATGTCGCCCTTGATCGAGGTGTCGGTCGCGGTCGCGACTTCCTTGTCGTCAAGCTTCACTGCCATCTTGCCGGCGGCGTCGCGGGTGAACAGCAGGGTATGCGGCTTGCCGTCCTCCAGATTGACGACGCTGTTCAAGCCGCCGAGCGTGGTCGCACCTTGCGCGGTCACCTTCTGGATCGCGATGCCGGGTGCGGCACCCGGCTGGTAGACCATGCGGTAAAGCGTCGAGCCCGAGGCCCCCTGATAGGCGCCGAGGTTGAGCCCGCCCTGCTTGTCCTTCGAGGTCAAGGTCACTTTGAGGCTGAAGGCATTCGGGATCTTGACCGGCGTGTAGATCGAGGCGAACTGGTTCTGCGCGGTGCCTTGCTGGTTCGAGAGCAGCGCGCCGAGCACGTTGTTGAGATTGACCTTCTGCGGCCGCACCTTGCTGACCAGCCCCTTGTTGGTGCCGCCCTGGTCGATCGCCCAGGTGCCGGCGCTGACTTTCCAGGTCGGGTTGCTGGTGAAGTCGCCGTCGCTGAAATCGTCGAAGAAGATCTTGGTGGCCGGCGCCGCGGCGCCGCCGGAGTTCTGCATCGCCTCGTATTTCGAGACCGTGGCCTTCAAATCTTCGAGAAAGTCGGGCGATGCCGCCTGCGACTGCTCGGCCGCGGCGATCTTGGTCTTCAATTCCGCGATCATGCTCTTCATCTGCTGGCCGGCGGCGCCGGCCCAGGGCTTATAGGTTTGGGTGGTGGTCGGCGCGGCGTCCTCGGCGAGGACGGCGGGCGCCGTGAACGCCATCAGGCTGGCGACGCTCGCGGCGAGCAGCAGCCGGACCTTGTGATTCTGCGAAGTTTTCATGACATCCTCCCCTCGACCAATGGAATTCCGCTAACTTGGTTGCCGCTCGAATCGCCCGGGCGTGCTTCCCTGCATACAGCGGACATTATGTGGGTTCTCATGCGTTTGCCGAAGCTGATTCTATCCTCGATCGGTGCCCAGGGCGGCCGCAAGGCCGAGGGCCCGGCCCCGGTTGCCGGGACCGATGTTCTGGTCAACGGCGCCGCCATCGAATCGCTCGGCCGCATGCTGGACTCGATCCCGGCGCCGCTCTTCGCCCTGGACCATAACCGCCAGGTGGTGGCCGCCAATGCCGCCGCCGGCAAGCTGTTCGGCGGTACCATCACCGGACGCAACCTCTTGGCCTTCCTGCGCCACCCGCCGCTGGTGGACGCGGTCGAGGCCTGCGAGGCCGGCCGGCCGGTCGAGCCGGTCGATCTGCCCGAGAACCAGGGCCGCAGCGGCCAGCGCCGGCTGGTGGCGCGGCTGCAGGCGATCCGCCCGGCGCTGGCCGGGGCTTCGGTGATGGTGCTGCTGGAGGACACCACCGCGGCCGAACGGGCGCTCACCTTGCGGCGCGACTTCGTCGCCAATGTCAGCCATGAGCTGAAGACCCCGATCGCGGCACTGCTCGGCTTCATCGAGACGCTGATGGGGCCGGCGCGGGACGACCCGCTGGCGCGGCAGCGCTTCCTCGGCATCATGCGCGGCGAGGCCGAGCGCATGAACCGGCTGGTCTCCGAGCTGCTGTCGCTCTCACGCATCGAGATGAACGAGCACCAGCCGCCTTCGGGCCGGGCCGATCTCGGCAACATCCTGAAAACGGTGCGGGACAGCCTCTCCCTCAAGGCCGAGCAGCGCCAGATCAAGATCGCCTTTCCCGGCCTGGCCGAGATGCCGACCATCCCCGGCGATTCCGACGAGCTCACCCAGGCGATCCAGAACCTGGTCGATAACGCGATCAAATACAGCCCGGAGGGCGGCGAGGTCCGGGTGCGCTTCGAGCGGATCGAGGATCCGGTCGCCTGCCGGGAAAAGCTGCAGGGCATCCGCTCGCCCAAGGCGATGATCTCGCTGAGCGTCACCGACCAGGGCGAAGGCATCGCCAAGGAGCATATCCCGCGCCTGACCGAGCGCTTCTACCGGGTCGATGCCGCCCGCTCCCGGGAGCTCGGCGGCACCGGGCTCGGCCTCGCCATCGTGAAGCATATCGTCAACCGGCACCGGGGCAGCCTGGATATCGAGTCGGAGCCCGGAAAAGGCAGCTGTTTCATGCTGTTCCTGCCCGCCGACGGCTGAGGCGCGCGCCCCGGACCGGCCCTTTGGGCTTCGTCACGGAAGCGTCATACAAGGGCAACATTCGCGTCATTGGAGGGACTTAAATTGCCGGGCGCGGACAGCTGCGTCCGAGTCCATGGTGCTTGCCTTGGGCATTCATAAAACTGTCACAAAACGGTAGTATCTATGCCGAACAAAGCTTTGGACGCCGCGACCGAGAATCCGAACATGGCCCATGACCACACGGTGAAGAGCTTCGACGTCGAGCTGCGACGCCTGGTGCAGGAGATCGCCCAGATGGGCGGCCTGGCCGAGGAGCAGCTCGCCCAGGCGATCGACGCCCTGGCGCGGCGCGATTCCGAGGCGGCGAGCAAGGTGATCGAGAGCGACCGCCGCATCGACACGATGGAGCATGAAGCAGGCAATCTCGCGGTCCGCATCCTGGCCTTGCGCCAGCCGATGGCGACCGATCTGCGCGAGGTGGTGGCCGCGATCAAGATTTCCTCGGACATCGAGCGCATCGGCGATTATGCGAAGAACATCGCCAAGCGCGCGCTGCAATTGAACCAGCTCGGCCCGTTGCGTCCGGTCTCCTCGATTCCGCGGATGGGGCGCCTGGCGCAGCAGATCGTGAAAGACGTGCTCGACGCCTATGTCGAGAAGGACGCGGCGCTGGCCGTCGCCGCCTGGCGGCGCGACGAGGAGATCGACGATCTCTACACCTCGCTGTTCCGCGAATTGCTGACCTACATGATGGAAGACCCGCGGAACATCGGGCCTTCGACCCATCTGCTCTTCATTGCCAAGAACATCGAACGCATCGGGGACCACGCCACCAACATCGCCGAGACCGTCCACTTCCTGGCGCTCGGCCGCACGATCGATGAAACCAGACCCAAGGGCGATACCACGAATGTTGCACTCGATGGCTGACCGCACCCGTCCCGCGCATAACGGACGGGAGACTGATCGCGACCCTGCCAACCGGCCGACCGTGCTGGTGGTCGAGGACGAGCCGGCGCTGCTGGCGCTGCTGCGCTACAACCTCGAAAGCGAAGGCTACCGGGTCCTCGAGGCCAAGAACGGCGAAGAGGGCCTGACCCTGATCCGCGAGACCAAGCCGGACCTGGTTTTGCTGGATTGGATGCTGCCCTTCCTGTCCGGCATCGAGGTCTGCCGGCAGATGCGGCGCCTGCCGGATTTGAAATCGATCGCGGTGATCATGCTCACCGCCAAGAGCGAGGAGGCCGACAAGCTTCGGGGCCTGGAGGTCGGCGCCGACGATTATGTGACCAAGCCGTTCAGCCCGAGCGAGCTGATGGCGCGGGTGAAAGCGGTGCTGCGCCGGGCCCGGCCGCAGCTCTCGACCGAGACCTTGGCCTACAAGGATCTCTCGATGGATCTCGCGACCCATCGGGTGAAACGGATGGAAAAGGATGTGCATCTCGGCCCGACCGAGTTCCGCCTGCTGCGCTTCCTGATGGAGAACCAGGGCCGCGTGTTCTCGCGCGAGCAGCTCCTGGACCATGTCTGGGGCCGCGACATCTATGTCGAGCCGAGGACCGTGGACGTGCATATCCGGCGCCTTCGGAAGGCGATCAACATCGAAGGCGCCGCCGACGTGATCCGCACCGTGCGCGCCGCCGGCTATTCGCTCGACGTCGAGGGCTGAGCGGCACCGGCAAGGCAATTTTCCCTATTTCACGGCGAAATTAAGGGAATTTAAAGCGAATCATCGGAACTTCTTCCTCTCAAGAACGAGAGGGGCGAAATCCCGGTGCACCCGGCGCTTTCTTCGCGACGCAATATCCTGCTGGGCGCGGCCGCTTTGGTCGCGGCGGGCGGCGTCTTCGCCTGGCGCACGCTTGCACCCAAGCCGGTGCATAGCCGGATAGTCGTCGCCGATTCCGCGGCCGTCGCCTCGGCGTTGTTCTACGTGGCCCGCGACCAGGGTTACTTCGCCGCCGAGGGCATCGCGCTCGAGACCATCAAGACCAACAGCGGCAAGGAAGCGCTGGAGCTGGTCGCCAAGGGCCAGGCCGATCTCGGCATGGTCGCCGAGGCGCCGTTCGTGCGGGCGATCGCCGCCGGCGTTCCGGCGCGGATCGTCGCCACCGTCGAGACCTCCGAGCGCAACACCGGCATCATCGTGCCGGATCAAAGCCCGATCCGGGCGCCGGCCGATCTCAAGGGCAGGCGCGTCGGCTTCTGCCCGGGCACCGCGAGCGAGTATTTTCTCAACGTCTTCCTGGCGGCGAACCTGCTGGCCGAGAGCGACCTCCAGGCGGTGCCCGTCACCCCGAAGGATGCCCATCAGGCGCTCGCCGCCGGCACGGTCGATGCGCTTTCCGGCTGGCAGGAGATCCGGGCCCATGCCGACAAGGCGCTCGGGCAGCGCACCCGCATCTTCTATGCCCAGGGAACCTATCTCGAGACCTGGAACCTGGTCGCTCTCGCCGGCTTTCTCGACGCCAATCCGCAGGCGGTCGAGGGATTCATCCGTGCGCTTCTGAAGGCGCAGAGCTTCGTCGCCGCGAATCAAGAAGCCGCGATCACCATCGCCGCGCAGGCGATCGGCATCGACCGCGCGACCATCGCCGAGATGTGGCCGGACTATGCCTTCGACCTCAGCCTCGACCAGGCGCTGATCGCCAATCTCGAAGGCCATTGGCGGATGCTGACCGAGCAGGACGCCTCGACCCCGATGCCCGACTTCATGGCGGAGCTCGCCCCCAATGCCCTGCAGGCGGCAGATGCCAGCCGCGTCACCTATCTTCGCTAGACGATCGGCCGCGCAACCATGATCTCGGGCATGATCTCCGCCATCGGCGTCAGAACCAAGCTTCGCCTGAGCATCGGCCTGCTCGGCGCGATCGTCGTGGTCAGCGCCGTCATGATCAGCTATGCGCTGCAGACGGTGAACGCGGCCCTGCGCACCTCGAAAGCGGCGGATCTCGCGATCCAGCGCGTGCTCGAGCTGAACCAGCTGACCACCGAGATCGAGTTCAACTGGGAGAAGCGGCCGATCGCCCGGTGGCTGGAGGTGCAGCGCGCGCTCAACCAGTCGATCGACGATCTCGCCGGCCTGCCGCACCAGCCCGACGAGGCGGCGCTGCAGGATCGCCTGCGCCACAACAGCGTCGACATCGCCTTGTTGTTCCAGCGCTGGACCAATTCCGGCCGGGCGGTCTCCGGTCCGGCGCAGCAGCCCGAAGTTTCGCGGTTGATCGCCAGCAGCATCATCATTCGCCTCCGCGCCATGGAAGCGATCACGCATCGGCTGGTCGATCGCAGCAACGAAGCCGTCGCCGCCCAGGTCACCCAGCTTGCGGTCCTGCTGGCGCTGTGCCTCTGCGCCATGACCGGCGCGATTGCGGCGCTGTTCCTGGTGAAGCGCCGCATCGTCTCCTCGATCGACAGCTTCGGCCGGGCGATGACCGCGGTCGGCGAGGGTCAGGAAGCCGTCCCGCTGCCGAGCCTCGGCCGGGACGAGTTCGGCCGGCTGGCGCAGACTTTTAACGCGATGCACGAGAGGCTCCGCAAGTCGCGCAGCGCATTGAGCGACGCCAACGACAAGCTGATCCGCGAAGCCGGCGAGCGACAGGCGGCCGAGGCACGCTTCCGCGCCGCGGTCGACGTCATGGAAAGCGGCTTTGCCCTGTTCGACGCCGACGACCGCCTAGTCGCCTGCAATGCCGGCTTCACCGATCCGGGAACCAGGGCGCGGTTCGGCAATCCCGAGGGCCGCAGTTTCGAGGAGATCTTCAGCGCCTTCGCCGCGGCGGAACTGACCGCCACCGAGGCGCTGGAGGATCGCGACGCCTGGCTCCAGAAGCGCTTGGCGCTGCATCGCAACCCGCCGGCGCGCCCGTTCGAGGTGCAATGGACCAATGGCCAGTGGATGCGTGTCAACGAGCGAAAGACCGCCGACGGCGGCACGGTCGGGATCTGGACCGACATCACCGACCTGAAGCGACGCGAGCATCAGCTGGGCGAGATCAACGCCAAGCTGGCGCTGGCGCATCTCGAGCTGAAGCAAGGCTCGACCATGCTGCAGGCGATCGCCGATGCGGTGCCGGTCACGGTCGCGGTGATCGACCGCGATCTCGTCTACCGGTTCTGCAACAAGCACTACCGCGCGCTCGGGCTCGACCCGGCGGCGGTGATCGGGCAGAAGGTGCAGGCAGTGGTGGATCCGGTGATCTTCGAAATGGGGCTGCCGCATGCCGAGCGCGCGCTGGCCGGCGAGAGCACGATCTTCACCTGGTCGCGCACCGGCGCCGACGGCCGCGCGCGGGTCTTCGAACAGCATTTCATCCCCGACGTGGGCATCGACGGGAAGATCAAGGGCTACTATTCGGTCGGCGTCGACGTCACCCAGCGGCACGCCCGCGAGGTGGACCTGAGCCACGCCGCGGTGACGGATCCGCTGACGGGCCTGATGAACCGGCGCGGTTTCGTCGAAGCGCTGGAGGCCGACTACCAGGGCTGGCTGGCGGAACAGTCCAGCGGCGCGATCCTCTATCTCGACATCGATCACTTCAAGCAGATCAACGACAGCCAGGGTCACGACGTCGGCGACGCGCTGCTGAAGATCTTTGCCGGCCGGCTGCGCGCCGCGGTGCGCGCATCGGACCGGCTGGCGCGCCTCGGCGGCGACGAGTTCGTCATCGTCCTGACATCCCCGGATGCGGCCGAGGTCGCGCAACGCATCGCCGCAAAGCTGCTCCAGACCCTCGAACAGCCGGTGAAACTCGGCAGCGGGACGATGAAGATCGGCACCAGCATCGGCATTGCGACCTTCGCCATGGCGGCGCCTGATGCCACAAGCATGCCGAGCCCGGACGATCTCCTGAAGGAAGCCGACCTCGCGCTCTATGCCGCCAAGCAGGCTGGGCGCAACCGCTTCGCGGTGCGAACGGTGCATGTCGGCGCCGAGGCCGCGCCGCCGCGGCGCGCGCGGTCAACCGCCCGGAGCTGACGGATCCGGCCTCTTGTCGGAATGCCCGAGCGGCTTTTCGGGCGCCACTTCATCCCGCACCCGCTGCTTCAACTCCTTGATATCCGGGAAACGCCCCGCTTCCTTGCGCGACCAGAGTAGCTTGGCCCCGTTTTCGCCCGGGCTGCGCACCTCGAAGATACCGCCGGTGCCGGGGACCAGGGTCACGCCGCCGATCTCGGTCTCGAAAGTGGTCAGGAGCTCCTGCGCCATCCAGGCCGCGCGCAGCAGCCAGCGGCATTGGGTGCAATACTCGATCTCGATGCGCGGAAGATCGGTCATTCCGCCGGCGCCTGGTCCGGCACCAGCTTCTTCTCGTTGGGATAGAGACGCGTGATCCAGACCAGGAAGACCAGGCCCGGGATCGCCATCAGCGCCGTCGCCGCCCAGAACTCGACCCAGGGCATGTGATCGGCGAGCCAGCCGCTGCCGCTCGACATCAGGGTGCGGCCATAGGCCATGAAAGAGGTGAGCAAGGCGTATTGCGTCGCCGTGAAGGCACGGTTGCAAA
The DNA here is from genome assembly GCF_041905885.1 of Dongia sp. Lineage (NCBI taxonomy): Bacteria > Pseudomonadati > Pseudomonadota > Alphaproteobacteria > Rhodospirillales > Dongiaceae > Dongia > Dongia sp. The sequence continues at coordinate 270,320 of NZ_JAYRKD010000002.1, read as the reverse complement.
GATCGGAGAGATAGGCAACGAAAGCCGCCGCAGCGAGGCCGCCGGCCAGATTGTCGGCGCTGATGGCAATGCCCAGCCAGATCAGGTCATGCCCCTGCATCGCCAGCATGCTGAACAGCAGGTTGGTGACGGCCTGTAGAACGCCGCCGATCATCAGCGTCTTGAAGACTCCGATCCGCGCCACGACGGCGCCGCCGACAATGGTGCCGAGCGCGGTCGCGAGCACGCCCCAGACCTTGCTGATGGCGGCGATCTCGACGCCGGTGAAGCCAAGCTCGTTGTAGAAGGGCGTCGCCATCGTGCCGCCGAAGGCATCGCCGAATTTGTAGAACAGGATGAAGATCAGGATGATCACCCAGCCCGGCCGACGGACGAAATCCATGAATGGCTGGATCACCGATTTTTCGATCCATGCGGCATAGGTTCCGCCGGGGATGATGCGCTGTACGGTCGGCGCCGCGGCGGCGCGACGATCGGGCTCCGGCACAAACAAGGTGAAGACGGCACAAATCAGAATGGCGCCGGCAAGAACTGCGAACACCACCTGCCAGCTGACGAAATCCGAGAGCGCGACCGCGCCGGCACCGGCGAGCAGCAGGCCGATGCGATAGCCGACTTGGGTCGAGCCCGCGCCGGCGCCCTGTTCTTCCGGCTTCAGGATCTCGATGCGGTAGGCGTCGACGACGATATCCTGGCTGGCCGAGAAGAAGGCGACGGCCAGCACGACCATGGCCGTCATCTGTGGATCGATCGCCGGATCGGTGAGGCCGAGCGCGAAGATGGCGGCGGCGAGGAACAGCTGCAGCAGGAACAGCCAGCCCTTGCGCTGGCCGAGCAGCCGCGTCAGCACCGGCAGCGGCATCTGATCGATCACCGGCGACCAGAGAAACTTGAAGGTGTAGGGCGTGCCGGCAAGCGCGAAGAGACCGATCGTGGTCTTGTCGATGCCGACTTTGGAGAGCCAATAGGACAAGGTCGAGAGCGTGAGCAGCAGCGGCAGGCCGCTGGCAAAACCCATCACCAGAATGATGGACTGGCGCGGCTCCAGATAGACGGCGAGCGCCTCACCCCAGCTCTTGCGCTGAGTTGCCGTCGACTCGCTCATGGGTTCAGCTCCATCACCGGCGGATGCTGAATCATCGCGGGTGATTCGGCAATCTCAGTTCTTGGCCACTCAGTTCTTGGAGTGCGCGAAGTCCCAGTAGAGGCGGCGCGCCAGGGAGTAGATGGCGCCGATCGGCTTCTCGCGGTCTTCGACGCCGGTCACGGGCAGGACCTTGCCGTAATTGCCGGAGGAGAAGACTTCGTCGGCCTCCAGCACCTCCTCGAAGCGGAAGCTGCGCTCGGTGACCGGGACACCCGCGGCGGCGAAAAGCTTGATCAGCCGCTGCCGGGTGATGCCGTTCAAGAAGGTGCCGTGCGGCGCCGGGGTGATCGCGGCGCCGTCCTTGGCGATCCAGAGGTTGGCGGCGCTGTATTCGGCGACATTGCCCAAGGGGTCGAGCATGACCGCGTCGTCGAAGCCCCTTGAGACGGCCTCGCCCGCCGCGCGCCCAGCCTGCGCATAGAGGCAGACCGCCTTCGCATCGGTCGGCGCGCTCTCCGGCGAGGGCCGGCGGAACTTCGACAGCGTGACCCGGAAGGGCTTGGGCTCCGGCATCGGCGTCGCGGTCAGCGAGATCGCGATCCGGGTGCTGGCGGGGTCGGGCTGCATCCAGCCAGCGGTCGACCACAGGAAGGGGCGGATATAGAGCGCGGTCCCGCGCGGGAATTTTGCCACGCCGTCGAGCACGATCTCCTGGATCTCGCCGGCCGAGAGCGGCGAGGCGAGGCCCATGTTGCGCGCCGAGCGCACCGCGCGGGCGCAATGCAGGTCGAGATCCGGCGTCACGCCTTCAAAGGCGCGCGCGCCGTCGAACACGCCGCCCATCAGCCAGGTCGCATGGTCGAACGCACGCAGGATGTAGGGATCGCCCTTCACCCAGCTGCCGTCGATGAAATGCAGCGCATCGGGCACGATGGCGCTCACGATAAGCCCTCCGGAACTTCCGCCGCACCCCTGCTCCACTCCGCCGGCTGTTGGTCCGTCGGATTGTCAAACCTCGGGTGTCGCTTGGAAGTCTGACTGCGCGCAACCGCCTCCCGCTAAGTCGCAGGAGGTGGCGTCGCCGAGAGGATCAACGGTAGCGGGGCCGGAGCCGCGCGGTCAAGGCGCAGCATCGCCAAACGAAACGGCGGCCGCAAAGGGCCACCGCAACGTCAATGAAACCGTTCGCCGGGACCGAATTACTGGCTGGCCCAGAGAATGCGGGCGATCCAGCGGGTCTGCGCCGCCGGCACGTATTCGCCGGCGCCGGCGGAAGCCACCGGCTCCAGCAGCACGCCGTCCGCATCCTGGCGGCCGACGCGGCGGATCCGAACCGAACCGTCGCCGCTCTGCACCACGACACGATCGCCACGGCGGATCTCGGCGCTGGGCGAGACCACGACGACATCGCCGTCGCGATAGATCGGGTCGAGCTCGCGGCCGCTGATCTCGATCGCGAAAGCGCCGCGGTCGTTGACCGTGCCGAAGCTCATGCGGCCCCAGCTCTCGCCTTTCGGCTGGCCGTCGGTCGAGAAGCATTCGCCTTCGCCGAGGCGCTCCAGCGCGATGATCGGCAGGGCGCGCGCGGTCGGGCGCACCGCCAGGCGGCCGCCGCCGAGCGCATCGTCATAGCCGCCGGAACTGCTGCCGGCGGCGCCGGTCAGCTGCACGAAGCTCGAAAAGCTTTCGCCGGTCACCGCCAGGATCTTCGCCACCGATTCCGTGCTCGGCCAGCGCGGCCGGCCTTCCCGGGTGATCCGCTTCGACGGGTTGAAGGCGGTCGGATCGAGACCCGCGCGCCGCGCCAAGCCCGAGGCCGAGAGCCCGTGCTTGGCGGCAAGCCGGTCAATGCCGCGCCACACATCGCCATGCTGCAGCATCTGCGTGTGGATGATTGGATTGTTCACGCGCCCCTCCTCGTCATTCGGCTCGGTCGCCAACTTCGCCATCGTCATCTGCCAGTCCCCAATCGCCCTGCCCAAGAGCACCGGCTCCTTGCAGGACAGGCCCACCGGCCCACCGTGGTTGGGAGCGGCCGGTGATAATCGATAATCGGGTCTGATACAGCGCACAGGCCGCGGCAGCGGATCCGATCGACTCGCGAAGGCAGTTTAAAGATTCGGTCTTCAGGAATAAATGGCGCTACTGGGAAAAAGATGACGGTGCCAGCACAATTTGGTGCTGTTTTGGGGGATTTTGGTATTTATTGGAAGCCAGTCATTTGCAAATTGCGAAAAATCTGGTCTCCGACTGGTTACGCCGAGCGCCAAGCTTTCAGGTTCAAGTTTTCAGTCCTGTCACGCCTCGCTGTTTGCGAATCGCGGGCAGCTGATAGCTTTTGTGCAGTCCTCTTCAGCGGTCCTCTTCAGCGACGGTGGCGATGCTATATCAACGGGCTTTCCCGCTCCTCGACCGGATCGATCCGGAGCGGGCGCACCGGCTGGCGATCGCCGCCCTGAAGACCGGCCTCATCGCCGCCAATCTCCAGCCCGACCCGCCGAGCCTGGCGCAGACGCTATTCGGCATCGGCTTCCCCAATCCCGTGGGTCTTGCCGCCGGCTTCGACAAGGACGGCGAGGTCTATCGTCAAACGCTCAAACTCGGTTTCGGTTTCGTCGAGCTCGGCAGCGTCACGCCGAAACCACAGCCGGGCAACCCGCGCCCCCGGCTCTTCCGGCTGACCGCCGATCGCGCCGTGATCAACCGGATGGGCTTCAACAACCACGGCATCGCCGCGATGGCGGAGCGGCTGAAGTCCCGCAACACCGCGCAGGGCATCGTCGGCATCAATCTCGGCAAGAACAAGGACCAGACCGACGCCGCCGCAGATTATATCACGGGCACGCGGCTGCTGGGACCGCTGGCGGACTATCTTGTGATCAACGTCTCCTCGCCGAACACGCCGGGCTTGCGCGCGCTGCAGAGCCGCGACGCGCTGGCGGCGCTGATTGGAGCGGTGCTGGAAACCCGCGCGCAACTCACGCGCAGGCCGCCGCTGCTGCTGAAGATCGCGCCCGACCTCATCGATGCCGATCGCCAGGACATCGCCGAGGTGGCGCTCGCCTCCGGTCTCGACGGGCTCATCGTCAGCAACACCACGATCGCGCGGCCTGCCGGCCTCGACCCGCGCTTCGCATCGGAAGCGGGCGGCCTCTCCGGGCGTCCGCTGTTCGAGCCGGCGACCGAGATCCTGCGCGACATCTACCGCCGCACCGGGGGCAAGCTGCCGATCATCGGCGTCGGCGGCATCGCGAGCGCCGCGGACGCCTATGCCAAGATCCGCGCCGGCGCCAGCCTGGTGCAGCTCTACACCGCCCTGGTGTTCGAAGGCCCGGGCCTGGTGCGCCGGATCAAGCAGGGGCTCGCGGAACTGCTGGCGCGCGACGGCTTTGCCAACATCGCCGACGCGGTTGGCGCCGACACCCTTGGAACAGATGGGCTTTGATGGTTTAAGGTGCTGTTAACCATCATGGGTTAAGCCAGACGCCATGTCCTCGGGGCGCCATTTCCTTCTGCTGACTTTGAGCATCGTCGCGGCGGTCGCCGCGGCCTGGTTCCTGCCGCAGCAATTCCCGGCCCATGTCTCGCCGCAGATGGGCTATGTCATCGGCGGCTTCGTCTTCGTGCTCGGTGCGCTGCTGGTCCTGGCGTTGCGCCAGCGCGCGACCTTGCGCCAATGCGCCGACATCATGGGCCAGATGAACGAGACCATGGGCCTGATGATCGCCGACCAGCGCCGCGTCGAAGAGCAGATGCAGAATATCCAGGGCGCCTTGAGCTCGCTCGGCGCCGAGCCGCAGCGCGATGTCGGCGAAGTCGTCGCCGAGGTCAAAGTGCTGCAGAGCCTGATCGAGCAGCTCTACCAGCAGCGCGGCGCCACGGCGGCCGCGCCGGCGATCGTCGCGGCACCGCCGACCTTGCGCGTGGTCGACAACCCGAATGCACCGAAGCGGGTCGAGCCCGCGAAACCCGCCGCCGCAATGCCGACCAAGGACGACGGCGCCGGCAGCCTGGCGATGCCGCCGGTCGCGCAAGGCCTGGGCGAGCGGCAGATTCTCGATCTGCTGCGCGACGGCTTGCGCGAGAACCGGGTCGAGCTCGCCTTGCAGCCGATCGTCAGCCTGCCGCAACGCAAGCGCCGCTTCTTCGAATGCTATTCGAGGATCAAGGCCGCCGACGGCAAGATCCTGGTGCCCGAGCAGTATATCGAGATCGCCGAGCGCCACGGCCTGGTGACGGCGATCGACAACATGCTGCTGTTCCGCTGCATCCAGTTGCTGCGGAAATTGCGCAAGGCCAACGCGAATGTCGGCTTCTTCCTCAACATCTCGCAGCGGACCCTGGCCGACCGCGACTTCTTCCGCGAGTTCATCAACCTGATGGCGCAGAACGCCGAGCTCGCCCCGGCGATCGTCTTCGAGTTCTCGCAGAAGGCCTGGGACAGCGCCGACAACACCTTGCACCGCGATCTCGACCGGCTGGCCCAGCTCGGCTACCGCTTCAGCCTCGACAAGGTCACCAATCTCGACATCGACGTGCCCGGCCTTTCCAGCCGGCATTTCCGCTTCATCAAGGTCGAGGCGACGCGGCTGGCCCAGGCGGCCGCCAGCGGCGCCATCGGCGACGACCCCAAGGCCTTCAAGCGCATGCTCGATTCCTATGCGATCGACCTCATTGTCGACCGCATCGAATCCGAGCCGATGCTGCTCGAGCTATTGGAGCTTTCCATCGACTTCGGACAGGGCTATCTCTTTGGCGAACCCCGGATCGCCAAGCCGGACCTCGCCACTGCCGCGTCATAGTATTCAATGCCCGATCCCTTCATTCTGAACCAGCAAGAGCCGGTCACCCGCATTCTGACCGGCCTGCGCGAAATCGCCGACAGTTTCGACCTCGTGCTCATGGACCTCTGGGGCTGTGTGCATGACGGCGTGAAGCCCTATCCGGCGGCACTGGACTGCCTGGCGCGGCTCCGCGACGCCGGCAAGGCTGTCGAGATCCTGTCCAACGCGCCGCGCCGCGCGACCGAAGTCGAGGCCAAGCTGACCGAGATGGGCGTCGACCGCGCGCTCTATACCGGCGTCTACACTTCCGGCGAAGAGACCTGGAAATACCTGAAGACGCGGCCCGATGGCCTGGGGCAGCGCCTCGGCCGGCGCGTCTATGCCATCATGCCGGAGCGCGATGCCGGGCTGATCGACGGCCTGGACCTGGAGCGGGTCGATGAGGTCGGCGCGGCGAGCTTCCTGCTGGTGACCGGCGTCGAGGACGACAAGGCCCAGGCCAAGGATTTCGACCCGGTGCTGCGGCTGGGCCTGAAGCAGAGCCTGCCGATGCTCTGCGCCAATCCGGATCTCATGGTGCATCGCGGCGGCGTCGAGGAGATCTGCGCCGGTGCCATCGCCCAGCGCTATGAGAATCTCGGCGGCCGCGTGGTCTATCACGGCAAGCCGCATGTGAAGATCTACGAAACCATCTTCAAGGCAACCGGCATTGTCCGCGGCCGTGCGCTCGGCATCGGCGATTCCTACCGGACCGACATGCGCGGCGCCCAGGATGCCGGCGCCAAGGGCCTGCTGGTCGCCGGCGGCATCCACCGCCGGGAGCTGCTCTACGCCGCCAAGATCGACCCGAAGCAGCTCCGCGACCTGAACCGCGGCTTCACGACCTTCCCCGACTACGGCATCCCCCTGCTCGCCTGGTAGCGATACGGGAGTGATCTGGCCGCCCGCCGGCTGCGTATCTAAGATACCCCGTGGGGACGGGGAGGCAGAGACTTGGGCGCGAAATCGGTCACCTGGACTTGGGCTTTCGACCGGCCGCCGGCGGAGATCTGGCCGTTGCTGGCCGATACCGCGCGGGTCAACGAGGCCGCCAAGATTCCGAAACACGCGATCACCGAGATCCCGCAGCCCGACGGCAGCGTGAAATATTTCGGCCGCGTCAGGATGGGGCCGTTCGACCTCAAATGGCGCGAAAAGCCCGTGAACTGGGTGAACGAGCAGTGGTTCGAGCATTGCCGCTATTTCGAATCCGGCCCGCTGAAGTCGCTCTGCGCCGAGCTGAGGCTCGAGCCCAAGGGCGAAGGCGCGGTCGGCCACTATCGCATCACCGCGGAAGCCGCGAATCTGATCGGGCGCGTGATTCTGGCGACCGGGTTCTTCCCTTCCTCCGAGAAGACCTTCGGGCGCATCGCCCGCGAGGCCAATGCCTTCGCCAAGGGTGAGACCGCGGCGCCGTTCAGCTATGAAGCCCCCGCGCCGAAGCCGGAAGTGGCGGCGCGGGTCGCGCGGATGGTGAAGGAGATCGAGGCGTCGGCGAACGGACACGGCCTTGCGCGGAAGCTCGCCGATCATGTGCTCACCGCGCAGGAAGCCGACCTTTGGAGCATCCGGCCGCTGCAGCTCGCCCGCGCCTGGGACCGGCCGGCGCTGGAGGTGATCGAGCTCTGCCTGCAGGCGGTGCGCGCCGGCCTGCTGGAGCTCCGGTGGAATCTGCTCTGCCCGCGCTGCCGGGTCGCCAAGGCCTTTTCAGGCGGGCTCGACCGCCTGCCGGACGGCGCGCATTGCGGCTCCTGCAACATCGACTATGGCCGCGACTTCTCCAGGAACGTCGAGGCGAGCTTCCGCCCGGCCGAGGCGATCCGCGTGCTGGAGAGCGGCGAATACTGCCTCTGGGGCCCGGTCTCGACGCCGCATATCAAGCTGCAGATCGCCCTCGATCCCGGCGAGACGCGGGAGGTCAAGGCACAGCTCTCGCTCGGCCCCTATCGCCTGCGCACGCTGGAGGTCGGCCCGGAATGCGACATCGAGGCCGGCATCGAAGGCTTCCCGGCGGTGATCCTGGAAGACGATGACGTGAAGGCCGGCGCGTCGGCGCCGCGCGGGATGATCCGGCTGGAGAACCACAGCAAACGCGCGCTCACCGCGATCGTCGAGAGCCGCGCCTGGGTGGCGGAGGCGTTGACCGCCGATCGCGTGACCGCGCTGCAGGCGTTCCGCGACCTCTTCACCGAGGACGTGCTGCGGCCCGGCGACGAGGTCAGCATCGGTCGCGTGACCCTGCTCTTCTCCGATCTCAGGGGTTCGACCGCGCTCTATCAGAAGATCGGCGACGCCACCGCCTATCACCTGGTGCGCGATCACTTCGCCTTCCTGGCGCAGACCATCCGCGACCACCAGGGCGCCATCGTGAAGACGATCGGCGACGCGGTGATGGCCGCCTTCGCAAGACCCGAGGATGGACTCCAAGCCGCGGTCGCGATCCAGCGCCAGGTCGCCGCCTTCAACCGCGCGCATCCGGTGGGGGATGGAGACGCGGTCGCGATCAAGCTGGGACTCCACCAGGGCCCCTGCATCGTGGTGACCTTGAACGACCGGCTCGATTATTTCGGCTCGACCGTCAATCTCGCGGCCCGGCTGCAGGGCCAGAGCAGGGGCCATGACATCGTCTTGAGCCGGGAGATCGCCGAGGATCCTGCGGTGGCGCCGATCCTGGAGCGCCTCGCCGCCGAGGGCATGCCGGCGCAGGCCGACCAGGCCGCGCTCAAGGGCTTCGCCGAACCACTGGCTTTCCGGCGGCTGAACTTCCCCGGTTAGATTTCGCTATTTCGCGTAGCGCCGAACCGCCGCGATCAGATCGGCGGCGCCGGCCTCGCGCTGCTCCTGGCTGAGTCCCGGCTTCGACACCTGTTCGCGAACCAGCGCCTCGATCAGCTGGTCCGTCAGTCCGGCGAGCGCGCCGCGGGCACCGGCAACCTGATGCAGGATGGCCGAGCAGCCCGCCTCGCGGTAGACCGCGTTCTCGATGGCGGTAACCTGGCCGCCGATGCGGCGGATGCGGGCCAGCAACGACTCCCGGTTCCAGGGGGCCGTGATCCCCTGATTTGCCGACCGGGGCTCTTCAAAATCCAGATATTCCAACGGCGCCTCCGCATCGGGATAGGGAGAGGGGGGATGGGGTATCGCTGCGTTTTGTCGGGGTCCTGTCGGGGTTGGCCGGCGCGTGGCTGGGGATCCCGCAGGACCCGAATGCCCGAAGAATGTACATGATTTGTTCCCAAAAGTCCAGGTCGCGCAGCGCCCTGGGAGGCGGCGGGGAACGCGGCTCGATACAACTGATTAACCCTCGCCGGCCATACTGGGCGCGGCTCCGGGCGCTCGGCCGGAGCCGGGTAGAGGGAATCAGGGTCGTTTGAGCGTGACCGAAGCAGTCGGCATCGCCGGGAACAGCATGGACCGCGCCGCGAAGACGCGCGCGCTCTGCGAGCGTGCCCGCGACTCCAACGTCAACGAGAAGACGCTGCTGGCGACCGACTACCTCAACCACATCAACGAAATCGTCATGCTGTTCGACCTGGTGCCCGACGCGCCGGAATGCCTGGAGGATTGCAAGGCCTGGCAGCCGCTTTCCTACCAGGATCATTTCCGGGCGAGCCATATCGCCGACCGCGACCTCGCGATCGAGGCCTATGACTTCTCGCCGCCGGCCTACAAGGAGCCCTTCGACCAGCTGGTCGGCGAGATGAACCGGCTGGTCGCGATCAGCATCGAGAAGCTCGACGCCGCCTTGGCTGAGGGCAACGAGGACGTGACCCGCATGATCGCCGAACGCGCCTCGCGCAACCTGCAGGACCTGATCGGCCAGGCCAGCGCCGTGATCCACGGCACCGACCACGCGGTCGACCAGGCGCAGATCGACGCGCTGATGGAGTTTTGAGGCGAGCTTGATCCCGGACGCTTCCGCGCCGATCATTTGATGATGATTCGGGACGGGTGGCAAAGATGGCAATCAGCCCTAAGAAGTCCGCACAGGAAATCCTGAACCGGTTGCCGGAAGACGCTGACTGGGGCCGGATTATGTATGAGCTCTACGTCAACCAGAAGATCGAGCAGAGCCTGAAGGCCGTGGCAGAAGGGCGCGTCGTTTCCCATGAAGAGGTGAAGCGCCAGTTACTCGGCGATGAAGGTTGAATGGTCTGAACTCGCCAGATCTCTGCGCGCGCTACATTACTGCTTTGACCCTGAGACTTTCGACGGAATGATCCGCGAGCGCTTCCGGTCGCGGCACCGCGATCCGCTCCATCTCCTTCGGCTCGAACTTGGTGAGGCCGCCGGCATAGGTGCGGCCTGAACTCTGCGCCACGTTCTCGCGCAGGAAGGCGGCGAGCGCGTCCAGCACTTCATCGCGCATCGCTTCGCGCGGGTAGAGCCCGTGGGCGATGTTGATGTGGCGGGCGCCGCAGAGATTGCGCACGAAGGCCGGCGGGCGGCGCGCCATGTAGGTGCAGAGAATCGGCGCGGGCGCTTTGAGCTCCACCGCCCACCAGGCCTTGCGATGCCGCGCGATGTAGCTGCGGTCGGCGCCCTGCGCGCGGGCCCAGGCGAGGAAGCCTTCGATCGCCTCGCTCTGCACGGCGTCGAGATCGCGCGGCAGGTCGATCACCCGGCGCAGCCGCGCGGGATCGCGTAGGGTCTCGCCCGCGCGCAATTCATGCGCCTTGGTGATCGCCGGGATGAGATATTGCGGCGGCAGGCCGGCGCTGTGCGGGCCGGCGATCCACACCGCGTTGCCGCCGGTCACCTGGCCGCGGTGCACCCGGCAGATCTCGCCCAACTCGATCCAGCCCGGCGGCACGGCGCGCAGAGGACGCGCGATCCCGCTCCAGCGCGGCGTGGCGGCCAGCGTCTCGCGCGGCACGTCTTCGCCGCTGCTGAGATCCATGAGCTTCCCGACCGATGACACGCAGTCCACCCGCACGCGCTCCGGCCGCGCCCCGATCTCGAAGCCGGTGACGACACCGGTGGTGACCGCGTCGGCGAAGGGCAGCGCCTTGGGGTCGAGTTGCTGTAACAGCTTGAGACCCAGTTTCGACGCCAGCAGCTGCCGGAGCGCCGCGCCGTAATTGACGTCCAGCCATTCCGCAGCGGTGACGAAGCAGCCGAGATCGCCGGGCTTGGCCAGCGCCAAGGTCCTGAGGAAGAAGTGGAGATGCAGGCCCGCCAGCCGGCTGGCCGCGACGCCGAAGCGTCGCGCGGTCGCGGCATACCAATCCTTCCATTCGGGCGCGATGCCGTGATGGCGCAGATAAGGCGGGTTGCCGATGAAGAGGCTGCGGCCGGTGGCCGGCGGCAGATCGATCGCGCGGTAGTCGCCGACCCGCACAAGCGCGCGATCGGTCAGCCCGCGCGCGGCGAGGTTGGCGCGCAGCAACAGGGCGGCGAGCGGGTCGATCTCGATGCCGATCAGTTCGGCGTCGGGAAAGCGCGCCGCCGCCGCCAGCAGGAAGCGCCCCGACCCGGCGCCGGGATCGATGATACGGGCCGGTGCTGCGCCCGGCTGGCGCGCGCTCCAGGCCAGCATCGCCTTCACGATTTCGTGCGGCGTGTAGGTGGCGCCGAGGGCGCGCCGCGTTTTCGCCGCGCGGATCCGCGCGAAGGCCTCGCCCAAGGGATCGCCGCCGTTGGCGATTTGCGCCCGCAGCGCCGCGAGCCTTGCGCCAAGCGGTTCCGCCGCGATCTCTACCGCCAGCGCACGCTCGGCCGGCGAAAGCGCGACGCCGGGCCCGATCAGGGCCAGGGAAGCGGCGATCAATGCAGGCTCGGTGTGAGGCAAAGCGGTTCCCCATCTCGACTCGGATGCGGGTGATGGGTAAATTCCCGCCCAAGCTGTCGACCGCGATCGGGGATGTCAAGATTACGCCCTGGGGCAAAGCCCTGGGGAGGGCAAGCGGGAGAGGCTGGAACCTTCGCATCATGCCGGACATTGGCGGATCGGGTTCAGACATATGGGGAGTAACAGCATGCGTTTCGGCACCGATACGACTGTTTGGGGCACGATATCTCGGGTTCTGGTCCTGGCGGCGGTCGCCGCTCTGGCCGCGGGCTGCGAGGGCAACGGCAACAAGATGAACACCTCGGGTCCGGGCGCCAATGCCGGCGACAACACCCGCATCGCGACCATTCCCGATGCGCCGGCCGCGGACACCGCCAGCCTCACGCCGGCGAACCAGACCTTCACCATCGCCAAGAACATCTGGGACGATTATCAGCTCTATCTTTCGCGGGTGGGGCGGATCGGCAACGGCTATTACGCCATCACCACGGATGGGTTGGGCGGCGCCAGCTGGTCCTGCAGCGACGCGCTCTGCGGCGGCAGCTACAACGGCAAGGACCTGGCGATGGGCCAATGCCAGACCTCGAACCCGGGCAAGACCTGCATGATCTTCGCCAAGGACAACCATCCCCAGGTCAAATACGAAATCGCCCCATGACGCGCATCGCCACACTCGCCGCCGCCGCGCTGCTGCTCGGCAGCCCGGCTTTCGCCCAGGACGCCGCCAAGATGCAGATCACCAAGGCGGCCTGGCAGGGCTATCAGCAATACCTCTCCAACGCGACTGACCAACGCCATGGTTATTTCGCCATGTCCAAGGACGGTCAGAACTGGGGCAATTCCGGCTGCCCCAAGGGCTCCTGCCCGCCCGACGAGCAGATGAAGGCCAGCGCCATGAAGCGCTGCGAGCAGTTCAGCGCCGGCGTGCCCTGCCTGATCTTCGCCGAGGACCGCAACATCCTGGTCCCCTACGAGGTCAAGGAATACACCATGTATGGGCAATAAAGCCTTAGAGATCAGGCCTTAAGGCCGAGTTCCGCTTCCTGGACTTCCCGCGCGCGCCTCTGTTATCGTTGCCTTCTGTTGCAGCGCAGAAAACGGGAGATGGGCGCGGCAGATGCCCATTCGGACGATGCCGGACGAGACGAAGCCTACGCTTGCCGATTGGGAGAAGCTGGCAGCGACCGAGCTGAAGGGCGCCGCCGCGTCGAGCCTGGACTGGCTGACGCCGGAAGGCTTGCGGGTGAAGCCGCTCTATACCGAAGCCGACCTCGAAGGGCTGGAGCCTCTAGGCACTCTGCCCGGCCTCGCGCCTTATACCCGCGGCCCGCGCGCCACCATGTACGCCAACCGGCCCTGGACCATCCGGCAATATGCCGGCTTCTCCACGGCGGAAGATTCCAACGCCTTCTACCGCGAGAATCTGAAGCGCGGACAGATGGGCCTCTCGGTCGCCTTCGATCTCGCCACCCATCGCGGCTATGACAGCGACCACCCGCGCGTGGTCGGCGATGTCGGCAAGGCGGGCGTGGCGATCGATTCCGTCGAGGACATGAAGATCCTGTTCGACGGCATTCCCCTGGACAAGATGTCGGTCTCGATGACCATGAACGGCGCGGTGCTGCCGGTGCTGGCAAGCTTCATCGTCGCCGGCGAGGAGCAGGGCGTGCCCCTGGCCAAGCTCTCCGGCACGATCCAGAACGACATCCTCAAAGAATTCATGGTGCGGAATACCTACATCTATCCTCCCACACCCTCGATGCGCATCGTCGCCGACATCATCGAATACACGGCGAAGAACATGCCGAAGTTCAATTCGATCTCGATCTCCGGCTATCACATGCAGGAGGCCGGCGCGACCGCGGTGCAGGAGCTCGCCTTCACTTTGGCCGACGGGCTGGAATATGTGCGGGCGGCTTTGTCGAAGGGCTTGAAGGTCGACGCGTTTGCGCCGCGGCTGTCGTTCTTCTTCGCGATCGGCATGAACTTCTTCATGGAAGTGGCGAAGCTGCGCGCCGCGCGCTTCCTCTGGGCCAAGCTGATGCGCCAGTTCGACCCGAAGGACCCGCAATCCTCGGCCCTGCGCACCCATTGCCAGACTTCCGGCGTCAGCTTGACCGAGCAGGATCCCTATAACAACGTCATCCGCACCACGATCGAGGCGATGGCGGCGGTGCTGGGCGGCACGCAGTCGCTGCACACCAATTCCTTCGACGAGGCGATGGCGCTGCCCACGCCGGCCAGCGCCGCGATCGCCCGCGCGACCCAGCTGGTCATCCAGGAAGAGAGCGGCATCCCGCATGTGATCGATCCGCTCGGCGGGAGCTATTACGTCGAGCACCTGACCGCGAGCCTGGCTTCGGCGGCGGAAGAGCTGATCGCCGAGGTCGAGAAGCTGGGCGGCATGACCAAGGCGGTCGAGAGCGGCATGCCGAAGCTTAGGATCGAAGAGGCCGCGGCCCGGCGCCAGGCCCGGGTCGATCGCGGCGAGGACGTGATCGTCGGCGTCAACAAATACCAGACCGACGACCGCCACCAGATCGACATCCTGGACGTGGACAACAGCAAGGTGCGCGAGAGCCAGATCGCGCGGCTGAACCGGGTCAAGGCCGAGCGCGATGCCGGCGCGGTCACCGCCGCATTGACCGCGCTCTCCACCGCGGCCGCGGCGGGCAGCGGAAACCTGCTGGAGCTTTCGGTCGCGGCGATGCGGGCGCGGGCGACCCTGGGCGAGGTTTCCAGCGCCCTCGAGCAGGTCTACAGCCGGCACAAGGCGGAAGTCCGCTCGATCGCCGGGGTCTATGGCGCCGCCTATCGCGAGGATCCCGACTTCCAGATGATCCAGCGCAAGATCCAGGACTTCGCCCGGGACGAAGGCCGGCGGCCGCGCCTGCTGGTGGTGAAGCTCGGCCAGGACGGCCATGACCGCGGCGCCAAGATCATCGCCACCGCCTTCGCCGATATCGGCTTCGACGTCGATGTCGGCCCCTTGTTCCAGACCCCGGACGAGGCGGCGCGCCAGGCGATCGAGAATGATGTGCATGTGATCGGCGTCTCCTCCCAGGCCGCCGGCCACAAGACCCTGGTGCCGCAGCTGATCGCGGCCTTGAAGGCATCCCAGGCCGAGGACATCCTGGTCGTGGCGGGGGGCGTGATCCCGGCCCAGGATTACGACATGCTCGCCAAGGCCGGGGTCGCCGCGATCTTCGGCCCCGGCACCAATATTCCTAAGGCGGCGGCCGAAATCCTCCGCCTGATCCATCGCCGCGCCCAGGCTGCTGAATAGGGGGCTGCTGAATAGGGGGGCGCCGAATAAAGGCCGCCCGATCGGGGCAGCCGAATAGGGACCTGGACCGGGCGGATTCGCGTTAGCATCCTGCGCGTCTTGTGCGTCGACTTTCGCGGCCTGGCGCGCCAATAAGACTTGAAGAGTTTGGGAGGCATCGGGTCGAGGCTCATGAACACCAACGATCGGAATCACCGGATCGCCGCGATCGCCGCGGGCAGCGTCAGCGTCGTCTGGGTGCTGCTCTACGGCTGGTATATTTCGACCTCGCTCGGGCTCGACACGCTGACGGTGCTGCCGCCCGAGCAGGTGGCCTCGATCATCTTCGCGCTGATCCTGGTGCCGGTGCTGGCCTGGGTGCTGACCGCCTATTGGGTGCGCGGCCGCGAGATCACCCAGCAGACCGACCGGATCAACGCCGCGCTGGAGCGGCTCACCATCTCCGACAACCACGCGACCCAGCGGGTCAACGACCTGGCCGGTGCGTTGAAGCAGCAGAGCGCCGAGCTGGAGCGCGCCAGCGCCCAGGCCGCCGAGGTGATCGACAAGATCCGCGGCCAGTTCAAGGACCAGACCGCCGAGCTGCAAAGCGCCGCCAAGGCGGCCGAAGCCGAAGCCGCCGCGATCGACGTCCGGCTCGGCCAGCAGCGGCTCAACCTCGGCGATCTCGCCAAGACGGTGGCGCAGCAGAAGGACCTGCTGGTCGACGTCGCCGCCAACCAGGCCAAGGCGATCGAGAACGCCGCCGCCGATGCCGCGCGCCATGTCGCAGAAGCTTTCGCCGCCCAGCAGCCCGAGATGGAAGCGGTGGTCGACCGCATCCTGGAGCATGGCGGCGTGGTCAAGGCGGCGATCGAGCGGCAGATCGAGGGCCTGCGCAACGAGGCCCAGCAATCCGCCGCGGATTTCGAGACCGCCTCGGACGGGATCGTGAAGCGGATCGACTCCGCCGCCGATTCCCAGCGCCGGCAGGCGCAGTCGATGATGGATGCGACCGAGCGGCTTTCCGGCCTGTTCGGCAGCGCCGCCGACGAAGTCAGCGCCAAGATGGGCGAGGTCGCCGACAGCCTGACCGCGCGCTTCTCCGAGCGGATCGAAGCGGCGCAGCGCGCCTCGGTGGAGCACGAGGCCGCCCTGCAGCGCGCCGCGCGCAGCCGCCTGGACGATGCCAACAACCAGGCCGAGACGCTCCTGAAGACCCTGGAGCAGCGCCTGGCTGCGATCAGCCTCAGCCGCGGCCAGATCGCCGCCGCGGAAGCCGAGCTGCGCGAGCTCCTGGAGCGGCAGTCGAACGCGCTGGTCGACGACGCCAAGGAGACGATGGGAAATCTGCACCAGCAGATCAGCGCCGAGTTCGCCAAGATCAGCGAGGTGGTGCATTCGACCGAGGCGAAGCAGCGCGACTTCGACCAGATCCTGGCCCGCCATGTGGATTCGCTGGGCGACGCCATCACCAACAACGTGCGGGTGCTGGCCAACGCCACGGTCGCCGAGCGCGACCGGCTGGGCGAGGCGCTGCAGGCCGCCGAGGAGCGGCACAAGGCGCTGGCCAACGTCATGGGCGAGCAGCGCGACACCATGGTCGCCGCGGCCGAGGAAGCGGCGCAGAAATTCAACGCGGCGCTGAAGCGGCACCAGGAGATGACCGCGGCGAATGCGACCGCCATCGTCGCCGACATGATGCGCAAGACCGGCGACGTGCAGCGCGCGATCCGCGACCAGGGCGACGGCGTGGTGACGGCGATGCGCGGGCTCTCCAGCACCTTCATCGACAGCCTGAACCGGATCCTCGACCAGATCGGCAATGCGACCGAGCGCGCCCAGGCCGACAGCGCCGCCCTGGAACAGGCGAGCCGGGTGCAGATCGAGCGGATGAGCCATGCGGCCGAGATCGGCGCGCAGCATTTCCGCGGCCAGATGAACGAGATGATCGTCGAGGTCGAGGCGCTGACCAAGTCGGTGGCCGACCGGGTGATCGCGCATAACAACGACGTGAAGACCGTGATGCGCTCGGAATCCGACGCCTTCGGCGCCAGCGCCGAGCGCGCGGCGCAGCTGTTCGGCCGGCGCATCGCCGAGCTCGCCCGCGAGATCGAGAATGCCAGCGGCCTGGTCAAGGAGCGCACCGAGGGCCTGGAGCAGGTCGCGCATAGCCAGGGCGATCGCCTCGCCGCCGCCGCGCATGAGGCCGGGCAGCGCTTCCGCACCGAGATCGACAGCCACGAGAACCGGCTGCAGACCATCAACGACGCGGCCGCCGCCCAGGCCCGCAGTCTGGCCGAGCAGGTCGATGGCCTGGCCGGCCGCCTCGCTGCCGCCGCCGACACGGTGGGCGAGCGGTTCGGGAAAAGGCTGGAGGCCGAGCAGGAGACCTTGGCCCGCCTCTCGGAGACCACCGACCAGCGCAGCCTTGCCTTCCAGCAGGAGGCCGCCTCCCAGGCCGAGCGGCTCGGCCAGGCGAGCGAGGATCTGCTGGCGCGCTTCGCCCAGCGCGTGGCCGAGCTTAGGAGCGAGATCGACCGCCATGCCGGAAGGCTCGGCGACCAGGCCAATGCCGCCGCCGATCGGTTGCGCGAGCGGATCGACCTGCAGATCCGCTCGATGGGCGAGGTCGCGGCGGCGGTCGGCCGCCGCACCGACGAGATCGACCAGCTGATCCGCGCCGAGGCCGAGCGGATGGAGGCCGCGACCAACACCGCCGGCGACAAGTTCCGCGCCATCTTCCACGACGAAAGCGAGAAGCTCAGCGAGCGCGCGGTCGGGACCGCGCAACTCCTCAAAGAGCGGATCGAGGCCGAGATCGCCGCCCTGTCCGAGCTCTCGCGCAATGTCAGCGGCCGCGCCGACGAGACCGACCAGCTGCTGCGCGGCGAGGCCGAGCGCCTGACCGCGACCGCCGCAAGCCTCACGGACGGCTTCCGCGCCACCTTTGCCGCCGAGAGCGGCAAGCTGGACGAGCGCGCCGCCGCCGCCGCCGAGCTCTTGAAGCAGCGGATCGACGCGCAGATCAGCAACCTCGAGACCCTGGCGCAGATGGTCGGCGAGCGCTCCGGCACCACCGAGCAGACCATCAAGGCCGAGAGCGAGCGGCTGACTTCGGCGGCCGGCAATGCCAGCGATCTCTTCCAGTCGGCGATCAACCGCCAGGCCGAGCTGCTGCGCCAGCTCGCGACCGACATCACCACCACGACCGACGCGGTGGGCACGCGGACCCAGGAGATCGGCGCCGCCGCCCAGGCCCAGGCGGAGAAGCTCATCGCCACCGTCTCCGACAGCGCGCAGCGCTTCGGCGACCAGGCGCGCGAGCATGCCGCGCTGCTGGCGACGACCGGCGCCAATGCGGCGCAGAATTTCCTGGAGCGGATCCGCGGCGAGACCAACGCGATCCAGGCGACGCTCAATGCGATGCTGGAGCATGGCGAGCGGATGTCGGTGGCGCATCGCAACCAGACCACCGATCTCGCCAGCGCCACCCAGAACGCCGCCGACCGGGTCGAGGAGATGCGCTCCGCCCTGGCCGACCAGGCGCAGCAGGCGGTCAGCGCCGGCGAGGAGGCGCAGCGTCGCGCGGCCGCCGCGGGCGACATGCTGGTCGGGCGCAGCGAGGAAGCCACCCAGGCGCTGATCGCGCATCTCGGCGACCTGACCCAGCGCGTGCCGTCGCTGATGCATGCCCAGGCCGACGGCATCCGCCAGGCCAGCGAGGCCGCGGCGCAGAGCGCCACCCTGCTGCACGAGACCTTGCAGCGGCAGAACCGCGACCTCGCCGACGCGCTGGAGCAGACCAACAACGCCACCCAGCTGGTCAAGGCCGAGCTCGCCACGCAGATCGGCGAGATGACCGAGACCGCGCATAAGGTGACCGACGAGGCCCGCGCCATCGGCGCGGTGCTGCGCGGCGAGGTCGAGGGCCTCGGCCAGGTGACCGGCAATGCCTCGAGCGCCGCGGCGCAGCTGCAGGACGACATGCGCCGGCATGTGACCGAGCTCGATGCGGTCGCCCAGCGGGCACTGAACGGGGCCGAGGCCTTGCGGCAGAATGTCGAGCGCCAGGCCGAGCTGCTGCGCGCGGCCGGCCGCGAGACCGGCGAGCGCTCGGCGCAATTGGCCGAGCTCTATCACGTCCATGCCCAGCGCTTGGGCGAGGCCGCCGACGTCGCGACAGCCAGCCTCAACGCCACCGGCAAGTCGATGCAGCAGCATGCCGAGACGCTTCATTCGATGGTGAACACCGCGGCGGAAAACCAGAAGCAGCTCACCGCCGCGCTGGAAGCGCGCGTGGCGCTGGTGGACAAGGCCGGCAAGCATGGCGAGCAGGAGATCGTCGGCCTCGGCCAGGGCCTGTCCAGCATCGCCGAGCTCTTGCGCCGCACCACCACCGAGAGCGCCGCCCAGGCGGAATCGGTGATCAAGTCGTTCCGCGAGGGCGGCGAAGCCCTGGCCGAGGTCTCGCGCCGCACCGCCTTGCAGATTTCCGGCGTGAAGCTCGCCGTGGACGAGCAGCTTCGAGAACTGACCGAGATCTCGACCCAGGTCGCGTCGCTGGCGCAGACCGTGCGCAACCAGCTGCAGAGCCATGCCCAGGAAGTGGCCAGCGTCGCCGCCACCGCGCGCGCCAGCACCTCGGCCGCCCGCGAGGACACGACCGAGATGGGCAAGATCATGGAAGTGCAGCTGGCCTCGATCCAGAACGCGACCCAGGAGCTCAATCGGCAGATGAGCCTGATCACCGCCGATGTCGATCGCAAGGTGCGCGACATGACCGACGCCTCGATCCGCGCGGTGGCGCGGGCCAGCGGCATCGGCCAGGGCTTCGAGCAACAGGCCGACAAGCTGACCAAGCTGATCGAGACCGCCAACGTCAAGGCGACCGAGCTCACCGAGAAGTTCCGGGTGCAGAGCGCCGAGTTGAGCTCCGCCTCGGCCACTGCGGTGGAGCGGATCGGCCAGCTGCAGAAGACCCAGACCGTGATCAGCCGCGACGCTTTCCTGAAGGCGGCGACGCATATGATGAGCGAGCTGAACGGCATCGCGCTGGACATCCACGAGCTGCTGGACAGCGAGATCCCCGACGAGATCTGGAAGAAGTATCGCGAGGGCGACCGCTCGATCTTCGCCCGGCGCCTGTTCAAGTCGAAGGACTCCTACGTGGTCCCGGCGCTCGAGCAGCGCTACCAGCGCGATGAGCGCTTCCGCGACCTGGTGGACCGCTATGTGGCGAAGTTCGAGACCCTGCTCGGCCAGTCGCAGCAGGCGGACAACGAATCCGTGCTCTCGGCCGCCTTCATCACCGCGGATGTCGGCAAGCTCTACCTGGTCCTGGCCAAATCGCTGGGGCGTGCAGTGGAGCACTGAGCCGCCGTTGCCGGTCGTTTATTTGCGGCAGTCACCCTATATTAGGTCGTTATGCCCGGCTTCAGGCCGGGGATGACGACCGAGTAGAGGATCGATCTCCATTCCATGACCCAGGCTTCGTCCCCAGGTACCCGCGGCTCCTTGAAGAGCCTCCTTCCCTATCTCTGGCCCCAGGGCGAAGCCGAGCTGAAGACCCGGGTGGTCCTGGCCTCGGCCTCGCTGGTCGTGGCCAAGATCGCCAATGTCTATGTGCCGATCGTCTTCAAACACATGGTGGACGCGCTGGGCACGCCGGGCGCGCTGGTCGCCCTGCCGCTGGGGCTGCTGGCGGCCTATGGCCTGGCGCGGGTCATGTCCCAGGCCTTCGCCGAGTTGCGCGACGGCATCTTCGCCAAGGTGGCGCAGCGCGCGATCCGCTCGCTGGCCCTGAAGACCTTCCGCCACCTGCATGCGCTCTCCTTGAGCTTCCATCTCGAGCGCCAGACCGGCGGCCTCAACCGAGCGATCGAGCGCGGCGCCAAGGGCATCGAGTTCCTGCTCTCCTTCCTGCTCTTCAACGTGATCCCGACCCTGGTCGAGATCGCCCTGGTCGCGGTCATCCTCTGGACGCTCTACGACTGGCGCTTCGCGGCGATCACCGTGGTCACGATCGGTCTCTACATCGCCTACACGCTCCGGGTGACCGAATGGCGGATCAAGCTGCGCCGGACCATGAACGAGAGCGACCAGTCGGCCAATACCAAGGCGGTCGACAGCCTGCTGAATTTCGAGACCGTCAAATACTTCAACAACGAGGAGCATGAGGCGCGGCGCTATGACGAAGCGCTGAAGACCTATGAGACCGCCGCGGTGCGCTCGCGGGTCTCGCTCGCGGCGCTCAACATCGGCCAGGTGGTGATCATTGCCCTCGGCTCGACCGTGATCATGGGTATGGCGGCCGCCGGGGTGGTCTATGGCGAGAACGGGCGGCACCTCACCGTCGGCGACGTGGTGCTGGTCAATGCCTATCTGCTGCAGCTCTACATGCCCTTGAACTTCCTCGGCACGGTCTATCGCGAGATCCGGCAGTCGCTGATCGACATGGAGGCGATGTTCTCGCTGCTGGCGATCGGCGCCGCGATCAAGGACGCGCCCGATGCGAAGCCGCTCAGCATTCCGGCCGGCGAGGTCAGGTTCGAGGATGTCGCCTTCGGCTACGACGCGCGGCGGCCGATCCTGAAAGGCATCAGCTTCACCGTCGGCGCCGGCCAGACCATGGCGATCGTCGGCCCCTCCGGCGCCGGCAAGTCCACGATCTCGCGCCTGCTGTTCCGCTTCTATGACGTCAATGCCGGACGGATCCTGATCGACGGCCAGGATATCCGCACTGTCACCCAGACCAGCCTGCGCGCCGCCATCGGCATCGTCCCGCAGGACACGGTTCTCTTCAACGACACGGTCGAATACAATGTCGGCTACGGCCGGCCCGGCGCGACCAGGCCGGAGATCGAGAATGCGGCGCATCTGGCGCATATCCATGATTTCGTCGCCGCTTTGCCCGACGGCTACCAGACCAAGGTCGGCGAGCGCGGGCTGAAGCTCTCCGGCGGTGAGAAGCAACGGGTGGCGATCGCCCGCACCATCCTGAAATCGCCGCCGATCCTGCTGTTCGACGAGGCGACCTCGGCGCTGGATTCCCGGACCGAGCGCGAGATCCAGGCCAATCTCATGGAGATCTCGCGGCGGCGCACCACCCTCATCATCGCCCACCGGCTCTCGACCGTGATTCATGCCGACGAGATCATCGTGCTGGAGGAAGGCCGCATCGCCGAACGCGGCCGGCATGAAGAGCTGCTGGAGTTGAACGGCCGCTATGCCGCGATGTGGCGCCGTCAGCAGGAGGCGATCGACCGGCCGGAGAGTGGTCTCGATGTGGACGCCTCGCCGCCGGCGACCGCGCCGGTGCCGGCGAAGTGAGGAATCAGCCCCGATGAGCGGCGCGAAATCCCTCGCCGAGCGCGTCATTTCCGGCGATCGGCGCGCGCTGGCGCAGGCGATCACCCTGGTGGAATCGACGCGCGCCGATCATCGTTCGGAAGCCGAGGCCCTGCTGGACGCCCTGCTGCCGCAGACCGGCAAGGCGTTGCGGATCGGCATCTCCGGCGCGCCGGGCGTCGGCAAGTCCACCTTCATCGAGGCTTTCGGCCTGCACCTGATCAGCCGAGGCAAGCGGCCGGCAGTGCTGGCGGTCGATCCTTCGTCGCGGCTCTCCGGCGGCTCGATCCTCGGCGACAAGACGCGGATGGCCGAGCTCGCCAAGCACAAGGAGGCCTTCATCCGGCCGTCGCCCTCAGGCTTCGGCAGCGATGGCTTGGGCTTCGGCGGGATCGCGCGGCGCAGCCGCGAGGCGCTGCTGGTCTGCGAGGCGGCGGGCTTCGACCCGATCCTGGTCGAGACCGTCGGGGTCGGCCAGTCGGAGACCGCGGTCTCGGAGATGACCGACATGTTCCTGCTGCTGCTGCTGCCCGCGGCCGGCGACGACCTGCAGGGGATCAAGCGCGGGATCATGGAGCTGGCCGACCTGGTCATCGTCAACAAGTCGGACGGCGTGCTCGAGACCGCGGCGATGCGCACGGCGTCGGACTACGCCCATGCGTTGCGGCTGATGCAGCCGCGGCATCGTGGCTGGAGGCCGGAAGTGTTGCGCAGCTCGGCGCTCAACGGCTTCGGCATCGCCGAGATCGCGGCGAAAGCGGAAGAGTTCCGCGCCGCGCTCGACGAGACCGGCGAGCGCACGGCCCGACGCCGCGACCAGGCGGCGCTCTGGTTCAACCGCGAGCTTGGACTCTCGATAATCGAGCGGCTGACCGGGGACCCGGCGCATGCCGAGATGCTGCGCGCGGTCGAGGATAAGGTCGCGCGCGGCGTTCTCGCGCCGGCATCGGCAGCTCGTCATGTCATCACCACGCTGCTGAAAGCGCGCTGATATACCAGAGGTGCTGGCATAACCAGTTATGCGGTGCGAATGCGCTTTTCTCCTACTTTAGTTTAAGTCTTTGACAATATCTGGCTGCGATGTTTCTCCCCGGAGGACCTCGACGAGAGCGAAGGGGGCGGCCATGAGTCGCAAGATCGGAGTAGCCGGGAAGCTGGCGGCGGCAATCGCGTTGTTCGTGCTTCCGGTGGCGGTGCTGTTGTTCCTGCTCTATCGCACGCAGCAGGTGGCAATCGACTTCGCCCAGCAGGAGATCATCGGCAACGACTACATCGCCGCCTTGCGTCCGGTGCACGCAGCCCTGGTCGATCCCGCCAAGCCGGATATCGCTGCGTTGAAATCGGTCATAGCCGCCGCCGAGAACAAGTACGGCGCGGCGCTCGACTCCTCGGCCCAGGCGCAGGCCGCCGAAGCGGCCCTCGATTCCCCGACGCCGCGAGACACGACTGCCTTGCGCGCGCTGATCGCGCGGATCGGCGACAAGTCCAATCTGATCCTCGATCCCGACCTCGACAGCTTCTATGTCATGGACCTCGTGGTGGTGAAGCTGCCCGAGCTGCTGGATGGCATCGCGCAGCCGGCGGTCTTCGCCGAAGCACGGTCCGGCGGTGAGAAGCTCGAACTGAAGGACATGGCGGTGTTCCTGCAAATGACCGCCGGCGCCGCAAAGACCCTGGACGGTGCAAAGGGCTCGCTCGACCAGGCCTATGACGCCAATGCGAGCGGTGGCCGCGGCGCGCGGGACTTGAAATCGCGCGTCGATGCCGAGGCCCAGGCGATGCTGGGCGCGGTCTCCACGCTGTTCGAGGCCTTCGGCCGATCGGCGCTGGCCGGCGGCGAGAAGGCGGTTGAACCCGGCGCTTTCGACGCCGCCACCGCAGCGGCGCGCAACGAGACGCTGAAGCTGGCCGACAAGGCAGGCGCGGCGATGAACGACCTGTTCGAGCGCCGCATCGCCGCGTTTCAGACGGAGCGCGTCACCACCTTCTCGATCGCGCTCGGCCTGTTCATTGCCGTGCTGGCCTTCGTCGTGTTCCTGATCCGGTATAGCGTCGTGAAACCGGTCGGCCGCCTGACCGCGGCCATGGGCCGGCTGGCGGAGGGCGACACCACGGTCGCGATCCCCGGCGCCGAGCGCAGCGACGAGATCGGCCGCATGTCGCATGCGGTCGGCGTCTTCAAGGACAGCATGATCGAATCCGAGCGCCTGCGCGCCGAGCAGGCGCAGCTGAAGGAGGCCGCCGCCGCCGCGCGGAAGGTGGAAATGGCGCGGCTGGCCGACGAGTTCGAGTCCGCCGTCGGCGGCATCGTGAAGAACGTCGCCACCGCCGCGACCGAGCTGCGGACCCAGGCCGAGGCGATGAGCGCCACGGCAGAAGAGACCGGCAGGCAATCGACCGCAGTGGCTTCGGCCTCCAACGAGGCCAGCACCAGCGTCCAGACCGTCGCCGCCGCCGCCGAGGAACTCTCGACTTCGGTCGATGAGATCGCGCGGCAGATCACGCAATCGAACGACGTCGCCGCCAAGGCGGTGCGCGAAGCGGAGGCGACCAACAGCCAGGTCTCCGCCCTCGCCGCCGCGGCGCAGAGAATCGGCGATGTGGTGCGCCTCATCGATGAGATCGCCAGCCAGACCAACCTGCTGGCCTTGAACGCCACGATCGAGGCGGCGCGGGCCGGCGAGGCCGGCAAGGGCTTCGCCGTGGTGGCCTCCGAGGTGAAGACCCTGGCCAGCCAGACCGGCAAGGCGACCGAGGAGATCACCGGCCAGATCGCCGCCGTGCAATCCGCGACCAAGCATTCGGTGACCGCGATCAGCGCGATCGGCGCCACGATCCAGACCATCAGCACGATCTCGGGTTCGATCGCCGCCGCGGTCGAGGAACAGACCGCCGCGACCAGGGAAATCGCCCGCAACGTCGAGCAGGCGGCCCAGGGCACCAGCGAGGTGACCGAGAACATCACCGGGGTGAGCCATGCCGCGCATCAGACCGGGCAGGCCGCCCAGGCGGTGCTGAGCGCCGCCGGCGACCTCAACAGCCAGTCGGACCGGCTGCGGAGCGAACTCGCCCGTTTCGTGGAGGTGGTCCGCGCCGCTTGACAACCTGACCAGCTGATCTCGATGGGAAAGAACCAATTGGTTCTGGGATCATTATCCCAAAAGCATCGATTTTTGCGCGGTATACAGCCGGAATTTTAAGAAGGTCATAACCTTCTTCCGCAATCATCGCCCACTTGTGCACGCAATGTGCATGTGCGGGTCTTTGCGGAGAGGGGACTATGAAGACTGGCTTCGGTGTGGCGGGCAAGCTGGCGCTGGCGATCTCGCTGTTCATTGTTCCCATCGCGGTCCTGCTCTACCTGCTCTACCAATCGCAGCAGGTCGCCATCGCATTTGGAGAAAAGGAAGCCGTCGGCAACGATTACTTGAGCGCGCTCCGCCCGGTTCACGCTGCGATGGTCGATCCCGGCAAGGAAGTCGATCCCGCCGCGCTGAAGGCCGCGATCGCCAAGGCCGAAGCGGATTTCGGCGCCGAGATGATGACCGCGGACCAGGCCAAGGCCGCCATCGACTCGCTCGATGCCGACCCGCGCGACACCACTGCGATGCGGGCGCTGATCAACCAGGTCGGCAATATCTCCAACCTCATTCTCGACCCCGATCTCGACAGCTACTACGTCATGGACCTGGTGCTGCTGAAGCTGCCCGAGCTGCTGGATTCCGTGCATCGGACCGCCGCCTACGCGCAGAGCAAGGCCGGCGCCGAGAAGCTGGAGATGAAGGACATGGCGGGCTTCCTGCAGCTGATCGGCAGCCTGCAGGCGACGCTCGACGGCGCCAAGTTTTCGCTGCAGTCGGTCTATGACGGCAACGAGAAGTTCGGCAATGAGCCCAAGGATTCCAAGACCCGCCTCGACCCGCCGGGCCAGGCGATGTTCGCCGCAATCGGCAAGCTGATCGAGACCTTCAATGCCTCGACCCTGGCGGGCGGCGACACGCCGCTCACTGCCGAGGGCATCACCGCGCTGGAGACCGCCGCGCGCGAGGCCACCGTCGCCTTTGCCGACCAGTCCGCCGGCGTCATGAACGACCAGTTCGATCGCCGCATCGCGATCTTCTATATGCAGCGCTACAAATCATTCGGCATCGCGGTCGGGCTTTCGCTGCTCGCAGCGCTGGTGATCTTTTTTGCGATCCGCTTCACCGTGCTGAAGCCGATCGGCAGCCTGACCGGCACCATGGGCCGCCTGGCCGAGGACGACACCACGGTCGATGTTCCCATGCTGACCCGCAAGGACGAGCTCGGCGCCATGGCGCGCGCGGTCGGCCAGTTCAAGATCGGCATCGAGAAGCGCGTG
Source organism: Dongia sp. (assembly GCF_041905885.1). Lineage (NCBI taxonomy): Bacteria > Pseudomonadati > Pseudomonadota > Alphaproteobacteria > Rhodospirillales > Dongiaceae > Dongia > Dongia sp. The sequence goes on along the minus strand of NZ_JAYRKD010000002.1, from coordinate 243,644 downwards.
GCGCTGGAAGCCGAGACCCGCGCCGAGCATGCGCGCCGCGAGGAATCCTTCAACGCCATGCAGTCACTGGCCCGCCGCTTCGACGGCGAGATCAAGCAGGCCTTGGGCGAGATGGTGACCCGCACCAGCACCTTGCGCCAGGCTTCCGGCGTGATGGGCAAGGCCGCGGCGACTTCGGGCGAGCGCTCCAATTCCGTGGTCGAGCTGGCCGGCGTCGCCGCCGGCAACGCGCAGTCGATCTCCGCCGCGGTCGAAGAACTCTCGGCCTCGATCGGCGAGATCGGCCGCCAGGTGCATGGCGCCGCCGAAAGCGCCGAGACCGCCGCCAAGGACGGCGCCGCCGCCGCCGAGATCGTCACCGGCCTGACCCGCACGGCAGACAGCGTCGCCGGCATCCTCAACATCATCCGCGAGATCGCCGACAACACCAACCTGCTGGCCTTGAACGCCACGATCGAGGCGGCGCGCGCCGGCGAAGCCGGCAAGGGTTTCGCCGTGGTCGCCAATGAGGTGAAGGGCCTGGCCAACCGCAGCGCCCGGGCGACCGAGGAGATCCGCGCCCAGATCCAGGCGGTGCAGGAGATTTCCGGCTCGGCCGCTTCCTCGATCTCGCAGATCGTCGGCAAGCTCGACGCGATCCACAGCGCCGCGACCGGCATCGCGGCCTCGGTGACCCAGCAGAATGCCGCCACCCATGAAATCGCCAAGAACGTGACCGAAGCCTCCCGGCGCCAGCAGGAGATGGCCGGCCTGGTCGGCGACGTGAAGAACGCCGCCGAGACCACCGGCAGCGAATCCAGCCAGGTGCTGAAGGTCGCCGGCGAGGTCGCCGAGAGCGTCGATTTCCTGAAAGCCCGGGTCGATGGCTTCCTGAAGGAAATGCTCAGCACCAGCGAAGGCCAGCACGGCGCCGGTTCGACCGGGGCGGCGCGGCAGGGGACGGCGGCCTAGGCTTCAGGGCCCGCCCTGCCGCCCGCCGGCCCGGTTTCGGCCCCTAAACCTTGACGGCAGCGCCGGAACCGCCTAAAAACCCGGCCGACCGCGTGTCGGGCCGTCGTAGAAGCTTCAGACCCTGACCGCAAGATATTGATCCAAAAGGACTAAGATTATGGCTCGTCGCTGTGGCATCACCGGCAAAGGCGTCCAGGTTGGCAACAATGTCAGCCACGCCAACAACAAGACCAAGCGCCGCTTCATGCCGAACCTGCAGGTGACCCGGCTGCTCTCCGACGCGCTGGGCCAGCAGGTGCGCCTGCGCCTGACCGTCAACGCGATCCGCACCATCGAGCATAACGGCGGCCTCGACGCCTACCTGCTCGGCACCTCGGACCTGAAGCTCCCGGCCGACGCCAAGCGCCTGAAGCGCCGGATCGAGAAGGCGGCTGCCGCGAAGGCGGCGTAAGAGGGGGCGGCGAAGGCCGCTTAAGCCTCTATTTTCCAAGAGTTAAATCCCGGCCCGGCCGCCCCGCTTGCGCGGGGCGCAAGCCTGTTGTCATGCCCGTGCGTGTTGTGAGCCCTCGGCCGCGCCGCTAGATTCCAGCGGCAAAGGCAGCGAGTGGATCACCCCCATGGAATTTAAAGCTGGGCAGACCAAGCTACCGGCCGACGCCCCGATCATCGGCGTGCCCATGTGCGTCAAGCACCTGGACAACCACAACTTCCATACCGTCGGCGAAAAATACCTGACGGCCCTGATCGAAGCGGCCGGGGCTTATCCGCTGTCCTTCCCGGCGCTTGGCGAGGCGATCCCGCCCGCGGCACTGCTCAGCCATCTCGACGGGGTGCTGTTCACCGGCAGCCCGTCCAACGTGGCTGTACACCACTATGCCGGCGCGCCGGACCGCGCGGACAGCCCGCAGGATCCCGGCCGCGACGCGATCACCCTGCCGCTGATCCGCGAAGCCCTTGCGCAGAAAGTGCCGGTGCTCTGCATCTGCCGCGGCTTCCAGGAGCTGAACGTGGCGCTCGGCGGGACCTTGCACACGCGCATCCACGAGCAGCCTGGATACAGCGATCACCGCGGCCGGCTCGACCTGCCCTTCGACGAGATGTATGGCCCCGCGCACCCGATCGAGTTCACCGCCGACGGCGTCTTCGCCAAGCTGATCGGCAAGACCACCACCACCGTGAACAGCCTGCACTGGCAGGGCATCGACCGCGTCTCCGATCGCCTCGTGGTCGAGGGCCGCGCGCCGGACGGCGTGGTCGAAGCGGTGCGCGTCAAGGATGCCGGCTTCGCGCTCGGCGCCCAGTGGCATCCGGAATTTCGCGCCACGGAAAATCCCGATTCACTGAAGCTGTTCCAGGCCTTCGGTGCCGCGGCGCGGGAACGCGCGCGGGCCCGGCGTGCGCGACAGCCTGCCGCAGCCTAATCAAATCGGCGCGCGGAAAAACCCGAGTCAAGTTTCTGTGAGCCGCGGAAATGCTGGGGAATCAGGCCCTTGCAGTTATGCGGTTTGACTCCCTCTGACATGCAAACAACTAGGCTGTGGAGGGTTGATATCGGGTGTATCAACCACATCTATCAGAACACTAGCAGTGACCGCCGGCGCAATGCCGACGGTTTACCGGAAGCGGTCTCCCCCACCGCAACCGGACTCCGACAACGGAGTATAGAACGCCCGGTCCTCCCCTGGCCGGGCGTTCGCTTTTGTAGCGAACGACCGACCAATGCTTGAACGAGGCGCGCGAAGCGCGCTGGAATGGCGCGAAGCGCTACCCGGGCGTTCGCTTTTGTGGCAATCGTTTCGCGGCGGAATCACACGAAAACTCGAAACGAATTCTTCATGCGCATCGTCAGTTGGAACATCAATTCGCTCCGCATACGGATGGAGCTGGTGCGGCGCTTGATGCAGCAGGAGCAGCCCGACGTGGTCTGCCTGCAGGAGATCAAGGTCGACGATCCTTTGTTTCCGATGGATGACGTGAAGGGGCTTGGCTTCGACCATGTCCTGCATCACGGCATGAAGGGCTATAACGGCGTCGCGATTCTTTCGAAGCTGCCCATGCAGACGCGGAGCCCTCGGAACTGGTGCCTGAAGAACGATTCGCGCCACGGCGTCGTGCTGCTGCCGGGCGATGTCGAGCTGCACAACTTCTATGTCCCGGCCGGCGGCGACATTCCCGATCCCAAGCTCAACGTGAAGTTCGCCCACAAGCTCCAGTTCCTCGACGAGATGCGCGACTGGTTCAAGACCGAGAAGCGCGCCAAGAACGCGATCATGGTCGGCGATCTCAACATCGCGCCGCTGGAGCATGACGTCTGGTCGCATAAGCAGCTCTTGAAGATCGTCAGCCACACGCCGATCGAGGTCGAGAAGCTGAACGCGGTGCAAGCCGCCGGCGACTGGGTGGATGGCGTTCGCCACTTCACGCCGGAGACCGAGAAGCTTTATTCCTGGTGGAGCTATCGAGCGCCCGACTGGCAGAAAGCCGATAAGGGCCGGAGGCTCGATCATATCTGGGTTTCGCCGGCGATGAAGAAGCGGCTGAAGGCGGCGAAGATCCTGCGCGAGTCCCGCGGCTGGACCCAGCCCAGCGACCATGTCCCGGTGATCGTCGACATCGACTGACTTCGCGTCGCACGGCGCAGTTGAGGGTGCGGATCGATCCGCCACAAATGCGCCATAACCCCGGCCTAGCTTTGCAGCGGGAAGATCCGGGCGCCTTCGCAAGCAAAGTACATGTCCTCTCGCAATCGGCAGTCTGTGGCGATCGGACTGGTCGCTTTATGCGGCCTGATGGTCGCGATGGGCGTTGTCGCCGCCTTCATTCAGCCGCCACGCCCCGATCCGATCGAGCGCGGCCTCTTCGACAGCCTCCTCTGGCCGCGCGAGCGCAACGTCTTCGCCAGGCTGCCGGTGATCGACGTCCATCTGAACGACCTCGCGATGACGCCGGACGCCGCGCGCGCCTGGGCGGTGGGCGAGCACGGAACCATCCTGGTCAGCGACGATCTCGGTCACAGCTGGACGGCACAGGCGAGCGGCACCGATGCCGATCTCTACGGCATCCAGATGCTGCCTGAAGGGAGTTGCGGCTGGATCGTGGGCGATGCCGGAACGATCCTGAAGACGGCGGACGGTGGCCGAACCTGGCAACCGCAAGCGAGCGGCACCCAGCAACGGCTGATCGATGTGACGGTGCTGGGGGATTGTCGCCGCGGCTGGATCCGCGGCCTGCACAACACCTGGCTGATGACCCGCGACGGCGCGCAATGGAATCAAACCGCGGGATATGTGCCGCCCAAGAGCGACACGGTTTCACCGGAAGAGGCGGAATCCATTCGCCGGAAGGTCATGCACGAGGCCGAGGCATCCTGGGCCGCGTCGGCCACCAAGGCCTTGCCGAGAGAGACGTTCAGCGCGCGCATTGCCGTCGCCGAGGATCTGCGGCATGGCATCCTGATCGACCTCTGGGGCCTCATTCGATTCTCCGAGGATGGCGGGGAGCACTGGCAAGCGACGGCTAACCCGCTTGCGGCAAGCCTCGCTGCGGCCGCAATCTCCGCAGATGGGCGATATGCACTGGCGGTCGGCAGCTATGGCGCCGTGATCGCCAGCAGGGATGGTGGCCGCACCTGGTTCCCGCAATCGCGCGGACACGCCGAGATCGCCGACATCGCGCTCGAGCCCGGCACCAAGGCAGGTTGGGCGATTGCCGGCGCCTATCTCCTGAAGACCAGCGATGGCGGCGGGACCTGGCTGATCCAAGCCGCTGGCCGCAGCCCGGCAACGGATTCAGAGCTGAAGACCATCCAGATCGGCGCGGACGGAAAACATCTTTGGATCGCCAGCCGCGACGACGTCTTTCGCTCGGAAGATGGCGGCATGAGCTGGCTGGGATCGGAAAGACCGCCGCCTTTCTGGGTCCACGACCTCGCCATGCTCGCAGATGGGCGCGGCTGGGCGGTCGGCGGCGAAAGCGGCGGCTGGGTGTCCGAGACGCAGGACAGCGGGCGGACCTGGACCGGCCCGGTTCACGAGACAGGGTTTCGCCTGAGGGCCGTCGCCGTGTCGCCGGATGGACGTCGGATCTTCGCGAGCGGGGCCGGTTCGGCGATCGTTTCGTCTGAGGATGGCGGTCAAAGCTGGCGAGAAACCGGCGTTGCCCTCAGCCGACTGACATCGCTTCAAGACGCCGTCTTCGACAGGCAAGGTCGGCGCGCGCTGGCGGTGGGAATGTCGGGCACGCTGCTGATCACCACGGATGGCGGCGCGAGCTCGACTATCACCAATACGCGGCCCGACGCGGCGTTGACGGATATCGCGCTCAGCGCCGACGACAGCGGCTGGATCGGCGGATCGGGCGGAGCCCTGTTCCAAATCGAGGATCTCGGAAATCGCTGGCAACAATTGCCCGCGCCGTTTCAAGCGAACGTCACGGCAGTCGCCGTGACGCCGGGCGGCTTCGGCATCGCCGGTGGTGCGGACCTGACCCTGGCCCATACCGAAGATGGCGGCCGCAGCTGGCAGGCGCCCGAATACCGGCGCGACCCGGCACCCTGGACCTATGCCTGGCTGTTGTTCTGGTCGAGCCTCGGCATCTGGTTCTGGTGGCGCCGCCGCGCCTGATTGACCGGGATCAAGACGAAACCCTTTCACAGCCGCCGGCGGCTTAATTCTCCCCCTTCGCCGCAGGCAGCGCCGTCTCGCCCCGCAAGACCAAGCGGCGGAAACCCCGGGATTTTCGCGGCCCAGGTAAACTTCCGTTAGGAATTTAAGGGCAGTCTTCCAACATGGGAGTCGCTCCAGCTCTGAGGCCATCCACCGAAGCCGATCCAACCGGCCGCGCCAAGGCGCGGGCGGCGCAGCGCATCGCGCAGCATCGCTTCTGGCGGCCGGCGATCATCGTGATCGGCCTGCTGATCTCGCTGGCGGTCGCCGGCGTGGTCCATGACATGCTGGGCGAGGAAGCCTCCGCGCAGCGCGAGATCGCGCGGCAGTCGCTGGCGGCGGGGCTGCAAAGCCATATCGAGCGCGAGCTCGAGTTCGCGCAATACTTCCGCGGCCTCTATGATTCCTCGGATTTCGTCAGCGCCGACGAGTTCCGGCGCTTCGCGACGCTCGACCCCGATATCCGCAAGAAGAGCTGGTGGGTGAAGATCGGCTGGGCGCCGCGCGTGAGCGCGGCCGGTGCCGAGGATCGTTTCCCGCTGACCTATGTCGAGCCGATGCCGGGCGGTGAGACGGTGGGCGCGGATGTCGCCGCCGATGCCGACGACCGTGCCTTGATGACGCGCGCGGCCGCGCTCGGCCAGATGATGGTGGCGCCGCCGCGGCCGATGACCATCGCCGGCCACCGCAGCATGTCGATCCGCGCCTTCGTGCCGGTCTTCAAGGGCCTGCCCTCCCAGAACCAGGCCCCGCTCGACGGCTACCTGGTCGCCACCATCTCGCTCGAAGGCTTCTTCAACCAGTTCCTCAGCGACGCCTTCGTCGATACCTCGCTCTCGGTGCGGATCTATGACGGCAACACCCTGGTCTTCGCCAGCGGCACGGCTTATGAGACGGTCGCGCCCACCAAGCTCAAGGTCGCCGACCGCGAGTGGCTGCTCGAGGTCGACGGCCAGCCGCAGCCGATCCAGTCCGGACTCTGGCTGCCGGCGCTGATCTTCGCGATCGGTCTGGCGCTGACCATCCTGCTCTATCTGCGCCTGCTGCGCGCCGATACCGAATACCAGCGCATCGCCGAGGAAGTGGGCATGGCGACCGCCGAGCTCGCCGATGCCAACCACCGCCTGGCCGAGCGTTCCACCGACCTGCAGCAGGTCGCCGACGATCTCCGGCGCACCTCGCAGGAGGCGCAATTCGCCAACGCGGCGAAGACCGTGTTCCTGGCCAACATGAGCCACGAGCTCAGGACGCCCCTGAACGCGGTGATCGGCTTCTCCGAGATGATCGCCAGCCGCGCGCTCGGCGAGAACTCGCAGCGCTATTTCGAATATGCCACCGATATCCAGTCCAGCGGCCGCTACCTGCTCTCGATCATCGAGGACCTGCTCGACATGTCCCGGATCGAGCTCGGGCAGATGCAGCTGAAGGAGGAACCAACATCGCTCGCCGACGTCGCCGGCGACGTGGTGAAGTTCCTCACCCTGCGCGCCCGGGACAAGCGGATCGAGATCCGCCAGGAAGGCCTCGACCGACTGCCGATGGTGACGGTCGACCCCAAGGCGATGCGGCAGGCGCTGATCAACCTGCTGACCAACGCCGTCAAGTTCTCGCCGCACGGCGCGGAAGTGCTGATCCATGGCGAACTCGAGACGACGGGCGTCGCGCTGTCGGTGATCGACCGCGGGCTCGGCATCAAGGAAGAGGACCTGCCGCGGATCTTCGAGCCGTTCTGGCAGAACGAAGCCTATCGCCGCCAGACCCGGGAGGGAATCGGCCTCGGCCTGGCCATCACCCACCGCCTGGTCCAGGCCCATGACGGCACGATCGAGGTGCTGAGCCGAGAAGGGAACGGCACCACCGTCACCATCCACCTCCCCGCCAGCCGCATCATCCGCAGCGCGCCGAAGCTCTCGGTGGTCGGCGGCGGCGCCTGACGGCTAGGCCCGCCACACCACCGGGAACCAGTCCTCCCTGAGGCGTTCCCCGCTCTTCTGACCGATGCCGGGGAATGGAGGCGAGGTGCGGCCGGGCCGCTCCAGGAAAGTGACGTCGTCGCCGACATAGCGGGCGGAGAAGGCCCGGCGGCGGTTCATGCCGGCGTTGCCCGGCGCTCCGTGCACGCAGTGGAAATCGAAGACGATCGCGTCGCCCGGCTCCAGCGCCGAGAACAGGATGCGCGGGTCGTCGTCGCCGATCGCCGGCATGTCCATGAAGTCTTCGTCGGAAGCATAGAAGTCCTCGTTCGAGGCCCAGCGCTTCGGGCGCACCAGCTTCGGCCAGAGATGCGAGGTCTTGACCGCGCGCAAGGTGTTGGCTTCGGTGACGGGATCCAAGGGGATCCAGTAGCTCGCGGTCTGGCGGCCGGTGACGCAGTAGTAGGGCATGTCCTGGTGCCAGGGTGTCGGCTTGGCGGTGCCCGGCTCCTTCACCAGGATATGCTCATGGAAGATCTGCACCGAACCCGCGCCCATGATGCGCCCGGCGATTTCCGCGGCCGGTGAGTTCAGGATGAAATCCTTGAACTCGGGGATCCGCTGCCAGTTGCAGTAATCCTCGAAGAAGCGGCCGCGCTCGCCGCCGCCGACATTCTCGATCGCGAAGGGGCCGGGTGCCGCGAGGTTGCGCTCGAAGCCGGCGCGCAGGGTCTCCACCCAATCCGTGAAGGCGCCGCGCACGACCACGACGCCGTCCCGGGCATAGGCCGCCTTGAGGTCGGCAAGTGTGGGCGCGGAGAGCGGGGCTGGCGGCATCAGAGTCCTCGGTAATCAATCGGCGCCAACCTAGGCGGGCCGAGCCGGCCATGGCAAGGCCGGCATGACCGGCCTATGATACCGCCACTGCCGGTTGTCTCGGGGAGAGCAGGCCATGGCGACAGAAGAAGCCATCGACACGGCGGAGATGCTGGAGAAGGAGCGGCGGGCGGTCGAAGCCCTGCGCGAGAAGGAGACCGACGGGCCCTGGCTCGGCCTGGCGCTGTCCGGCGGCGGAATCCGGTCCGCCTCCTTCGCCATGGGGGTGATGCAGGGGCTGCATGCCCGCGGCGTCATGAAGAATTTCGACTATCTCTCGACCGTATCGGGCGGCGGCTATATCGGCTCTTCGCTCAGCTATTTCCTGGTCGAGCACGGGCGGCGCAACCCGAAGAACCAGGATTTCTGGTTTCCGTTCGGCGCGCGGGGCCAGAGCGGCGCCCGCGGCGACCGCACCCTGACGCCGCTCTGGAACGTCCGGCATCCGGACGTCGCCAGCAATCTCGCGGTGCAGATCGTCAGCTTCATCCGGCAGCATGCGCATTACCTGACGCCGACGCCCAGGCTCGGCATCTTCGCGCTGGTCGCCAACGCGCTGCGCGCGGTGCTGTTCTCGCTCGGTATCTATTTCGCGCTCATGGTCATCGTCATGGCCCTGGCCTTCGGCACCGGCCTCGTCATCCGGCTGCCCGCGCTTGGCCGGGTCAACCTGTTCGTGGTGCTGGGGCTGCTCGCCTTCATCGCCTCGGCGTTCGCCACCGTCGCCTATTCGGTGTTCAGCTTCCTAGACAGATATATCAATGGCCATGACAGCGAGACCGGCGAGCCGATCCGGCGCTTCTACCGCCGTGTCTCCATTCCGCTCACGGTGGCGCTCGGCTGGCTGCTGCAGGTGCAGATCGCCTGCGTCGCGCTGGGCTCGCTGCCCTTCACCTATGGCTGGGCTGAGCGGCATGGCGGCGGCGACCTCTACGGCGCGATCTCGGTCGCCATCGCCTATCTCGGCACCTGGCGGGAGAAACACGCGACGATCATCGGCAAGCTGAAGGAATCGCCGGTCTGGAAGAGTGTGTGGCCCTATCTCTACGCCGTGCTCGCGGTCTACGGCATCCTGTTCCTGGCCTATGGGACGGCGCAGTATCTGGGCGACCCCTTCGGCGCGAACTGGATCTGGTTTGCGGTGCTGGTGATCCTGACGCTGCTGTTCGCGCTGCTGACCAACCTCAACCTGGTCTCGCAGCACCGGATGTACCGGGACCGGCTGATGGAAGCCCTCTGCCCGGATCCCAAGAGCGTCGAGAAGGGAATCTGGCATCCGGCGAAGATCGCCGACGCGCTGCAGCTCAGCGTGCTCGCCGGCGGCGTCAACAGCGGCAAGAAGAAAAAAGAAGATCCGGCGATCCGCATCGTCGGGCCCTATCACCTGATCAACACCGCGCTGATCATTCCGGATTCCGAGAAGCCGAAATACAGCGGCCGCGGCGCCGACAGCTTCGTGCTGTCACCGCGCTTCTGCGGCAGCGACGCCACGCATTGGCTGAAGACCGAGCAGTATATGGACGACCAGATGGTGCTGCCGACCGCGATGGCGATCTCCGGCGCCGCGCTCAACGCCCATTCCGGGCCGGACGGCAAGGGCATGCTTAGGACGCCGCTGATCTCCTTCCTGGTGACCCTGTTCGGGGCCCAGCTCGGCTACTGGGCACCCAATCCCGGCAAGCCCCAACAGCTGCAGCAGACCGCGAACTACCTCAGGCCGGGGCTCTCGGGGCTGCTCGGCTACCGCATGGACGAGCATGGCGGATTCCTGCAGCTCTCCGACGGCGGGCATTTCGAAAATCTCGGACTCTATGAGCTCGTCCGGCGGAAGATGGACCTGATCCTGGTCAGCGACGGCGGCCAGGACGGCGACTTCACCTTCGCCGATCTCGGCAACGCGATCGAGCGGGTGCGGGTCGATTTCGGCGTCAACATCCGCTTCGACGACGAGTGCTACACGCTGGAGGGCGTGCTGCCCAAGCCGCGCGAGGCGAAGAGCGAAACCTGGCGCATCAAGTTCGGGCTGGCCAAGCGCGGCTTCGCCTTGGCCTCGATCTGGTATCCGGACCGGCAGAGCTGCGGCGTGCTCATCTATGTGAAGGCGACGATGGTCGATGGGCTGCCGAGCGACCTCTATGCCTACAAGGCGCAGAACCCGGAATATCCCGACCAGACCACGCTCGACCAGTTCTTCGACGAAGACCAGTTCGAGGCCTATCGCGAGCTCGGCTACAACCTGGTGAAGCAGATGTTCGCGGAATTCGCCGAGGAGGCGACCGCGGCGCCCGAGAGCCTGCTCGCCACCGCCGTCACCTTCCTGGCGCCGGACTGAGCCGTCAGGTCTTCGCCGCCACCGCGTCGCGGAGCTGCTCGTTCATATGCTCCAGGCGCTGCGCCAGCACGCGCATCACCTCGAGCGAGATCGAGGGGAAGTCGGCGACCATGCGGTAGAAGAGATCCTTGGTGATCTTCAGGGTGGTCAAGGATTCGGTCGCCTGGATCGTCGCGGTGCGCGGCACATCGCAGAGAATGCCGATCTCGCCGACGAAGGCGTCCTTGCCGACCTCGGCCACCTTCAACGGACCGTTCGGCGTCTCCACCAGCACATCGGCCTTGCCGCCCAAGACGATATAGGCGGCGTCGGCCTGGTCGCCCTGGTGGAACAGCGCCTCCCCCGGCATGTATTGCGCACGCTCGGCTGCAAACGCCAAGAGTTTCAGCTTCGCGGGTTCGACCTTGGCGAACAGCGGGATCCGCTTTAAGGCCTCGACATCGTCCTGAATACCCATCCGTCCCTCACTCGCTCAGACTTGAACCAGCTTGGCGCAAGCCAACCTGGCGTAAAACCTACCCTTGTTATTCCGCCGCAGCGGCGACCGTGCCGACCAGCTCGCGGAAGCGGCTGCCGTCGCGATCGAGCTCGCGGACTTCGCCCTGCTCTATGACCCGGCCTTCTTTCATGATGATGACACGGTCGAACAATCTGGCCAGCGCGACATTGTCGGTGATCAACACCATCGCGCCGCCTTCCATGATCTTGTTCACGCGCTCGGCGAGACGACGCTGCGTGGAATCGTCGAACACCGCCAGGCTGTTGTTCAGGATCAGGAGCCGCGGCCGCTTCACCAGCGCTCTAACGAGCGAGGCGCGCTGGCGTTGCGCGGTCGAGAGCCGTTTCCCGCCTGGCCCGACATTGTAGTCCAGGCCGACCTCGATCACCCGCGGCCGGAGCTTCATGCCGTCCAGCACCTCGGCGATGACCCGGCCGATCTTCTGCGCGGCCTGCGCCTGGCCATAGACCAGGCGGCCGAACAGGATGTTGTCCTGCACCGAGGCCTGGCTGTTGTAGGCCTCCGGATCGTAGAACTCGATCGACTTCTTGAGATTCTCCGGCAGGTTCTGGGCCAGCGCGTGGCGCCCCTGCAGCAGCTTCTCTTCCATCTCGGTGTCGATCAGGTCGAGGCGATGGCGCGCCTCGATATAGGGGAAGGTCAGGCGCACGAAGCGGAAGCGGTCTTCGCGCTGGATCTGCTCGGTCGAGAGCCGCCCGGTCCGCTGGATCAGCTCGCGGTACATCGGCAGATCGTCGAAGGAGATGAAGGCGTATTGCTCGAAGAACGGATGGCCGGGCGGCAGGTCGGCGAAGATTTCGACCATGGTCTCGGCGATCTTGCGGCCCATGCCGACCAGGTCGTTGCCGAGGCCCAGGTCCCGCAAGGTGGTGCGCAGGTATTCGTTGTTGGCGAGGTTCTCGGGTGCGAAGTCCGGGCCGACCGCGGTGCCGAACAGCAGGTTCTCGGCCACCGTCATATTCTTGTTGTAACGCGCGGGATCGAAGGGATCGACCAGCGCCGCCACGTCGGGGCGCTGCAGCCGTTCGCGGAGACTCCGCCGCGCTTCCAGGAACTCGGCGGCGATGTCCGCGTCGCGCACCGGGTCGAGCCGCCCGCGCAGGCCGAACTGATAGACGTCCTCGTCGAACTCCACCGCCTTCAGCAGGGTCACGACCCGGCTGTAGAGCTCGGGGACGTCGGCGACGCCGGCGCCCGCCAGATCGAGCCAGTTGTCGCCGGGATCGAGCCAGGGATTGCCGGCGCGCTTGGCCTCGCGCATGCGGCGCTCGAAATGCCGCAGGCTCTCGCCCTCGTAGCGCGCCGGCTCGACCGGTCGATGCTTCAGGCCGTAACTCAGGTTCTCGCGCAACGAGAGCGGGAAGAAGTAGCTCTCCTCGCCGACATAGGCGAAGCGCCGGCCGGTCACCGATTCCGGGAGCTGCGTCAGGTCGTGCTCGCCGTATTTCAGCTGGCCGGCGACCGGCAGCGCCAGGCGTCCCAGCAGCAGGCCGAGCTGCTCCTTGCCGCTGGCGCCGGTGCCGATTACCGCGACATGGGCATCGGGCCCGATCTCGAGGCTCACATCCTCGACCAGGCGGGCGCCGGATTCGTCGGTGAAGGCGAGGTTGCTGGCGGCGAGGGTCCCGGCATCCACATCCTGCATCGCGTCGATCGCCTGCAGCTCCGGCGGCAGCATGCCGTCGGGATTGAACTGCTCCATCACCTGGTCGTACTTGATCTGCACGTCCTGGCGCTGCTGGTCCCAGTCGATCAGCTGCTTGATCGGGTCGGGCAGGTCCTTGTAGGCGTTGATCGCGGCCAGCAGCGAACCGGTGTCGAATTTGCCGTTCAGGGCGAGATAGCCGCCGATCAGATAGAACAGGAACGGCGTGGTCGCGGCCAGCATGTTGTTCAGGTACTTGACGAAGAACTTGCGCTTGTAGAGCTCGAAGCGGATCAGGAAGATCGTGCCGAGGCGGTCGATGATATCGGCGCGCTCGTAGTTCGATGTGTCATTGGTGTGAATTTCAATGGCCCCGTCCACGCTCTCGGCGATGCGGCCGGCCAGCGCCCGCGCGGTGATCTGCCTCTGCCGGGCCAGCAGCCGCACCTTGACCCGGAGCTTCGGGATCACCGCCATCTGCACCGCGAGGATCGCGAAGGTGAGCGCGCCCAGATAGAAGTTCTGCAGGAAGATGAAGTAGAGCGCGGTCAGCGCCTGGCCGGCCAGCATCGCCGGCTGAATGAAGGCATCGCCGATGAAGCCGCCCAAAGGCTCCACCTCGTCCTTGATCATGGTGGCGATCTCGGCCTGCTTCACCTTGCGGAAATGGCCGAGCGGAAACTTGAGGATCCGGTCATAGAGCTCGAATCGAAGCCGGCGCAGCATGCGCTCGCCCAGGCGCCCCTTCTCGGTGTTGACCCACTGCTTCATCCAGCCGTTGAGGACGACGAAGAACAGATAGGCAAAGCAGAGCGCGAACAGATACTGCATCTGGTCGAGCATCAAGCCGCTGAACAGCGTGAGCTTCGGGACGCCGATCGACTCGTAAGGCCCGAAGCTGATCTCCATGAAGGGAATGGTGTTCACCTTCCCCTCCGGCTTCATCATCTCCGGATGGATCGCCGGGCCGTAGGAATAGTTGAGATGGGTCGGGATCTCGACGCTGGTTTCCTTGAAGGCTTCGCCGCGGATGCCGTCGTTGACGATGCGCTTCGGAAGATCGAGCGAGACGAAGTAGAACACCTGCAGGAGCAGGACGATCGCAAGGATGTAGACCTGGTCGCGCCAGGAATGGCGCCAGATGTATTTGAAGAGATTGCGTTCCATCGCCCGATCCAAGATCGCGGATACGGCCGTCCCCCCGGCTGGGCCGCGACCCTCAGGACAATAGGGCGGGCGGCGTCCAGCCGCAAGCGATAGGACCCCGTTCGGGGCGATTTTACCCGGTCATTCCCTAAGGCGATCAAGGATTTATGCCGCGGGCCTTGCCTCGAAACTTTGGCTTTCGCCGCGGAAACCCGCTGTGCAATACTCCGCCGCGCGCTAATCGCAGACTTGGTTATCCGGGACGCGGCAGTCGGGGGATGGACGCGTGACAGGAACAAGCCCAGTGGGAACGAGCCCAATGGAAAAGCGGGACGCCCGCGTTCTCATCTACAGCCACGACACCTTCGGCCTCGGCCATTTGCGCCGTTGCCGCACCATCGCGCATTCGCTGGTCGATCTGGAGAAGGACCTCTCGGTCATCATTCTCACCGGGTCGCCGATCATTGGCAGCTTCAACTTCCGGGCCCGCGTGGACTTCATCCGGATCCCCGGGGTGATCAAGCTGCGCTCCGGCGACTATACCCCGCTCTCGCTGCTGATCGATATCGAGGAGACGCTGGAGCTGCGCGCCTCGATCATCCGCCACACCGCCGAGATCTTCGATCCCGACATCTTCATCGTGGACAAGGAGCCGCTGGGGCTGCGCGGTGAGGTGCATGACACCCTGGTCATGCTGAAGGAGCGCGGCACGCGCCTGGTCCTGGGGCTGCGCGACATCATGGACGAGCCCGCCGCCCTGGTCCCCGAATGGGAACGCAAGAAGGTGGTCCCGGCGCTGCGCGATCTCTACGACCAGATCTGGGTCTATGGCCTGCCGCAGATCTGCGATCCGCTGGAAGGTATCGAGCTGCCGAAGTCGGTGCGGCGCAAGATGATCTACACCGGCTATCTGCACCGCACCCTACCGCAAGGTCCGGCGACCAGCGCGCCGCTCACCAAGATCGAGGCGCCCTATCTGCTGGTCACCACCGGTGGCGGCGGTGACGGCGAAGACGTGGTCGACTGGGTGCTGCGCGCCTATGAGAACGACCTCAACCAGCCGCATCCGGCGCTGCTCGTGCTCGGGCCGTTCATGCATTCCGACCGGCAAGCCGAGTTCCTGCAGCGGGCGGCCAAGCTCGACAATGTCGAGGCGATCACCTTCGACGCGCAGATGGAGCATCTGATGGCGCGGGCGATCGGCGTGGTCGCCATGGGCGGCTACAACACCTTCTGCGAGATCCTCTCCTTCGACAAGCGCGCGCTGATCATCCCGCGCACGAGGCCGCGCATGGAGCAGTATCTGCGCGCGACGAGGGCCAAGGAATACGGCCTCGTCTCCATGCTCGAGGACGACGGCACCCGCGACTGGAAGTCGATGGCGACCGCCTTGCGCCAACTGCCGCAACAGGCGCTGCCGAGCCAGGTGGTGGTGCCGGGGTTGATGGACGGGCTCGCCAACATCAACCGGCTGGTCGACCAGACCATCGACGCGGCGCCGGTCCGTACCCCCCGTCCGCGCCTCAGGCTCGCCAGCCGCCGCGCGCGCTGAGCTAAATTGACCGACGAGATCGTCTTCGTCCTGAAGGGCTATCCGCGCCTTTCCGAGACCTTCATCGCCCAGGAGATCCGGGCGCTGGAGCAGCGCGGGATCAAGATCAAGATCGTCTCGCTGCGCTTTCCGACCGACCAGCATGTCCATCCGGTGCACCGCGAGATCCAGGCGCCGGTCGCCTATCTGCCGGAATATCTCTACCAGGAGCCGCTCAGAGTGTTGCGCGGCTGGTGGCGGGCGCGGCGGTTGCCGGGATATGCAGCAGCGTTCCGGCAATGGATCGCGGACCTGAAGCGCGACTTCACCACCAACCGCGCCCGACGCTTCGGCCAGGCCTGTGTGCTGGCGGCGGAGCTCGGCGATCCATCAGGCTGGCCGAAGCGGCTGCACGCGCATTTCATCCACACCCCGGCCTCGGTCGCCTATTACACGCATCGGATGACCGGAATCCCGTGGAGCACCTCGGCGCATGCGAAGGACATCTGGATCACGCCGGACTGGGAGAAGCGCGAGAAGCTGGCCTCGATGGACTGGCTGGTGACCTGCACCGAGACCGGGCACCGCGCGCTCGCCGCCTTGGCGCCTAGGCCGGAGACGACGGCGCTGGTCTATCACGGCCTGGATTTCACGCGTTTCCCGGAGCCGCCGGCGCGCGCGGCAAAGGTGCAAGCTCCGTTCACCCTGCTTTCGGTCGGTCGGCTGGTGCCGAAGAAGGGCTATGCCGGGCTGATCGAAGCATTGGGCCAGCTGCCGAAGGATCTCGACTGGCACTTCCGTCATATCGGCGGCGGGCCGCTCAAGGATGAACTGCAGGCCCAAGCGCAACGGCTCGGCATCGCGGAACGCGTGACCTGGCTCGGCGCCAAGCCGCAGGAGACGGTGCTGGAGGAATATCGCGGCGCCGATCTCTTCGTCCTGAACAGCCGGATTGCCGAGGACGGCGACCGCGACGGCCTGCCCAACGTGCTGATGGAGGCGCAGAGCCAGCGCCTGGCGGTCATCGCCACCAACCTCGCCGGCATCCCGGAGCTGGTGATCGACGGCGAGACCGGCGTGCTGGTGCCTGCGGATGATTCGGCGGCGCTCGCGCTGGCGATGGCGCGATTGCTGCAGGACGCGCGCTTGCGGGAGCGGCTGGCAGCAGCCGGGTATCAGCGGGTGCGCACGACCTTCGCGATGGATCGCGGCATCGCCGATCTCGAGCGGCGCTTCAAATAGCTTACTGCGGCGGCGCGCCCAGCAGTTCCAGCACGGTGCCCAAGGCGGCGCGGAGATCGTCGCGGGTGCGGGCGGCGGCGATGTTGATCCGGACCGCGTTGGGTGGCTCGTCGCGGCCGATCGAGAAGGGGTCGGCGCGCATCACCATGACGCCGCGCTCGGCGCAGGCCTGAGCGAAGTCGCGGTCGCGCCAGGATTCCGGCAGGGTCAGCCAGGCATGCGGCGAGGCCGGGTGGTTGCGCAAGGCGTAGCCCGCCAGCATCGCCGAGGTGAGCGCCTGGCGCTCGAACAGTTCCTGCTTCTGCGATTCGATAATGGTCTCGACCGCGCCGGCTTCGAGCAGCATGGTCGCGGTCAGCGCCGACAGCGGACAGATGTTCCAGCAATCGACCCGGAAGGCGGCGACCACGTCGGCGGCGAGGGCCCGCGGGGTGAGCGCGAAGCCGATCCGCAGGCCCGGCGCCACGCATTTCGAGAGGCCGGCGATATGCACGGTGAGCTCCGGCTCCAGGACGGCGAAGGCCGGCGCCCGTTCCTCGACCAGCGGCGCATAGACGTCGTCCTCAAGAATGAGGACGTTGTGCCGCCGCGCGATGGTGGCGAGCGCGCGCCGACGCGCTTCCGGCATGCTGATGGCGGCCGGGTTGTGCAGGCTCGGCATCACGAAGACCAGGCGCGGCTGCCAGCGGAGGCAGGCTTCGTCGAAAGCATCGGGCCGCATGCCGTGCTCGTCCATCGGCAGGCCGCGCAGGATCAAGCCGCGCGCGCGGCAGATGGCGACCAGGCCCATATAGGTGACCTCGTCGGCGATCACCACGTCGCCCGGCCGCGAGACGCTGGCGAGCACGCAGGCGAGCGCATGCTGCGCGCCCATGCCGACGAAGAGCGACGAGGCATCGGCGCCCGGCACGGTGCTCTTCATCCAGAGCGCCGCCGCCTCGCGCAACCAGATCGGTCCTTCGGCCGGCTGGTAGTCCTTCAGGCTGGCGTAGCGCCGGTCGCGGGCGAGGCGCGGCATCACATCGGCCAGCGCGTCGAGATAACCCGCGGTCGCCGGGCGGTTGACCGAGAGATCGGTCACGCCGCGCTCGTCGGAGGGATTGGATTGGAAGCGGCCCGCGCCGTTGCGGAAGTCGAGGATCACCGTGCCGCGCCCCGGCCGCGTCTCGACCAGGCCGCGCCGCTTCAGCGTGTGGAAGGCACGGGTGATGGTGGTGACGTTGACCTTGAACTCGGTGGCGAGGTCGCGGTGATTCGGCAGCCGGTCGCCGGGCTCGAGCTCGCCGCGCGCAATGCGCGCCGCGATCGAATCCGCGATGCGCCGATAGATCGGCGGCTCCGCTATCGGCTCGCCGAGCCCGGACCGAAATGAAATTCCCAGTTCTTCCATTCAACCTCGCCCCTGAATTCGCAAGTTGTATGGCCGGATATTTGGACGGTGCGCCGAATCGGGTCTCTGTGATTTGCGGCGACGCACTGTCCGCCTGTCTCGACAAATCGCACCATTTCTTCGATTGGTTCGCGTTTGCGAGACAGGAGTTTCATTAAGCGTTGACTCCATTGAAACTGTAACATAGCGTTGAGTCAATTGTGTGGTCAGACAATGTCGAAAGACAATGATCATGCCGACCGACCGGCTGAATTAAATCGCCGCGGTTGCCTATAAAGTTTTGACAGGTTGAGGCCCGGGCTTCCGGGGAGTGACATTGCAGCAGATCGCCCGCCTTCGCTGTGCATTGGGGCGTCCGGAACGGATCTTCGATCCGCGCCGCGGGCGGCCGCATTTGCATCGGCGATAGCGGGGCATGAGGAGGCACGCATCGAACAATGACCGAGGTCAGGACGAGTGGCGGTAAAGAGGATTACGTTCAGTTCGTCGGCGTGCAGAAGACTTATGACGGCGAAACGCTGGTCGTCAAAAACCTCGATCTCAACATCCGCGCCGGCGAGTTCCTGACCCTGCTGGGTCCTTCGGGCTCGGGCAAGACCACCACCCTGATGATGCTGGCCGGGTTCGAAGTGCCGACCCATGGCCGCATTTTCCTGGACGGGACGCCGATCGACAACGTGCCGCCGCATAAGCGGAACATCGGCATGGTGTTCCAGAACTACGCCCTCTTCCCGCATATGACGGTCGAAGAGAACCTCGCCTTCCCCTTGAACGTCCGGAAGATCGGCAAGGCGGAAGTCGAGACCCGGATCAAGCGCGCGCTCGGCATGGTGCAGCTCTCGCATCTCGGCAAGCGGCGCCCGGGCCAGCTCTCCGGCGGCCAGCAGCAGCGCGTGGCGCTGGCCAGGGCCTTGGTGTTCGAGCCCAAGCTGGTGCTGATGGACGAGCCATTGGGCGCGCTCGACAAGCAGCTGCGCGAGCAGATGCAGCTCGAGATCAAGCATATCCACCGCAATCTCGGCGTCACCGTGGTCTATGTGACCCACGACCAGTCGGAAGCGCTGACCATGTCGGACCGGGTCGCGGTCTTCAACGACGGCGTGATCCAGCAGCTGGCTCGGCCCGACGATCTCTACGAGCGGCCGCAGAATTCCTTCGTGGCGCAGTTCATCGGCGAGAATAACCGCCTCAAGGGCAAGGTGGTCGCGATGAACGGCACCGGCTGCCAGGTCGAGATCGAGGGCGGCGGCAAGATCGAAGCCGTGCCGGTCAAGGTCGAGGGCGTCGGCGCCCCGACCACGCTTTCGCTGCGGCCGGAGCGGGTGCGGCTCAATCCCGCCAACGGCCATTGCGCCAACGTGTTCCAGGCCAAGGTCGAGGAGCTGATCTATCTCGGCGACTTCACCCGGGTGCGCGCCACGGTCTGCGGCAACAGCGAGTTCATCATCAAGGTGCCGAACGCCGACGGCGCGCCGGACTTGAGCCCCGGCGCCTCGATTTCGGTGGGCTGGAAGAAAGAGGATTGCCGCGCGCTTGACGCGGCCCAGTAGCTTGATTGAGTTAGTCGCTTCTAGAGGGCGTACACAAGCAACCGCCGGAACCAATCCGGCATAACAGGGAGAGAGGGAATGAAAGCACTACCATGGCTTTGCGCCGCGCTGCTGGCGGGTGTGTCCGCCACGGCGATCTCGGTGCCGAAGCAAGCATCGGCCGAAGGCACGCTGACGGTGATTTCCTGGGGCGGCGCTTATCAGGAAAGCCAGCGCAAGGCCTTCATGGAACCTTATGCCAAGGAGACCGGCACCAAGATCAATGAAGGCGAGTATAACGGCGAGATCGCCAAGATCCGCGCCATGGTCGAGTCGAAAAGCGTCACCTGGGACGTGGTCGACGTCGACACCCAGACCGCGCTCGCGGCCTGCGCCGAGGGCACGCTGGAGACCATCGACTGGGCCAAGCTCGGCCTCGACCGCTCGAAGTTCATCGGCGGCGACATCGTCGATTGCGCGGTGCCGAACATCCTCTATTCGACGGTCATCGCCTATGACACGACCAAGCTGAACCCGGGCCCGACCAGCATCAACGACCTCTTTGACCAGGCCAAGTTCCCGGGCAAGCGCGCGCTGCAGAAGAACCCGTTCGTCAACCTCGAATGGGCGCTGCTCGCCGACGGCGTGCCGATGGCCGACGTCTACAAGGTGCTGAACACGCCGGAAGGCGTGGACCGCGCCTTCAAGAAGCTCGACACCATCAAGAAGGACGTCGTCTGGTGGGAATCCGGCGCGCAGCCGCCGCAGCTCCTGGCCGACGGCCAGGTGGTGATCGCCTCCGACTGGAACGGCCGCTTCTTCGACGCGGTGAAGAAGGACAAGAAGCCGTTCAAGATCGTCTGGGACGCGCAGGCCCCGGATTGGGATTGGTGGGCGATGCCGAAGGGCGGGCCGAACATCGACGCCGCCTACAAGTTCATCGCCTGGTCGAGCCAGCCGGACCCGATGGCGGAGCAGACCAAGTACATCTCCTATGGTCCCGCCAACAAGGATTCCGGCCCGAAGATCGATCCGGCGGTGCTGCCGGATCTGCCGACCGCGCCGGACAACATGAAGAACGTGCTCTACGTCGATCCGCAGTTCTGGGCGGATAACGGCGACCAGCTGCGCGAGCGTTTCAACGCCTGGCTGGCGAAGTAGCCTGACCACGAGGAGGGAGCGGCAACGCTCCCTCCTTTCTTTTCGTTCAAGCGCCCGAACATGACCGCCATCACCGAAAACATCGGACTGGATATCACCACCGACCGCGATGCGCTGAAGCGGCGCCTGCGGGCGGTCGAACGAAAGCGCCGGATCCGCGCGCTGGCGCTGGTCACGCCGCTGTTCCTGTTCATCCTGCTCTCCTTCGTGATTCCGATCCTCAGCCTGCTGCGCAACGCGGTCTACGATCCATCGATCCACAACCTGATGCCGAATACCGTGGCGGCGCTGGCCCAGTGGGACGGCAAGGAAGTGCCGGACGAGGCGGCCTTTGCCGCGCTCGCCGCCGACCTCGCCGCCGCCCAGAAAGACAAGACCATCGCGCTGATCGGCAAGCGGCTGAACTACGAGATCTCCGCGATCCGCAGCAAGATCCTGGTCAGCGGGCGCAAGGCCGCGCAGCTGACCCAGGGCCCCTACAAAGAGGCGATGATCGGCATCGACAAGATCTGGGGCGAGCGCGACACCTGGGCGGTGCTGAAACGCTCGACCAGCAGGGTCACCAGCTTCTACGTGCTGGACGCGCTGGATCTCGGGCAGGATGCCGACGGCAACCTGGTCTCCACGCCGGAAGAGCGCGCGATCTACATCACGCTCTACCTCCGGACCCTGAACATCAGCCTCACGGTGACGGTCGCGACCCTGCTGCTCGGCTTCCCGCTGGCCTATCTGCTGGCGAACCTGCCGACAAGGACCAGCAACCTCCTGATGATCCTGGTGCTGCTGCCGTTCTGGACCTCGCTGCTGGTCAGGACCACGGCCTGGTTCGTGCTGCTGCAGGACAACGGCAGCATCAACGACGTGCTGCAGGCGCTGCATCTCACCAACGAACCCCTGCCGCTGATCTTCAGCCGGTTCGGCACGGTGGTGGCGATGACCCATATCCAGCTGCCCTTCACCCTGCTGCCGATCTACAGCGTGATGAAGACGATCTCGCCTTCTTACGTGCGCGCCGCGCGTTCGCTGGGCGCGGGGCCGTTCCACGCCTTCTGGAAGATCTATTTCCCGTTGACCGTGCCGGGGATCGCCGCCGGCTGCCTGCTGACCTTCATCCTCTGCCTCGGCTACTACATCACGCCGGCCTTGGTCGGCGGGCCGCAGGACCAGATGGTCTCCGGCATCATCGACCGGGCGATGAACAGCGAGAACAACTGGGGCAAGGCCTCGGCGCTGGGGGCGATCCTGCTGGCCGCGACCCTGGTGCTCTACTTCGTCTACAACCGGCTCGTCGGCATCGACAAGATCAGGTTCGGATAATGGCTCTGAGCCCATATGCAACGCCCGGCGAACGCGTCTGGCATGTCTCGCACCGGCTGATCTGCGCGGCGGTCCTGCTGTTCCTGATCTCGCCGATCATCGTGATCATGCCGCTGTCGTTCAACTCGGAATCCTACTTCACCTACCCGATGCCGGGGCTGTCGCTGCAGTGGTACCGGGAGTTCTTCACCAACGCCCGCTGGATCGATTCCGTGGTGATGAGCCTGCAGGTCGCTTCCTGCGTCACCATCATCGCGACCACGCTCGGCATCCTCGCCGCGCTCGGCCTCTCGCGCCTCAACATGCGCGGCAAGGCGGCGATCATCGCCATGCTGCTGATGCCGATGATCGTGCCGGTCATCATCAGTGCCGTCGGGATGTATTTCTTCTACGTCTCGCTCGGCATCCTCAACATCACCTGGGCGCCGATCGGCCTCATTCTGGCGCACACCGCGCTGGCCTCGCCCTTCGTGGTGATCAGCGTGACGGCGACCCTCAGCGGCTTCGACTATAACCTGATGCGGGCCGGCGCCAGCCTGGGCGCGCCGCCGCACACGGTGTTCTTCAAGGTGGTGATGCCGCTGATCCTGCCCGGCGTCATCTCCGGCGCGCTGTTCGCCTTCGTCACCTCCTTCGACGAGGTGGTGGTGGCGGTGTTCCTGGCCAGCCCCGAGCAGCGCACCTTGCCGAAACAGATGTTCAACGGCATCCGCGAGAACATCAACCCGACCATCACCGCCGCCGCCACCCTGCTGATCCTGGTCTCGATCGCGCTGCTGACCTCGCTGGAGCTGCTGCGCCGGCGCCAGGAGCGGCTGCGGGGCATCCGGAACTGACCTGCCCCCGGCTTGCTTAAGGAGGCCCGCCCTGTAGAGTGCGGCCATGCGGATCGCCTTCTACGCCCCGTTGAAAGCCCCCGATCATCCGGTGCCCTCGGGCGACCGGACCATCGCGCGCCTGCTGGTCGCGGCGCTGCGCAAGGGCGGCGCCGAGGTCGAGATCGCCAGCCGGATCCGCAGCCGCATCTCCGAGCCGGCTGAAGATGCCCAGCAGGCGATGGCCAAGAAGGGCCGCGCCGCCGCGAAACGCCTGATCGCCCAATACCGGGCGCGGCCCAAGCGGCGGCGGCCGCAGGCCTGGTTCACCTATCACCTCTATTACAAGGCGGTGGACTGGATCGGGCCGGAAGTCGCGGCGGCATTGGACATCCCCTATTTCATCGCCGAGGCGAGCCATGCGCCGAAACGCGCGGAGGGCCCCTATGCCTTCAGCCATGCCGCGGCCGAAGCGGCGATCCGCGGCGCCGACGGGATCTTCTGCCTGAACCCGATCGACCGCGGCTGCCTCGCGCCGCTGGTCGGCAAGCGCCGGCTGATCGATCTCGCCCCCTTCCTCGATCTCGCCGATTTCACCCGGGATCTGCCGACGCGGGCGGCGATGCGGGCGAAGCTGGCGCGCGACCACGGGCTCAACGCCGACGAGCCCTGGCTGCTGGCGATCGGAATGATGCGCAAGGGCGACAAGCTCGCTTCCTACCGCCTGCTGGCCGAGGCCCTGCAGCATCTCGACCGGCCCTGGCAGCTGCTGATCGTCGGCGACGGCGAAGCGCGGGCCGACGTGCAGCGCGCCTTCAAGCCGGTGGCGGGCGGCGTGTTCCTGCTGGGCGCCCGGCCGCGCGAGAAGCTGCCGGAAATCGCCGTCGCCTGCGACCTTTGCGTCTGGCCGGCGGTCAACGAGGCCTTCGGCATGGCGCTGCTGGAAGCGCAGGCCTGTGGCCTGCCGGTGGTGGCCGGCGCCTGGGGCGGTGTTCCGTCCATCATCGTCGACGGCAAGACCGGCTGGCTCTCCAAGCCCGGTGACGCCACCGAGTTCAGCGCCGACGTCGATTTCGCGCTCGATGCCCCGCTCGGCCTGGCGGGCAAGGCGGCGCGGGCCAATGCACTGGCCAAGCACGACATCGCCGGCGCCGCGCGCACCCTCATTACCGGCATCAAGAAGACCATCGGCAAATGAATGATGGCTTGCCGCTGGTCGCGATTCGCCATGCGCCGACCGAATGGAACGCGGCGCGGCGCCTGCAGGGTCGCACCGATGTGGCGCTCAGCGCCGACGGCATCGCCGCGGCCAAGGCCTGGCGCGCGGATCCCGCCTGGGCCGGCTATCGCGTGCTGGCGAGCCCGCTCAAGCGCGCGCAGGAGACCGCCCGGCTGCTGTTCCCGGCGCGCGAAATCGCGCTGGACCCGCGGCTGATGGAAATGGATTTCGGCGCCTGGGAAGGACAGTCGCTGGCCGAACTGCGCGCGACGCCGGGTGCGGCGGCGGCGGAGCGCGAGAGCCTCGGCCTCGATTTCAGCGCCCCCGGCGGCGAGACACCGCGCCAGGTCCAGGCCAGGCTTCAACCGTTGCTCTGCGAGATCGCCGCGGCGAACGCGCCCACCATCATCGTCACCCACAAGGCGGTGCTGCGCGCCTTGCTCTCGCTGGCGACGGGCTGGGCCTTCCTCGGCAAGCCGCCGGTGAAGATCGCGGCGAACACGGCACATCTCTTTCGACTGGATGCGGCGGGAAGGATCTCCGTCGAGCGGATGAACGTGTCGCTGCTGCCGGCGCCCAAATGACCGCGCGCGTGCTCATTCATGTCCAGCATCTGCTGGGGATCGGGCATTTGCAGCGCGCCGCCGCGATCGCCGGCGCTTTGCAGCATCGCGGCGCGAAGGTGGTGCTGGCGACCGGCGGCGTGCCGGTGCCGCAGGTCGAAGCGGCGCTGGAGCAGCGCGGCGTTTCAGTCGTGCGCCTGGCGGCGGCGCGTGCGGCGGATTCCAGCTTCTCCGCGCTGCTCGATGCGCAAGGCAACGCCATCGACGATGCCTGGAAGGCGCGGCGGCGCGAGGCGGTGTTGCAGCTGTTCAAGGACACCGCGCCCGATGCGCTGATCACCGAGATGTATCCGTTCGGCCGGCGCCCGTTCCGCTTCGAGCTCGAACCCTTGCTGGAGGCGGCCCGCCATCGCGCCGACCCGCCGCTGATCGCCTGTTCGGTGCGCGACATCCTGGTCACCAAGGAGAAGCCGGGCCGCGCCGAGGCGATGGCCGAGACGGCGCGGCAATGCTTCGACCTGGTGCTGGTCCACAGCGACCCCAAGCTCATTCCCTTCGCGGCGACCTTTCCCTTGGCCGCAACGATCGAGGACCTGATCCGCTACACCGGCTATGTCACCGAAGCCAAGCTGGAGACGGCATCGGCCGACCGGAGCGCGGGCGAGATCCTGATCTCCGCCGGCGGCGGCGCGGTGGGGCGGCCCTTGCTGCAGGCGGCGCTGGCGGCGCGCGCCCTGTCGTTCGAGCGGACGCGGCCCTGGCGGCTGATCACCGGCGGCAATCTCCCGCAGGAGGACTTCGAGCGGCTGCAGCAGGAGGCGCAGGGTTTCACCGTCGAACGCTTCCGCACCGACTTCAAGGAACTGCTGGCGCACTGCCGGGTCTCGGTCTCGCAAGGCGGCTACAACACCGTGCTGGAGATCCTGGCGACCCGGACGCCGGCGGTGGTTGTGCCGTTTGCGGAAGGGGTTGAGAGCGAGCAGACCGACCGGGCCCGGCTGCTGCATGAGAAAGGCCTGTTGCGCCTGCTCCCCGCCCCGGAGCTCGACCCGATGCGGCTGGCGGAAGAGATCGACCGCGCGTCTGTGATGACGATCCCACCCTTTACCATCAATCTCGATGGTGCCCGGCAATCCGCCGCCCTTATCCTCGACGCCTTGGCAAAGAGGGCGGCGTGACCGGTTGGGGCGATCTGGCGCGCGAATGCGAGATTTGGGGCGCAGCGGGACGAACCGCCACCTGGTGGTGGCGCGACGACGACGCCGTGGCGGCGACGCCGGCGCTCGACCGGTTGCTCGAGGTCGCGCGGGGGCCGATCGGCCTGGCGGTGATTCCGGCCGGCCTGCATGGCGATCTCGCGCCGCGGCTGCGGCAAAGTCCGGCCGCGCTGGTGCTGCAGCACGGCTATCAGCACCGCAACCATGCCCCCGAGGGCGGACGGAAGAGCGAGTTTCCGGACGAGCGGGATGCGCAAGCCGTCGCGCGGGACCTTTCCGACGGGTTCCGAAAGCTTTCCGCTGCCTTCGGGGGCCAATTCCTGCCGGTGCTGACGCCGCCCTGGAATCGGATCGGCGGTCGGTCCGTCGCAATCCTGCAATCGATCGGCTTTATAGGGCTGACCCGCTACCAGCCCCGGACCACACGCGTGGTTCATGGGCTGAACCAGGTGAACACGCATGTCGACGTTATAGACTGGCGGGGCAAGAATGGCCCGTCGGGGGGATTTCTGGGGGAAGACGCCTGTCTCAGCCTGTTCATCGGGCATCTCCAGGCGCGACGCCAGGGCCAGGCCGACCGGGACGAGCCGACCGGGGTTTTGAGCCATCATCTTGTTCATGATCCGGCCACTTGGCGTTTTCTCGAGAAACTGCGAGATTTCCTTGCGAATCAAGCGGCAGCGCGTCTGCTCGACCCGTCTGCTGCGTTCAGGGAGGATAACTCCCAAACTGGGAAGCTTTCGGGGTCCAACGCATAACATGGTCGAGCTGCGCTATCCGGTTTCAAGCCTGGTCTACGACTACCTGCGGGGGATTCTCGGCCTCGGCATCAGCGTGGTGATCATGCAGTCGCTCGGCGCCGAGGCGCCGATCTTCTGGGTGATCCTCGGCCTCGCCGTGCTGTTCCTGGTCTGGCTGGCCAATACCGCATTGCGGCATGCTAGCCGGATCCGCTTCGACGAAGAGGGCCTGCAGAGCACGCCCTGGCCGAAGAAGAGCATCGCCTGGGGTGGACTCGAGGCGATGGCGCTGCGCTACTATTCTACGCGGCGCAAGCGGAAGGACGGGTGGATGACGCTGACGCTGAAATCGGGCAAGACCAAGATCGACATCGAATCCACCCTGCCGCATTTCGCGGATATCGTCGCCCGCGCCGCCTACGCGGCGAAGCAGGCGAACGTCCTCGTGGACCAGATCACCCTCGACAACATGGACGCGATCGGCGTCAAGGTGGACGCAGCGTGACCGACCTCCTGTCCGTTAAAGATCTCAAAGTCGATTTTGTCCTCGACGGCATCATGATTCCGGCCGTGCGCGGCGCCTCGTTCCGCGTGCCCAGGGGCAAGACCGTGGCCCTGGTCGGCGAATCCGGCTCCGGCAAATCGGTCTGCGCCCAGGCCATCATGGGAATCCTGCCCAAGGTCGCCAACATCACCGCCGGACAGATCCTGTTCGATGATTCCGCGCGGGGTAACGGCGTGCTCGACATCGCCCAGCAGCCGCGCAACGGCGCGGTGATGCAGAAGCTGCGCGGCGGCTCGATCTCGATCATCTTCCAGGAGCCGATGACCTCGCTCTCTCCGGTCCACACCGTCGGCGACCAGATCGGCGAAGCGCTCCATCTCCACCGCAAGATCAGCAAGGCCGAGGGCACCGCGGCGGTGCTCGAGATGCTGCGCCTGACCGGCTTCCCGGATCCGGAGCGCGCGCTCAAGACCTATCCCTTCGAGCTCTCCGGCGGCTTGCGCCAGCGCGCGATGATCGCCATGGCCCTGGTCTGCCGCCCGGCTTTGCTGATCGCCGACGAGCCCACGACGGCGCTGGACGTGACCTTGCAGGCGCAGATCCTGAAATTGATGTCGGATCTCAAGGCCGAGCTCGGCATGGCGATGCTGATGATCACCCATGATCTCGGCGTGGTCGCCAACATGGCCGACGAGGTCGTGGTCATGTATCACGGCGAGGTCCAGGAATCCGGCACCGCGCACGACATCTTCACCAACCCCGGGCATCCCTATCTGCAGGCGCTGCTGAAGGCCGTGCCGCGTTTCGGCATGGAGCCCGGCGAGCGCCTGACGCCGATCCGCGAGATCAAGTCCAAGCCGACCGGCATGTTTGCCGAAGCGAAGCCGCTCCCGCCAAGGGACTCCGGTGGGGAGGGACCGGCGGTCGACCTGCCGCTGCTGTCGATCGAAGGCATCTCCAAGACCTATCGCATCCGCAAGGGCGGCTGGATGGGCGGCGGCGATCGCGTCATTCATGCGGTCGCCGATGTCGGCTTCGAGGTGAAGCGCGGCGAATGCCTGGGCCTGGTCGGCGAATCCGGCTGCGGCAAGACCACGCTCTCCAAGCTGATCATGCGGGCGATCGATCCCGATTCCGGGGTGATCCGCTACAACGACCACGGCAAGCTGGTCGATGTGCTGCGCCTGAACGGCCGACCCCTGAGCGAATTCCGCAAGAAGATCCAGTTCGTGTTCCAGGATCCCTTTGCCAGCCTCAACCCGCGCATGACCGTGCTCGACATCATCAGCGAGCCGCTGGTGATCCACAACGTCGGCACGCCCAAAGAGCGGATCGAGATGGTGAAGGAGCTGATGTCGCTGGTGGGCCTCAATGTGAAGCACCTGCGCCGCTATCCGCACAGCTTCTCCGGCGGTCAGCGGCAGCGGATCGGCATTGCCCGGGCGCTGGCGCTGAAGCCGGACCTCTTGATCTGCGACGAGCCGGTCTCGGCATTGGACGTCTCGATCCAGGCGCAGATCCTGAACCTGCTCAAAGACCTGCAGGCGCGGCTCGGCCTCACCTACATCTTCATCTCGCACAACCTCGCGGTGGTGGATTACGTCGCCGACCGGATCATGGTGATGTGCGCCGGCCGCGTGGTCGAGCTGGCGCCGGCCGCCAATCTCTTCAAGAACCCGGTGCATCCCTACACCAAGGCGCTGCTGGCCGCGGTGCCCGATCCCTCGCTCACCCATCGCCTCGATTTCGAGAAGCTGATGGGTGGCAAGGCATCGGTGCCGTCCGCCTGGCCTGCACCCTTCACCATCGACGCCGACAACCAGCCCAGCCTGGTCGATATCGGCGACGATCACTGGGTGCGCGCCGCCATCAGCATTCGGAGCGCGGCATGAAGTTCCGGTCTCTCATTCTCGCTGCCGGCCTGCTGTTGGCCGCGAATGCGGCGCGCGCGGACTGGATCAGCCCGCCCTATTTCGCCAAGGATGAAGCGGCGGGCGAGCTGCCGCCGATCAACGAGCGGCTGCCCGAGCATCCGGCGGTCGCCACCATGCCGGAACAGGGCCAGCAGGGCGGCGAGCTGAAGACGCTGCTGGCCAGCGCCCGCGACAACCGGCAGATCTCCTACTATTCCTACGCGCGCCTGGTCTGCTACGACCGCAACTACAAGCTCCAGCCCGACATCCTCGAGAGCTACGAAGACAAGGACGACAAGGTCTTCACCCTGCATTTGCGCAAGGGGATGAAGTGGTCGGACGGCAAGCCCTTCACCACCGAGGATTTCCGCTATTGGTGGGAGGACGTCGCCAACAACCCGGAGCTTTCGCCTTCCGGGCCGCCGAAGGATCTCATCGTCAACGGCAAACCGCCGGTCGTCGAGTTCATCGACGAAACCACCGTGCGCTATTCCTGGGACGCGCCCAACGCCGACTTCCTGCCGAAGCTCGCCGGGGCCGCGCCGCTCTACATCTACCGGCCGGCGCACTACCTGAAGAAGTTTCACGCCAAATACGCCGACGCGGAGAAGCTCGCCGAGGCGGTGAAGGATGCCGAGCAGCCGAGCTGGGCCGGCCTGCATAACCGGCGCGACAACATGGGGCGCAACGACAACCCGAAGCTCCCGACGCTCGACCCCTGGGTCTTGCGCACCAAACCGCCGGCGCAGCGCTTCGTCTATACCCGCAATCCCTACTACTACCGCGTCGATCAGGCGGGGCATCAGCTGCCCTATCTCGACCAGATCATCGTCGATATCGCCGCCTCGTCGCTGGTCCCGACCAAGACCGGCGCCGGCGAGACCGACCTCCAGGCGCGCTATCTCCGCTTCGACAACTACACCTTCCTCAAGGTCGGCGAGAAGCGCGGCACCTATTGGGTGCGGCTCTGGGATGACGGGCGCGGCAGCAACCTCGCGCTGTTCCCCAACCTCAACACCAACGACGAGGTCTGGCGAGAGCTGATGCGCGACGTGCGGTTCCGCCGCGCGCTGTCGCTCGGCATCGACCGCCACGAGATCAACCAGGCGATCTATTTCGGCCTCGGCAACGAGGGCGGCAACACGCTGATCCCGGCGAGCCCCCTCTACAAGCCGGACTATCGCAGCGCCTGGGCCAATTTCGATCCGGTGCTGGCCAACCGCCTGCTCGACCAGATCGGCCTCACCGAGCGCGACGAAGACGGCATCCGCAAGCTCAAGGACGGCAGGCCGGCGCAGATCATCATCGACATCGCGGGGGATTCCACCGAGACGACCGATGTGCTGGAGCTGATCAAGGATACCTGGCACACCATCGGGATCGACCTCTATCCCAAGCCTTCGCAGATCGAAGTGATGCGCAACCGGATCTTCGCCGGCGAAGCGCAGATGTCGATGTCGAACGGGATCGACAACGGCTTCCCCTCGGCGGACATGAGCCCACAGGATTTCACGCCGACCACGCAGCAGCAGTACCAGTGGCCGAAATGGGGCCAGTATCTGGAGACCAGCGGCGAGGACGGGCAGAAAGTCGACCTGCCGGAAGCCGCGGCGCTGCAGGACCTGATGGGCCAGTGGCGGCGGGCGGGGGACAGCGCGGCGCGCGCCCAGGTCTGGAGCCAGATCCTGTCGATCTGGGCGGACCAGGTCTATACAATCGGCACGGTCGCGGGCATTCCGCAGCCGGTGGTCGTGTCGCGGCATCTGAGGAACGTGCCGGAGCGCGGCATGTGGGCTTTCGAGCCGGGCGCAAGCTTCGGCGTCTATAAGCCGGATACGTTCTGGCTGGACCAGCCCGGTCCGCTGAGCCCGATCGCGGAGAAATAGGCGTACCGCAGCGGCGAGGGGCGCCGCTGCGTTTCTAAGAGGTAAGTCTAGGGGATTCGATGCTGCGTTATCTCGTCCAGCGGCTGTTCGTGATGATACCGACGCTGCTGGTGATCAGCTTCCTGGTCTTCGCGATCATCCAGGCGCCGCCCGGCGACTTCCTGGAGAGCATGATCGCCGAGCAGCAGTCGCGCGGCGAGAATGTCGACAACGACAAGATCGAGTTCCTGCGCCACACCTACGGGCTCGACCAGCCGTTCTACCTGCAATACCTGCACTGGATGTTCGGCAACTGGGACGGGCTTCAGCACCAGAACGGCGGGCTGATCTTCGGCGACATGGGCTATTCCTTCGAGCATATGCTGCCGGTGACCGAGGTGATCGGCGATGCCTTGAGTCTCACCGTGCTGATCTCGATCGCCACGATCCTGTTCGTCTGGATCGTCTCCTTCCCGATCGCGGTTTATTCGGCGACCCATCAATACGGCTTCTTCGACTATGTGTTCACGTTCCTGGGGTATCTGGGCCTCGCCACACCCTCCTTCCTGATCGCCCTGGTGCTGCTCTACTTCGCCAATATCTGGTTCGGCACCTCGGTCGGCGGCCTGCTGGACCCGCAATACATCGACCAGCCCTGGAGCTGGGGCAAGTTCGCCTCGCTGATGGAGCATATGTGGGTGCCGGTCCTGGTGATCGGCCTGCCCGGCACCGCCGGCATGATCAGGCGGTTGCGCGCCAACCTGCTCGATGAGCTGAACAAGCAGTATGTGGTGACCGGCCGGGCCAAGGGCCTGCCGCCGTTCCGCCTGCTGGTGAAGTATCCGCTGCGGATCTCGCTCAATCCCTTCATCGCCGATATCGGCAGCCTCCTGCCGGAGCTGATCTCGGGCTCGGTCGTGGTCTCGGTGGTCATGTCGCTGCCGATCACCGGGCCGATCCTGCTCGCAGCACTCCGCTCCCAGGACATGTATCTCGCCGGTTCCTTCCTGATGTTCATGGCGCTGCTGACGGTGGTCGGGATCTTCATATCGGATCTCGCGCTCGCCCTGCTCGATCCCAGGATCCGCTTCGGCGCCGGGAGCGGCAAATGATCGAGATGAATGCGGATCCCCAACCGCTGAAGCACAGCGTCTCGCAGGCGCCGTTCGATCCCTATTCGATCGAAGTGGTCTCGCCAGAGCAGGAGAAGATCTACCTCGCCTCGCAATGGCGGATGATGTGGCTCCGCTTCAGGAAGCACCGGCTGGCGGTGGTCTCCGCGGTCGTGCTGGCGGTGATGTATGTCTCGATCCTGTTTGTCGAGTTCCTGTCGCCCTACAGCCTGCATTCGCGCAACGTGGATTCCATCTTCGCGCCGCCGCAGCGGGTGCATCTCTTCGACAAGGGCGAGTTCATCGGGCCCTTCGTCTATGCCAACGACTACAAGCTCGACATGGAGACGCTGAAGCGCGTCTACACGCCGAACCCGGACAAGCCGCAGCCGATCCGCTTCTTCTGCCGCGGCGACAGCTACAAATTCTGGGGGCTGATCGAGGGCCAGACGCACCTTTTCTGCCCGCCCAACGGCGGCACCCTGTTCCTGCTGGGCTCGGACCGGCTGGGGCGCGACATGTTCTCGCGCATCCTCTACGGGATGCGAATCTCGCTCACCATCGGCCTGGTCGGCGTCACGGTTTCCTTCGTGCTCGGTATGCTGCTCGGCGGATTGGCCGGCTATCACGGCGGCTGGGTCGATGACCTGGTGCAGCGCGCGATCGAGATCCTGCGCTCGATCCCGCATCTGCCGCTCTGGCTCGCCCTGGCCGCGATCCTGCCGGTCAACTGGTCGCCGCTGCTGATCTATTTCGGCATCACCATCATCCTGGGACTGATCGACTGGACCGGCCTCGCCCGCGCGGTGCGCTCGCGCCTGCTTTCCCTCCGGGAGGAGGATTTCTGCGTCGCCGCCGAGCTGATGGGCGCCAGCCCCGGCCGCATCATCTTCCGCCACCTGATGCCGAGCTTCATGAGCCACCTGATCGCCTCCGCGACCCTGGCGATCCCCGGCATGATCCTCGGCGAGACCGCCCTCTCCTTCCTGGGGCTGGGCATCCGGCCGCCGATCGTCTCCTGGGGCGTGCTGCTGAACGAAGCGCAGAACATCCAGGTGGTGGCGCTGTATCCCTGGTTGATGCTGCCGATCGTTCCGGTCATCATCGTGGTGCTCGCCTTCAACTTCATGGGCGACGGCCTTCGCGACGCGGCCGATCCCTATAAGTAACCCCCAGGGATACTCAGGGAGGAAGAGATGACTCCGACCCTCGCCGTCCTCCCGATCTCCGGCGCCATTGCGGTCGGCGCCGCCAGCCCGGGTCCGAGCTTCGTCATGGTGATGCGCACTGCCCTGGCGCGCTCGCGCAGCGACGGTGTCGCGGCGGCCTTCGGCATGGGAATCGGCGGGGTCGTCTTCTGCAGCCTGGCCTTGCTCGGCATGCGCGCGGTCTTCGCCCAGGCGCCCTGGCTCTATCTCGGCTTCAAGGTCGCGGGCGGCGGCTATCTCCTCTATCTCGCCTGGCGCATGTGGATGGGCGCCAAGCAGCCTTTCGTCGCCGAGGCCGGCGCCGCGGCGCGGCCGCAGCTCCTGAAGAGCTTCCTGCTCGGTCTCGCAACCCAGCTCAGCAACCCGAAGACCCTGATCTTCTACGGCAGCGTCTTCGCGCTGCTGCCGGCGAACCTGCCGCTCTGGAGCACCCTGGCCCTGCCGGCCATCATCATGGCGATCGAGACCGGCTGGTACATGATCGTGGCCCTGGTCTTCTCTCTGCAACGGCCGCGCGCCGCCTATCTGCGCTGGAAGACCTGGGTCGATCGTTGCGCCGCCGGCGTCATGGGCGGACTCGGGTTGAAGCTGATCTTCTCCTCGGCCAAGGCATAGGCGGATAATCCGCGCGTCAATTCGCCTGGCGGTTTAACCACGAATGCCACAACCGGGGATTTAATCGCGCTTGATCCCATGAGGCCTCGAAGTAGTATCGGCATCCGAGGCTTTTACTTGCGTGGGGACATCATCACATGTTGCGTATTCTCGGCGCCGTCCTGGTTGCGGCGCTGCTGGTCGGTTGCGCGTCTTCGCTGAGCGGCGATTATGCGAAGGGCAAGGGCAAGACCCTCTCGGTCACCCGGGACGTCTGGGACGGTTACCAGCAATATCTCGGCCTGATCCGGGGTACCAATCCCGGCGATTTCGTGGTTGCCGCGGTGGACGGCGTGGCGCTGGGCTATACCGCCAGCTATTGCCCCTCGGCCGGCTGCCTGGTCATGGGCGGCGGCCGTCACAACAAGCTGATGAACGAGTGCCGGAGCTACGGTCCGGGCGTGGAATGCATCCTGTTCGCCCGCAGCTCCGACATCCTGGTCGAATACAAGATCGTGGAGAACGTCAATTAGCCCCCGCGCGGGGCCGCGGCTTCGCGCCGATTGACAGCCTGACGGCCCCTCGCTATTCCCAGCCGGACCCTCGGCGCGGACCGCCGATCGAGCTTGGGAGTGACGGCGCCCGATGAGCGCAAGCAAGAATCGCGATCTGGCGTTCATCCTGGGCGCGGGCAAGACGGCGACGACGTCGCTGTGCGGCCTGCTGAACAGCCATCCCGACGTCTTCATGATGTGCGAGGTGCTGCTGAACAACAGCCACGTCTCGCGCTACGGCAACAAGCTGGTGAAGGCGCAGCCGGAGCTGCTGTCCTGCTTCTTCCGCCCGGCCGGCGCCGACAAGCTGGAGAATTACCGCCGGGCCCATGAGATTCTGCGCGCCCACGGCTTCGCCAGGCAATGCTTCGGCGACAAGCTGGTCGGGATCGATTCCAACTACGCCAAGGACTTCAAGGATACCCGGGTCATCTACAGCGTGCGCCGGCTGCCGGAATGGATCGCCAAGGATTCCGTGCGCGCCTGGTTCCCGCTCGACGTCGACGTGGTCCCGTTCGCGACCCAGTATACCAAGCATTTCGTCGAGAGCTTCCTGATCCCGCGCATCTACCATGTGCGGATGGAAGCCTTCCTGAAGAAGAACGCCGGCGTCGTGCGCGACATCTGGCGCTTCCTGGAGATCGACCCGCCGGCCAAGGCCGAGCTCTGGTGGGAGACGATCGGCCACTACCCCTCGGGCGATCCCAAGGGCGCCTTGAACTGGTGGCGCGGCCATGCCTCGAGCGCGGTCGCGCCGCAGGACAACGATACCCAGGCGCAGATCAAGCAGAACGCCTTCTGGGCGGAGATCATGCCGATCTTCAACAAATACTATGACGGCGTCGGCCAGAGCTTCGCCCGGGCCGAGATCGAAGCCGACCTCGAGAAGCTGCAGGGCCTGATCGGCCGGCACCGGCAGCCGTTCGACACCTGCTTCAAGGTGGCGGATTCGGAAAGCCGCAACCGCCGCTTCAAGGACGAGCGGGCCGCCGCGAAGAAGAAGGGCGTCGGCCGGATCCTTCGGGCGATCGGCCTGAAGTAGCCGCGCCCTCGTCCTCAGCGGCCGATCAGCGCCTGGAACTCGCCGCGGTCGCGGATGTAGTCGGCCTCGTCGAAGCGCGCCGAGGTCAGCACCATGCAGGTCGAGCGCGGCGCGGTCGCGCGCAAGGTCACCCAGGTCAGCGGCGGCACGTGCAGGCCGAAGCGCGGATCGTCGAGCTTGATCTGCTCGCGACCGGCGCGATCCTCGACCGTCACGTCGAAACCGCCGGCGGTCGCGACCAGCAGCTGATGCTGGTCACGATGGGCATGGTCGCCGCGCAGGCCGCCCTCCGGCACGTCGCAGAGCAGGAAGATGCGCGGGAAGTCGAAAGGCACCTGGCGCCCGGCTTCCAGCACGACCAGAGTGCCGCGGGCGGGATCGGCGATCGACTGCAGTTCGATGAGCCGGCCCATGCTTCCGCCCCCTGTCACAGCGCCACCCGATAGGTATCCTGCAGCACGGCGCGCGCGCCGAAGCCTTCCTTCTGGTCGAGCAGGCCGGCATTGATCCCGCCCGCGCCGTCCAGCGACGCGCCGAAATCGAAGTAGCGTTTTGCCGCGTAGACTTCCTCGATCAGAGTGATGAAGAGGAGATCCAGCGCGCTCGCTTCCAGCCCGGCCGGGGCGGCCGCGATATACTGCGTGCGCGCAACCAGCGGCGTTTCATAAATCACGGTTCCGCCGAGCATCTCACCCTCCCGCTGCGCGACATGGAGCGCGATGTTGTCGGGAAAGCGATGCGCCAGCATGGCGATCTCGTCGAGACTGTGCACCGGGCGCGCGGCGTGGCGATCGCTCAAGGTCGCCTCCAGGAGGCGCCAGAAGCCGTTCCAGTCGTTGCTCCGCGCGATAGCAATCCCCGCCTTGGCGGCTTTCGACGCGCCGTAGCGCCGGCCCTTGCGCGGGCGGATCCGCTGCGCCGTTTCCACCACGCTCAGGTTGTCGCGGCGGATCACCGACGCTCCCATCCGGTGCAGCGCCACCAGGTCCTCGTCGGCCGGCGCGCGGTGAAAGATTCGCGGCACCGGCTTGTAGATGAGCTCAGTCACACCCGCGGCGGCGAGGTGATCGCGGACCGCCGCGAGCGCCGCCTCGGCTCGCGCCAGGGTCAGCGCATCGGGCATCAGCAGGCCGCCGTAGCTCAGGCCCTGGTGGCTCCAGACCGAAGCGCCGCGGCGGTTGGCCGGGAGCAGCGCCAGGATTTCGCCATCCTCGCGCAGGATCAACGAGCAGTCCTCGAACCGGTCGGCATGGTAATCCATGTAGCGCCGGTCGTGCAGGAAGGTGCCGTTCCGGGTCGAGGCCAGGAAGGCGTTCCAGGCCGACTCCAGACCGGGGCCGTAGCGCTCGACGGTCAGCATCTTCGCTAGGGCCGGCAGATCAGCACGTCTTCACGGCGGTTGGCCATGCCGAGACGCGGGTCCTGGGGCATGACATAGGCGTGGAAGCCGGCGCTGCGGTAGCGCGCCAGCCAGCCCAGCACCACCGCGTCGTCGATCGCGCGCGGCTCCAGGGTGTTGAAATCCACCACCGGGTCGCTGTTGGGATCGTAATTCTCATGGTGATGCTTGCGCCCGGCGGGGCTCGCCAGAAAGCGCCGGCGCATGCCGGCATTGGGCACGTCGCCGACCAGCATCCGGCCGCCATGGTCCAGCAGGCCGGCCGCCGCGTCGAGGAAGCGGAAGATGTTGCCTTCGGCGAACACCACCTGGGCGACGCTGTAGATCAGGATCGCGTCGTAGCGCGCGTGGAGCGCGGTGATCGCCGCCAGGTTGTCGGGAAAGGCGCCGGCGCATTTCCGCCCGTTCGGGTGATCGGGCACGAGGTCGAGCATCTCCTGTGAATCGACCAGGACGATGCTGTGGTCGCGGGCGCGGCAGAACTCCAAAAGCATGAGCGGCAGGTCGGAGCAGCCGCAGCCGATGTCGAGGATGCGCTTGCCCGGCGTGTCGAGCGGACCGAGCTTGCCGAGCGCGTCTTCCAGGATCTCGGCGTCGCGGCCGGCGCGCACGGCGTCGGGAAAGCCGATCTTCTCGGCCGGCGAGAGACTGGGATCCTGCGCCCGGCGGCGGAAGTCCTCGAAGCCGATGAAGTCAAAATGCTTGCTGCTCATGATCAGGCCCGTCCCACGCTCCGCGGCGCCGCGGACCCGTTCTCGTCCGTCACCGCCGCTTGTAGCGCCGCCGCGATCGCCTTGCATTCGGAATCGGAGAGTTCGGGGAAACAGGGCAAGGTGAAGACCTCCGCGGTCGCCCGCTCGGTTTCCGGCAGCGCCGGCTGAGTGCCGATCGCCGCCAGCACCGCCGGCTGCCGATAGTCCGGCAGCGGATAATGGAGATCGGTCTGGACGCCGCGAGCGTCGAGCGCAGCGCGGATCGCGTCCCGGCGCCGGCTGCGGACCACGCAGAGATGACCGACATAGGCGGGCGAGAGCGGATCGGCCGGGAAGACGATCGCGTCGCTGTTGAGTGAAGCGCGATAGCCGGCGACGATGGCGCGGCGCCGCGCATTCCAGCCGTCGAGCTGCGGCAGCATCACCGAGAGCGCGGCGGCCTGGATCTCATCCAGGCGGCTGTTGCGCCCGCCGGTGAGCTCGGCCTGGTAGCGCGCGCTCCAACCATACTGGCGCAGGCGCCGGACCCGCTCCGCCAGCCCGGCATCGCCGGTCACCACGGCACCGCCGTCGCCGAGCGCGCCGAGATTCTTGGTCGGATAGAAACTGAACGCGCCGAGCGCACCCCAGCTGCCGGCCTTGCGGCCGTCCAGCACGGCGCCGTGGGACTGGGCACAGTCCTCGATCACCGGCGCGCCGCCGGACGCGGCGAGGATGGCCGGCATTGATGCCATCCGGCCGTAGAGATGGGTGACGATGACTGCATCGACCGGCCCGGCCGCGCTGAGGGCCGCCGGGTCCATGGTGAGGGTCGAAGGATCGATGTCGACATAGACCGGGCTCGCGCCGGCGGCGAGGATCGCGACCGAGGCATACATCCCGGCATTGGCGGTGGCGGCGACCCGGGCGCCCGGCCCGATCCCGAGCGCCCGCAGGCTGAGCTCCAGCGCATCGGTGCCGTTGCCGACGCCGATGCCGTGGTCGACGCCACAGTAAGCCGCGAACTCCGCCTCGAAACGCGCGCAGGCCTCGCCGAGGATATAGCGCCCGCCGGCGACGACGCGGGCGACCGCGGCTTCGAGCGCGGGCGCCAGCGGGGCGATGCGGCGCTTCAGGTCGTTGACCGGGATCATCGGCCGATCCGTGGCAGCTGGGTCAAGTAGGCGCTGTATTCGGCGCTGCCATGCTCGGCGGCGAGCCGCGCCAGCGCGGCATCGTCGATCCAGCCCTGGCGCCAGGCGATCTCCTCGATGCAGGCGATCTTCAGGCCCTGGCGCCGCTCGATGGTCGCGATGTAGTTGGCGGCATCGAGCAGGGCGTCGGGTGTCCCGGTGTCGAGCCAGGCGAAGCCGCGCTCCAGGATCCGGCAGTGCAGCCGGCCCTCCGCCAGGTATTGGCGATTGACGTCGGTGATCTCCAGCTCGCCGCGGGGCGATGGCTTCAGTCCGTCGGCGATGCGAACAACGCTGGAATCGTAGAAGTAGAGGCCGGTGACGGCGTAGTTGGATTTCGGCGCGGCCGGCTTCTCGACGATGTCGATCACACGGTCCTCGGCATCGAGCTCGGCGATGCCGAAACGCTGCGGGTCGCTGACCCGGTAGCAGAAGATGGTGGCGCCCTCGCGGTAGTCGCGCGCCGCATCGAGAATGCCGCGCATCGCGTGGCCGAAGAAGAT
Organism: Dongia sp.; assembly: GCF_041905885.1. Taxonomy (NCBI): domain Bacteria; kingdom Pseudomonadati; phylum Pseudomonadota; class Alphaproteobacteria; order Rhodospirillales; family Dongiaceae; genus Dongia; species Dongia sp. The sequence goes on along the minus strand of NZ_JAYRKD010000002.1, from coordinate 204,293 downwards.
GTTGTCGCCGAGCGCCAGCACGACCTGGTCGTCGCCGATGAAATCGCGGGCGATCAGGAAGGCTTCGGGGATGCCGCGTGGCGCCGCCTGCCGGCGGTACTCGATCTTGAGACCGAGCGTCGCGCCGTCGCCGAGCAGGCGCCGATAGAGATCCTCGTCTTCGGGCCGGACGATCATCATGATCTCGCGCACGCCGGACAGCATGACGGTCGCCAGCGGATAGTAGATCAGCGGCTTGTCGTAGACCGCGAGCAGGTGCTTGTTGACCGCCGTGGTCATCGGTTTAAGCCGGGAGCCGGCGCCGCCGGCCAGGATGATGCCTTTCATCGCGCGCGGCTCCGCGCCAGGCCCAGCCGGCCGGTGTCATAGGCCGCATCGAGAATCGCCTGCCACCAACCGCGGTTTTCGAGATACCAGCGGACCGTGCGCTCCAGACCGTCGGCAAGGCTGTGCTTCGGCCGCCAGCCGAGCTCGGCCGCGGCCTTGGCGGCATCGATGGCGTAGCGGCGGTCGTGACCCGGCCGATCCTTGACGAAGCTGATCAGCCTTGCATGCGGCCGGTTCGGAGAGTCCGGCAGCAGGCGGTCGAGGACCGCGCAGAGCATCTCGACCAGGTCGATATTCCGGGATTCGGCGTTGCCGCCGATATTGTAGCTCTCGCCGACCCGCCCGCGGTCGAGCACCGCCAGCAGGCCATCGACATGGTCCTCGACATAGAGCCAGTCGCGGATGTTGCCGCCGTCGCCGTAGACCGGCAGCGGCTGACCGGCAAGCGCGCGGGCGATCATCAGCGGAATGAGCTTTTCCGGAAACTGATAGGGGCCGTAGTTGTTCGAGCAGTTGCTGGTCACGACCGGCAAGTTGAAGGTCTCGTGCCAGGCGCGCGCCAGGTGATCGGCGCCGGCCTTACTGGCGGAATAGGGCGAGTTCGGCCGATAGGGAAAAGCCTCGGTGAAGGCGCCGGTCGGGCCGAGCGACCCGAACACCTCGTCAGTCGAGACGTGGTGGAAGCGGAAAGCCGCCCGCTGCTTCGGATCAAGCGAGTCATGATAGCGCGCGGCGGCTTCCAGCAAGGTGAAGGTGCCGACCAGATTGGTCTGGATGAAGGCGGCCGGCCCGTCGATCGAGCGATCGACATGGGTCTCGGCGGCGAGATGCACGATCGCGTCCGGGCGCTCGGCACGGATCAGCGCCTCGACGCCGGCACGGTCGCAGATGTCGAGCCTGGCCAGGTGATAGCGGGGATCGGCGGCGACCGCAGCGAGCGATTCCAGGCTGGCGGCATAGGTCAGCTTGTCGAGATTGACCACCTGCCAGTCGGTCTCGGCGATCACCTTGCGGATAAAGGCCGAGCCGATGAAACCGGCCCCGCCCGTGACGATCAATTTGCGCGGCGACATGACGGCGGGCTCAGAAGTAGGTTTCTTCGATCACGCTTTCCGGCCTTTGCGTGACCCGATCGAAGATGCGCCAGATGTATTCTCCGATGATGCCCAGCATCAGCAGCACCAGACTGAAGAAGAACGAAATCAAGGTGGCGATGGTCGCGAAGCCCGGCATGTCGCCGCCATGCAGCAAGGTCGCGATCACCAGGAAGATGCCGTAGCAAACGCTGGCCGCCGCGGTCAGCACGCCGATCGCCGAGAACATGCGCAGCGGGCGCACCGAGAAGCCGAGGATGGTGTCCAGCATCAGGTTCAGCCGCTTGCGAAAGCTCCAGCGCGACTTGCCGTGGACCCGCTCGCGCCGGTCATACTCGAGCACGGTCGGCTTGAAGCCGAGATAGAACTCGAAAATGATCGGGTTGACGTAGGCCGGGATCGCCTCGTGCTGCTTGGCGATCGCGCGGTCCATCAGCCGGAAGTCATAGCCCTTGCGCGGAAAGTCCGGCGCCACCAGCATCCGAATGAGGCGATAGTAGATGCGCGCGGCGATCCGGGTCAGCAGTGGATCGGCGCGCGAGCGGCGCACGCTGATCACATAGCGCCCGCCGGCGAGCCAAGCATCGACCATGGCCACGACCTGCTCGATCGGGTCCTGCAGGTCGGCCGCCATATAGGCCACCACGTCGCCGGTGGCGTGCCGCATGCCGGCGCGGACCGCCTGCACGGCCCCGAAGTTGCGGGTGAACTTGATGATCTTGGTGGCGGGCCGTGCGTTCTTGATCTTCAGCAATTCCGCCAGCGAGTCATCGCCGGATCCGTCATCGACGAAGATCGCTTCCAGGCCGAGTTTCCGCTGCGCCAGCGCCGCTTCAAGCCAAGCGACTGCCTTGGCGACGTCCCGCAGGGACTCCGCGTTGTAGTAGACCGGGATGATCAGTGAGAGGACCCGCTCCTCCGCGCTCGAGCTCAATACGCGCCGTTCCGCCATGATTGCCAACCGGTTCGGCGCCTGAGCCAAAGTGACCGATGGGTAGCATTTCGGCCAAATTGGTGCAAGGCGATTGCAACCTAGGATTATGCAGGCGCGCGCACGCTCGGCGCGACGGGCCAGGAAAGCCAAGCGGATCGCGGCCAGTCGCGTTCGGTGCTGCGGAACGGTCTGCGCTGGATCTCACCCAGTGATGGTAATATGCCGATCTTGCGCTGCAACACGGCGGAGCCAGTCCTGGATCGCCGGATAGCGCCTGAGCTCGAAGGCGCCACCCTCTTCGGCAACATGGGTATAGGCGTAGAGCGCGATGTCGGCGATCGAGTAGGCGTCGCCGGCGAACCAGCGGTGGTCCTTGAGATGCCCCTCCATCACGCCGAGCGCGCGCTCGCCGGCGGCGATCTTGGCCGGCAGCAGCGGCTCGTTCTGCGGCGTCTTGCCGAGATGCGCGACCCAGTGCCGGACCACGGCGACGGTCGGCTCGTGGCTGTACTGCTCAAAGTTCATCCATTGCATGGCCTGGCCCTGGTCCCAGCGGTCGGTCGGCCAGTATCGCGTGCCTTGCGCCAGGTAGAAGATGATGGCGTTGGATTCGAACAGTACGCGGCCGTCCGGAAATTGCAGGGCCGGGACCTTGCCGTTGGGATTGATCTTCAGGAACTCAGGTCTCCGGGTCGAGCCGTCATCGACATTCATCTCGATCCGCTCGAACGGAATCCCGAGATGATGCAGCAGCAGCCGCACCTTGTAGGCATTGCCGGAAATCGCGCTGTCATAGAGCCGGTGCATCTGCGCCTCCCCGTGTTGCAGGCGGCCGGACCATCGCAAGACCCGCCCTCGCCCGCAATAGAGGTTTCCTCACAGCTGATGTGAGGGGAAGCCGAGAAATGTATGGGTGCAATCAGTCCAGCGCGACCATGCGGCCCATGTTCTGGCCGCCGAGGATGTGGATGTGATAGTGCGGCACCTCCTGCCGTCCGTCGGCGCCGGTGTTGGCGATGACGCGGTAGCCGGTGACCGCCACGCCCACCGCCTTCGCCACCTTGCCGATCGCGCGGTGCATGGCGGCGAGCTCGGCATCCGAGGCCTTCTCGGAGAAGTCCTGGGCCGAGACGTAAGGTCCCTTCGGGATGATCAGGACATGGACCTTGGCCTGGGGGCGGATGTCCTTGAAGGCGAGCACATGCTCGTCCTCGTAGAGCTTGTCGCTCGGGATCTCGCCGCGGATGATCTTGGCGAAGATGTTGTTCATGTCGTAGCTCATCGCGTACCTCGCCTCGCTCCAGGGATGCTGCAGTAAACCACGGTCAGTCTTTGGGCCGCGACGCCTTTTCGGCGATGCCGGAGATGCCTTCGCGGGCCCGCAGCGCCGCCCAGACTTCGTCGGGCTTCACATCGAGTGCCGCCCAGAGCACCAGCAGATGATAGAGCAGGTCGGCGGATTCCGAGATCACGCCGTCGCGGTCGCCTTTGACGCCTTCGATCAGGGTTTCGACCGCTTCCTCGCCGAGCTTCTGGGCGATCTTCTTCTTGCCTTTGGCAAGCAGCCGCGCGGTGTTGGACTGCGCCGGATCCGCCCCGCGCCGCGTCAGGATCACCTGGTAGAGCTGCTCGAGAACATTGTCTTCCGCCATCTGCGCCCCCTAGTTCACCAGCCGCATCGGCAAGCCGGCCTTGGCCATATGCGCCTTGGCTTCGGCAATCGTGTAGGTGCCGAAATGAAATATCGACGCGGCGAGGACAGCGGTCGCGTGGCCCTCGCGAATGCCTTCGACCAGATGGTCGAGCGTGCCGACGCCGCCCGAGGCGATCACCGGCACGGTCACCGCATCGGCGATGGCGCGGGTCAGCGCCAGGTTGTAGCCGGCCCTGGTGCCGTCGCGGTCCATCGATGTCACCAGCAGCTCGCCGGCGCCGTTCTCCGCCATGCGCTTGGCAAAGCCGACGGCATCGATGCCGGTCGCGTTGCGGCCGCCATGGGTGAAGATCTCGAACTTGCCGGGCGAAGTCTCCTTGGCGTCGATCGAGACCACGATGCATTGGTCGCCGAATTTCTGCGCCGCCTGTTTGACGAAGTCGGGATCGTTCACGGCCGCGGTGTTGATCGAGACCTTGTCGGAGCCGGAGAGCAGGAGCTTGCGGATGTCCTCGATCTTGCGCACGCCGCCGCCCACGGTCAGCGGCATGAAGCAGGCTTCGGCGGTGCGCTGCACCACGTCATAGAGCGTATCGCGGTTGTCGGAGGAGGCGGTGATATCGAGGAAGCAGAGCTCGTCGGCGCCGGCCTGGTCATAGACCCGCGCCTGCTCGACCGGGTCGCCGGCATCGACCAGGTTGACGAAGTTGACGCCTTTCACCACGCGCCCGTCCTTCACGTCGAGGCAGGGGATGATGCGCATCTTGAGCATTATGCGGCCTTCAATGCGGTGATGGCGGCACGGAGATCCAGCCGCCCGTCATAGAGCGCGCGGCCGGCGATGACGCCGGCGATCCCGCCGCCGCCCTTCTTCGACTGCGGCAGCACGGCTTTCAGCCGGTCGATGTCCTCGGGGCCGGCAACACCGCCCGAGGCGATGACCGGGATGGTGAGGCGCGACGCGAGCTCGGCCGTCGCTTCGGCGTTGACGCCCTGCAGCAGGCCGTCGCGGTCGATGTCGGTGTAGATGATCGCGGCGACGCCGGCATCCTCGAAGCGGCGGGCGAGGTCGAGCGCGGTCACATCGCTGGTCTCCGCCCAGCCTTCGACCGCGACCCGGCCCGCCTTCGCATCGATGCCGACGGCGATCCGCTTCGGGAAGAGCTGTGCCGCGCCCTTGACCAGTTCCGGTTTCTTCAGCGCGACCGTGCCGAGGATCACCCGGGCGATGCCCTTCTTCAGCCAATCCTCGATCCGGGCGAGATCACGGATGCCGCCGCCGAGCTGCACCGGGATCTTCACGGTTTTAAGGATCGCTTCGACCGCCGCCGCGTTGACCGGTGCGCCGGCGAAGGCGCCGTCCAGGTCCACGAGGTGCAGCCATTCGGCGCCGTCGCGCAGGAATTTGCCGGCCTGGTCGGCGGGATCGGCGTTGAACAGAGTCACCTGGCCCATGTCGCCCTGGCGCAGGCGCACGCATTGGCCGTTCTTCAGGTCGATCGCGGGAAACAAGATCATTAAGGATGCCACTTCAGGAAATCGCCGAGCAGCTTCAGGCCGACCGCCTGGCTCTTCTCGGGGTGGAATTGCACGCCGAGCAGGTTGTCGCGACCGATCGCCGCGACCACCGGCCCGCCATAGTCGATGCGGCTGAGCACGTCGGCGCTGTCCTCGGCGACGAAGTGATAGGAATGCACGAAATAAGCATCCGCATCCTTCGGCAGGCCGCGCAGGACCGGATGCGGCGAGGCACTGAGGTTGTTCCAGCCGATCTGCGGGATCTTGAGGTTGGCGTCACCGGGCCTGAGCTTGACCACCCTGCCCTTGATCCAGTCGAGGCCCGGATGCTCGCCGTATTCGATGCCGAGCGTCGCCATCAGCTGCATGCCGACGCAGATGCCGAGGAAGGGGCGCCGCTTCTCCAGCACCGTCTCGCTGAGCGCCTCGACCATGCCGGGCAGGGATTCCAGCCCGGCCTTGCAATCGGCGAAGGCGCCGACGCCTGGCAGCACGATGCGGTCGGCATGGCGCACGGTTTGAGGGTCGGCCGTGACCGCGACTTCGACGCCGCTGCCCTTGGCCGCTTCCATGAGCGCCTTGGCGGCGGATTTCAGATTCCCCGCACCGTAATCGACGACGACGACCGCCATCCTCAGGCTTTCCCTTTTAGGCCTTCAGGGTTCCGCCGAGCACGCCCTTGGTGGACGGGATCGCATCGGACTTGCGGGGGTCGATCTCGACCGCCACGCGGAGCGCGCGGGCGAGGCCCTTGTAGCAGCTCTCGACGATGTGATGGTTGTTCTCGCCGTAGATGTTCTCGACATGAAGGGTCAGGCCGGCCGACTGGGCAAAGGCCTGGAACCATTCCTTGAACAGCTCGGTGTCCATCTCGCCGAGCTTCGGCTTGGTGAAGTTGACCTTCCAGATGAGATATGGCCGGTTCGAGGCATCGAGTGCGACCCGGGTCAGCGTCTCGTCCATCGGGATCATGGCATCGCCATAGCGGTTGATGCCGCGGCGCTCGCCGAGCGCCTGCGAGACCGCCTCGCCGATCGCGATCCCGGTATCCTCGGTGGTGTGGTGGAAGTCGATGTGCAGGTCGCCCTTCGCCTTCACGGTGAGGTCGATCAGGCTGTGGCGGGAGAGCTGCTCCAGCATATGGTCGAGGAAGCCGATTCCGGTCGCGATCTCGGATTTGCCCGAGCCGTCGAGATCGACCGAGACCGAGATCTCGGTCTCCTTGGTCTTGCGCGCGACACTCGCCTTACGCCCAAAAGCCTGCATCGAGGGGTTCCAATATCTTGCCAAAGCCGTGCTGGGCGGGTTTCTTACCAGCGTTATCCCGAGAGGCCAAGCAGCCGCGGCTTGAACGCCCAGTTGAATCCCTTGGCTCGTTAACCTATTTGAGCCCCATGTCGCAGAACCCCTCCCAAGACGCCGCCGCCCATGGCCTCTCGCCCTGGCATGGCACCACCATCCTTTTGGTCCGCAAAGGCCCGGAAGTCGTGCTGGCCGGCGACGGCCAGGTGACCGTCGGCCATACCGTGATGAAGTCCAACGCCCGCAAGCTGCGGCGCCTGGGCAAGCCCGATGGACCCAGCCAGGTGATCGCCGGTTTCGCCGGCGCCACCGCCGACGCCCTGACCCTGTTCGAGCGGCTGGAAGGCAAGCTGGAGCAGCATCCGGGGCAGCTGGCGCGGGCCTGCGTCGAGCTGGCCAAGGACTGGCGCACCGACCGCTATCTGCGGCGTTTGGAAGCGATGATGGCGGTGGCCGACAAGTCGGTCTCCCTGGTGCTGACCGGCACCGGGGACGTGCTGGAGCCCGAGGATGGCCTGATCGGGATCGGCTCGGGCGGGGCCTATGCCTTGGCCGCGGCACGGGCGCTGGTCGATCGCGACGACCTCGATGCGGAGACGATCGCCCGCAAGGCGATGAAGATCGCCGGCGACATCTGCATCTACACCAATCACAACGTCATCCTGGAAAAGCTGTAACGCCATGGCCGAACCCGCGAAAAAGATCGAAGCGCCCGCCGAAAGTGCCGCGGCTGCGCTCACGCCGCGCGAGATCGTGTCGGAGCTCGACCGCTTCATCGTCGGGCAGGGCGATGCCAAGCGCGCCGTCGCCATCGCGCTCAGGAACCGCTGGCGCCGGCAGCAGCTCGCCCCGGAGATCCGCGACGAGGTGATGCCGAAGAACATCCTGATGATCGGCCCGACCGGCGTCGGCAAGACCGAGATCGCGCGCCGGCTCGCCAAGCTGGCGCAGGCGCCGTTCCTCAAAGTCGAGGCCACCAAGTTCACCGAGGTCGGCTATGTCGGCCGCGACGTCGAGCAGATCGTGCGCGACCTGGTGGAAATCGCGATCGCCATGACCAAGGAGAAGGCCAAGCGCCAGGTCACCGCCAAGGCCGAGGGCCTCGCCGAGGAGCGCGTGCTCGACGCCCTGGTCGGCACCGATGCCAGCGCCGAGACCCGCGCCAAGTTCCGCCGCATGCTGCGTTCGGGAGAGCTCGACGGCAAGGAGATCGAGGTCAACGTCAAGGACAGCGGCGGCGGCAATCTGCCGACCTTCGACATCCCCGGCATGCCCGGCGCCAGCATGGGCATGATCAACCTCAATGAAGTGCTGGGCAGCGCGCTGGGCGGCGGGCGACAGAAGCCGCGCCGCATGTCGGTCGCGGATTCCTACGAAGTGCTGGTCGCCGAGGAGAGCGAGAAGCTGCTGGACCTGGAGAAGGTGACGGCGGAATCGATCCGCGCGGTCGAGCAGCACGGCATCGTCTTCATCGACGAGATCGACAAGATCTGTGCGCGCTCCGAGCATGGCCGAATCGGCGCCGATGTGAGCCGCGAAGGCGTGCAGCGCGACCTGCTGCCGCTGATCGAGGGCACCCAAGTCACGACCAAGCATGGCCCGGTCAAAACCGATCATATATTGTTCATCGCCTCCGGCGCCTTCCATCTCGCCAAGCCCTCCGACCTGCTGCCGGAGTTGCAGGGCCGCCTGCCGATCCGCGTCGAGCTGAATGCGCTCACCCGCGAGGACATGAAGCGGATCCTGGTCGAGCCGGAAGCGAGCCTGATCAAGCAATACGTCGCGCTGCTGAAGACCGAGGAGGTCACGCTCGACTTCGCGGATGACGCGATCGACGCGCTCGCGGACCTTGCGACCGACATCAATTCGACGGTCGAGAATATCGGCGCGCGCCGGCTTCAGACCGTGATGGAGCGCCTGCTGGAAGAGGTCTCCTTCACCGCCAGCGAGCAGAGCGGCAAGACCATCCGCATCGACGCCCAGATGGTGAAGGACAAGGTCGCACCGCTGGCGAAGAACGCGGACTTGTCGAAGTTCATTCTGTAACGCTACCGCGTCATGGCCGGGCCCGACCCGGCCATCTCCAGTCGACTGCATTCGGCACGAGACCGGCAGGTCTCGGCATTAGTCACCCCGCGTAGAACAGCCAGGCCGCGAAGCCGAGGCCGAAGACGATCCGGTACCAGGCGAAGGGTGCCAGGCCATAGCGGCCGACGAAGCCGATCAGTCCCTTGACCACCGGGATCGCCACGATGAAGGCGGTGACAAAACCGACGGCGATCAGGCCCAGGCCGTCCGTGGTGAGGTCGTGGCGCGCCTTGTAGAGATCGAGCACGCTGGCGCCCAGCATGGTGGGGATAGCGAGATAGAAAGTGAACTCGGTGGCGATCCGGCGATCGACGCCGAGCAATTCGCCGCCGAGAATGGTGGCGCCGGAGCGGCTGATGCCGGGGATCATCGCCAGCGCCTGGCAGAAGCCGATCCCCAGCGCCGTGCGCATCGGCATGTCCTCGATGCTCTTGTAGCGCGGGCACGGCGCCATGCGCTCGATCGCCAGGATCGCGATGCCGCCCAGCACCAGGGTCACGCAGACCACCCAGGGCGAGAACAGCACCGTCTTGATGAAATCGTGGAAGACCAGGCCGAGCACCACCGCCGGCAGGAAGGCCAGCAGCACCGCGAGCGCAAATCGCCGCGCACCGGGTTCGCTCGGCAGCCCGACCAGCACCTTCCAGAGCCGCCCGAAGGAAAACACCACGACCGAGAGAATGGCGCCGAGCTGGATCACCACTTCGAACACCTTGCCGGTGGTGTCCTGGAAACCCAGGACTTCGCCGGCCAGGATCAAATGGCCGGTCGAGGAGATCGGCAGGAATTCCGTGAAGCCCTCGATCGCGCCAAGGATGATGGCCGAAATCCAGTCGTTCATGAAACCTCGGAGGAGATGCAGGGAGGGCCGGGACGAGGCTTACGCGAACGCGCGCGGCCGGGCAAGAGTTCCCGCCTGGCCGATGGGTGACGGAAAGCTGACATTATTTGCCGAGCTGCTTCAGGATCGCTTTCAGCGCCGCCTCGTCCAGCAGCTTGATCTTCTTCCTGAGCCGGTTCGCCACTTCCGTCGCCAGCGGCGAGAGCCCGCGGGTGTCGATGCTGGGTTTGGGATCGGAAAGCTCGGCCAGCGCCTTCAGCTCATCCACCTCCTCCCAGGCGAGATTGAAATAAGCCGCCACCTGCTGCACGAAACCCGGCTTCGGCTGCGCGCGATGGCCGTGCTCGAGGGCGGAGAGATAGGCCGAGGAAACTTTGAGGGCGCGCGCCATGTCTTTCAGCGCGCGGCCGTGCTGCTGCCGCAAGTCTCGCAGGCGCTGGCCGAAGGGCGTCATCGCGGATTGACCCTAAGCGCTTGCAGCCGGTCTTCGATGGGTCCTTGGATTTCTGCGGCCGAGCTTTCGATCTGAAATGCCGTCTTGAACCAGTCCGGCAACGGCGAATGCACACGCAGGATTTGATGTTCATGCAACTCAAAGATCAGTCTTGGTGTCTCGCCCCTGGTATTGTCGAAGACCCGGGCGCGATCCGCGAGCGCGACTGCGGCGGGCAGATTGCGCAGACTTCGAGAATAGCGGCGGAAGATATCTTCGTCGGGAATATCGTGGCCGCCCGCCGCCACGCGCATGGCGACACGAGTCCTGTTCAGATCAGGCGAGTCCAAGCAAAGATAGGACAGATCGATCATGTATCCGGCGGCCTGAGCACGCCGCATCGTAGTCAGCGTGCTCAGTCCTGACAGCGTGGTCTCAAGTGCGAATGTATCTGCTTGGGATATCTGTCGGGCAATGTTGGTGAGAGTTGTCCGACCTGCGGCGAGCGCCGCCCTGGCAGGGCTGCCAGGACTCAACCGTTCAGCCTCGATATCCGCATTGATGAAGGGAATTGCGTTGAGGGCTGGATCGTTCAACGCAAAGGTCGTCTTACCCGAACCATTCGGTCCGGCCACGATATAGAGGGCGGGTTGCGCCATCTGACGTGACTAGCTCTGGTCGAGGTGGATCTCGGATATCCGCCGGAGCTTTCTGGCACCCTGTTCGCCGATAAGCTCAACGATGAATCGGCGGCCGTCCGGAGCGATCTCGATCAATGCGCCTGGATAGTTTGGATCCATTTCCACGAGTGATCGGCCCGCTGCATGCTCGGCTGCACAGCCGCGCTTGATCGCCTCGATAACCGAGGAAACCGTAACCAGTGAACCGGAATGATCTTCTGAGAACCCGTTCGTCATACGTTCGATTATAGGTACGAACGCGGGAAAATCCAGCGCTGCTTGGCTCACTTCTTCCGCTTCAGCAGCACGTAGAGCGCGCCTTCGCCGCCGTGTTGCGGCTCGGCGTAGTCGAAGGCGAGGACGTGGCGGCGCAAGGTCGGCTCGTTCAGCCAACGCGGCACGTTCTCGCGCAGCACGCCGGACTTCGAGCCGGTGATGCCCTTGCCGGTGATCACCAGCACCATGCGCTTTCCCGAGGCATGGGCGCGGGCGACGAAGTGGTGGAGGTCGTCATGCGCCTCCTGCTGGGTGCGGCCGTGGAGATCGATCTTGCCTTCGATCGGCGTCTTGCCGCGGCGGAAACGCTCGGCCTGGCGCTTGTCGATGCCGACCGCCTTGCCATGCGAGAGCTCGTGCGGCCGCACCGGCGGCGGTGCGACGGGAGTGGGCGCCTTCGGCGGCGACGGCTTGGTCTTCGGCTTGGCGAGTTTCGGCGCCGGCGGTTCGGGCGACGGTGGCGGTTTCGGCTCGGACTTGCGGCGCCGCTTCAAAGGCGTCGCGGTCCGGGCGATCAATTGCCAGAGCGCCCGCTCCTCCTCGCTGATCGGGCGCCGCGCCATCGGGATTCAGTGAGTCGGTCGCGCCGAGGGTTTCGGGGCATCGACCAGGATGACATGCAGCCGCTTCGGGCCATGGGCGCCCATCAGCAGAATCTTCCCGATATCGGCGCTCCGGGATGGCCCGGTCACAAAACTGACCGTGCGCGGCATGGCGCCGTTGGAAAGATCGCCGCCCTGTTTCGCGCGCAAGGCGGTCCAGCCTTCCTCATAGGTGCCGACCAGCTCATCGGCATAGACCACCGCGATATGCGTTTCCGGGAGAAAGTGCAGGGTGTTCGGCGTCGCGTCGCCGGAATGCACCATCAGGGTGCCGGTTTCGGCGACGCCGGCCAGGACCGGCGTGACCGAAGCGGGATCATGGCCGTCGCTGGCGCCGCTGCTGGTCTCGAGCAAAGGCTGGCTCTTCCAGTCGAGACCCTGCACCCGCGCGTCGGGCGCAAGCTTGATCTGCGGCGGCAGATTGCGGCCGCGCAGGTATTCGGCGACCGCGGCCGGGACATCTTCGGCGCGCGCCACTTCAACGACGGTGGCGGAAGCCGCTTCGGCCTGCTTGCGGAAGAGATCGACCAGGGCGCGCCCGGTCTGCTGGCCGCGTTGCGGCACCAGCGGCCCCGGCTTCGGCGTGCCCTTGGTGGGCGAGCGGGAGACGCCGGCGCGAATCGTCGCCAGCATGCGGTCGCGATCGGTGCTCATGTCCTTTTCCTCGCGCGCCACTGGTCGTGAAAGGTCTTGCCCTCCGGCGCCGGAAAGTCGCGGTGCCGGGTCCAGCCGCCGGCCAGCGGCAAGGTCGAGACGCTGCCGCGTCCGTCGGCGATGAACTTCAGGATCCGCGTACCCCAGCGCGCGGCGATGCGGTAGAGCGCCGGGTGCTTGGCGAACCAGGCCCAGAGGCCGAGGCCGGAGCGCTGCGTCGCCGGGGTGATGGCGCGGGTAAATTCCTCCTCGCGCCAATGCCGCAGCAGTTTCGGGATCGGGATCCGCACCGGACAGACGGATTCGCAACGGCCGCAGAGCGACGAGGCATGCGGCAGGTGCTTCGCATTCTCGACGCCGACCAGCGCCGGAGTCAGGATCGAGCCGATCGGCCCGGGATAGACCCACCCGTAAGCATGGCCGCCGACCGCGTGATAGACCGGGCAGTGGTCCATGCAGGCGCCGCAGCGGATGCAGCGCAGCATCTCCTGCATCGGCCCGCCGAGATAGGAACTGCGACCGTTGTCCAGCAGCACGACATGGAAGGCCTTTGGACCATCCGGATCGGTCTGGCGGCGCGGCCCGGTCGAGAAGGTGACGTAGACCGAGAGCTCCTGGCCGGTCGCCGAGCGCGGCAGTACGCGCAGCAGCGTCATCGCATCCTCGAGGGTGGGGACCACCTTCTCGATCGAGGTGATGGCGATGTGCATCTTCGGCAGGGTTTGGGTGAGGTCGCCGTTGCCCTCGTTGGTGACGATCACCGTCGAGCCGGTTTCGGCGATCAGGAAATTCGCGCCGGTGATGCCGACATCAGCCTCGAAATAGCGGTCGCGCAGCTTCGCGCGCGCCTCCGCCATCAGGGCCGCCGGTTCCTCCAGCGAGCGGTTGGCGTCGAGATCGGTGTGGTGCTCGCGGAAGGTCTCCTCGACCTGGCGCTTGGTGACGTGCAGGGCCGGGCCGATGATATGGCTCGGGATCTCGTGCCGGAGCTGGATGATGTATTCGCCGAGATCGGTCTCGACCGGCTCGATGCCGTTCGCCTCGAGGAAATCGTTGATGCCGATCTCCTCGCCGATCATGGTCTTGCCCTTGGTGACCGTCTTGGCATTGGCCTCGCGGCAGAGCCGGAGCACGGTCTGCCGCGCGGTCTCGGCATCGCTGCACCAATGGACCTCGCCGCCCGAGGCCTTCACCTGCGCCTCGAATTGCAGCAGGTATTGATCGAGATGGCCGAGGATGTGGTCCTTCAAGTCGCGCGCGCGGTCGCGCAGCAGCTCGAACTCAGCGAGGTTGTTCGCGGCCTTGAGGCGGTTCGGGATCGACTGGACCCGGAGAACGCTCAGCGCCTCCTGCAATTGCGGATCGGCGAGCGCCTTGGTGGATTCAGCGGAGAAGGCGTTGGCATTCGGCTGAACCATGGCCTTACTCCGCCTCTCCGATCGCGGCCTGGTCGGTCATGCCGGCCAGCACCTCTGCCACATGGCGAACCTTGACCGCGCTGCCTTCGCGCTTGAGCTTGCCGGCGATGTTCATCAGGCAGCCGAGGTCGCCGGCGAGCAAGGTGTCGGCACCGCTTGCCGTGATGTCGGCGGTCTTGCGCTCGACCATCTTGTTGGAGATGTCGGGAAACTTGACGCAGAAGGTGCCGCCGAAGCCGCAGCAGGCCTCGGTCTCGGCGAGTTCCGAGAGCTGCACGCCCTTCACCTGGCCGAGCAGCTGCCGGGGCTGGGTCTTCACGCCCATCTCGCGCAGGCTGGAGCAGGAGTCGTGATAGGTGACCCGCGACGGGAAGGCGGCGTCGATCTTGACCTTGGCGACTTCGACCAGGAACTGGGTGAGCTCATACGTGCGCGCGGCGAAGGCGACGGCGCGGGCGGCCCATTTGGGATCGTCGGCCAGCAGCTCCGGATAGTGGCAATGCAGCATGCCGCCGCAGGAGCCGGAAGGGGCGACGATATAGTCGTAGCCTTCGAAAGCCTGGATGGTGTTGCGGGCGATCGCCTGGGTGTCGGCGCGGTCGCCGGAATTATACGCGGGCTGGCCGCAGCAGGTCTGCGCCTCGGGCACTTCGACGGTGAAGCCGGCCTGCTCGATGAGTTTCACGGCAGCGAAGCCGACCGAAGGGCGGAAGAGATCGACCAGGCAGGTGACGAACAGGGCGACGCGCTGGCCCTGGGATGCGGGCGGCATACTCAATTCGATCCGTCGGTGTTGAGCTCGCTGACGGTCAAGGTGTTACGCGTCGCCACGGTTTTCGGCAACAGGACATAATAGCGGCCGCTGTTTTTCATCCGTCCGGCAAATTCCAGGGCGGTCTCGCCGGTGCCCCAGAAGAGATCGCCGCGGATCGGGCCTTTAATCGCCGAGCCGACGTCCTGGGCCACCATCAGCCGCTGCAGCGGCGTCCCGTCCGGAGCTTGGGTATCCAGCCAGACCGGGACGCCCAACGGCATATAGGCCGGGTCTACGGCCATGCTGCGGGTCGGCGTCAAGGTCACGCCGAGGGCGCCGTTGGGACCGGTCGGCAGCCCGGCCGAGCTGTCGAGCTCACGGAAGAAGATGTAGCGGGGATTCTTCTGCATCCAGGTTTGGGCCTCGGCCGGGTGCGCCTGCAGCCATGACCGCACCGACTGCATCGAGGCCTGGCCCTTCGGGATCAGGCCTTCCTGGATCATCAGCCGGGCGACGGGCACGAAGTCCTGCCCGTTATTGCCGGCATAGCCGATGCGGGTGATCTTGCCGTCGGGCAGCTTCACCACGCTCGAGCCCTGGATGTGCAGCATCCAGGCATCGACCGGGTCCTTGAGCCACATCAGCTCCAGGCCCTTGCCGGCCAGCGCGCCGTTGTCGATCTGGGCGCGGGTGAAGGTGACCGGCGGGTCGGGCGCCTTGTAGAGCGGCACGGTATAGGCGCCGCCGCGCGCCCGCGCGCCGTCGAGCTCGGTCTCGTAGTAGCTGGTGAAGAGCCCCTGGTCGGTGGTGCGGTCGAGCGCGCGGTAGGGCTGGAAATAGGTCTTCAGGAAGATCGCCATGCCGGTGTTGTCGCCGGCTTGCACTTGCATTGCAGCGCTGCAGGCGGCGCGCCAGTCGCCGGCCTGGCCGCCGAGCTTGCCGACGGCCTTGTCGTCGGGCCATTTGGCGAAGGCGGCACAGCTGTTCTGCAAGGCCGGCAGGGCCTCGGCGAGCCTGTCGCGCTCCCAGCCGGGCAGGGAGTCGAAATCGGTCGCGACCAGCGCCAGGCTATGGTCCGGCGCCTCGCCGACCCGCGGCGTGGCGCAGGATGCCACCAGCATCAGCAGGCCGAGCGACGCGAGCGTGAAGGAGTGCCGGCCATGGTGCAGAAGCTTGCGCAAGGCCGCGAGTTGCGCCGATTTCCGGGCAGCGCGCTTCTTGGCGACGGGATGCTTGACGCTGCGCTGCTTGCCCTTGTGCGGCGCGCCGGGTCGATGCGGCTGGCTTCGGCGCTTACCGGTCCGGCGTTGCTGTCCGGCCTGCCGAGCCTGCATAGATCCCCCGTGGTTCTAAGCTCTCAGTTCGGGCTTTCCGTGCCGATCAGGACCCAGTTCGGATCGCGCGCCGTCACCGGGCGGCTGAAGGTCCAGACGTCGGTGATGGTTGCGACCTCGTTGGGATGGCCATCGACGATCCGGCCTTCGCTGTCCTGGGTCACGTTCACCTGCTGCGAGACGAACTTCACCTTGACCCGCGCATCCGGTCCTTTCATCTCCGCATCCACCAGCTCGAGGCCGATGATGCCGACCAGGGTCGTCTTCAAGGTCTCCTTGCGGCGCAGGCGGTCGCTGATGGCCGAGCCGAACTGCTGCATCACCTCTGGCGCCAGCAGGGGCTTCAGCGCGTTGGCGTCGCCGGCGGCGAAGGCGGTCAAGATCATGTCAAAGGCGATCTTCGAACCGGCCAGGAAGGAGACGGCGTCGAATTCCGGGTCGGCGGCGCGGATCGCTTCCAATCCCTTACGGGCGGATTCCGGCGCTTGGGCAATCACCGCCTCCAGCTGGCGCTGCTCGCGCGGCAGGACGCTGCGCTCCTCGCGCGGCTGCGGCGCGTCCTCGTTGGCCGGTGCATCCAGGCGCGGCGCGCGGGCCGCCGGCTCGCTGTTGGGCGTGCCGGTCGGGGCCGAGCCCGGCTTGGTCATGAAGGGATCGATCGAACGCTCGTTGCCGGTGCGTCGGCCGAGCACCGTATAAAGCTTCCAGCCGAGAAACACGGCAAGGACGGCGAAGATAATCAGATCAAATCCGGTCACGGTGCGGTTCGATGCCTATCTATCTGGGAAACAACCCCGGCCGGCACGGGTGGAACACCCCGCCGGAACAGAGTAAAGCATTGATTTCCATTTTACATAGGAAGCCTTGGCCCCGCCAACAACTATGACCCGTTTCGTGACCTTGACCGCCGTTATGCTGCCTTTCCTGGAAATTCCGGGTTTTGTCCTGGTTTCCTATTGGATCGGCGTGATTCCGATGCTGGGCCTGGTGGTTCTGGGGGTGATCCTCGGCATCATGGTGATCCAGCGGGTGGGCTTGAACGCGGTGGTGAATCTCCGGCTGGCGGTCGCCCGCGGCGAGGAGCCGGGCCATAGCCTGATCGACGCGGCCTGCTTCGCCTTGGGCGGCTTCCTGCTGACCATCCCCGGTTTCATCAGCGATATCATCGCCCTGTTCCTGTTCCTGCCCTGGACCCGCAACTACCTGCTGCGCCGCGCCGCCCGTCACTTCGACGTGAAGGTCTATGGCAGCGGCTTCGGGGCCAGGCCAGAGCCCCGGACGGGCGCGGGGATGAACCGAGGCGGGGTAATCGAGGGCGAGTATTCGATTGTGGATTCGGACGTGGATCCGGAAGCGCCGGAACCCGACCAGCCGCGCCTGAAGGACGGGTCATCCGGCACATGATCCTGATCCGCCACGGCGAGTCCGAGTTCAACGCCGTCTTCAACCGCACCCGCAAGGACCCCGGCATCACCGACCCGAAGCTCACCGCCCAGGGCAAGGAGCAGGTGCGGCGCGCGGCCGCGATCATCCGCCGCGACGGCCATCCGATCCAGCGGCTGATCACCAGCCCCTATACCCGGGCGCTGGAGACCGCGGCGATCCTGGCCGAGGACCTGAAGCTGCCGGTCGAGGTCGAGCCGATCGTGCATGAGCATGCCTGCTGGACCTGCGATATCGGCACGCCGATCAGCGCACTCTCCGAGACTTGGCCGGCGCTCGATTTCAGCCATCTCGAGGAGATCTGGTGGCCGGAGAACGAGCCGCAGGAATCGGTGCACCGCCGCTGCAACGATTTCCGGGTGAAGGCCGCGCAGCTCCGGGACTGGCGCCATGTCGGCGTGGTCAGCCATTGGGGCTTCATCCGGACCTTGACTGGGCTCGACGTGAAGAATGCCGAGGTGGTGAAGTTCGATCCCACCTTGCGGCCATGAGCGAGCCGATCATCGAGACTCCGCGCCTCATCCTGCGGCGCCTGGCGGGTTACGACGCGCCGGCTTTGCACGAGATGCTCTCGGACGCAGAAACCATGCGTTTCTGGTCGACCGTGCCGCATGTCGCGATGGGCGAGACCGAGACCTGGGTTGCGGAAAGCGTCGCCGCCACCAGCCGCGGCGATGCGCATGATTTCGCGGTCCTGCGCGACGGCCGGGTGGTCGGCCGGGTCGCCTTCTGGATGGGCAACGAGATCGGCTTCCTGTTTCACCGCGAGGTCTGGGGCCAGGGCATCGCCCGGGAAGCCGTCGGCGCGTTGCTGCACCACGGCTTCGGGGCGCTGCGCTTCGCCAGCGTGCGCGCCGATGTCGATCCCGCCAACATCCGCTCGCTGACTTTGCTGGAACGCCTCCGCTTCAAGCGCACCGGCTATGCCGAACGCACCTTCAAGATCGGCGAGACCTGGGTGGACAGCGTCTATCTGGAACTGAAGGCGGAAGAGTTCGTCGCCGCCTAGAAATTCTCCGTCCAGGGCCGCACTTCCATCTCGGTGCTCCAGGCGCTGCGGTGCTGGCGATGCACATCGAGATAGGTCTGCGCGATGGCATCGGGACTGAGCCACTTGTCGTCGCCCCCGACACGCTCCGCGGTCGTGCCGGCGATGCCGCCGTCGATCACGAAATGCGCGACATGGATGCCCTTGGGCTGGAGCTCCCGGGCGAGGCTCTGGGCCAGGCCGCGCAGCGCGAACTTCGCCATCGCGAAGGGCGCCGATTGCGCATAGCCCTTCACGCTGGCCGAAGCGCCGGTGAAGAAGATCGAGCCCTTTCCTTTCGGCAGCATCCGCTTCGCCGCTTCCTGCGCCACCAGGAATCCGCCATAGGCCGAGGAGATCAGGGTCTTCTCGACCTCGACCGGGTCCAGCTCGACGAAGGGGCCCCGGGTGCGATATCCGGCGTTGAAGACCACCAGATCCGGCACGGCTTCGATCCGCTGGAACAGCGCCTTCACCTCGGCGGGCTTGGTCGCGTCGCAGGCCAGGGCCTCGGCGCCGGTCGCCTTCACGAGCTCGCCCAGCTTCTCCGGACGGCGGGCCGCCAGGACCAGCTTCATGCCTGCGGCGGCGAGCGTCCTGGCCAGGCTGGCCGAAAGGCCGGTGCCGGCGCCGACGATGACCGCAAGCTCGCCCCGGTTGGTGTCCGCCATTCCAATCTCCTGTGATTTCAGATGGTTACGTCCTTGGTGTCGGGCGCCTCGACCCGCCGCGGTTGCCAAGCCCAAGCGAAGGTGCTAGCGGGAGCGCCGATTCCGAACATGCTTCGCGGGACGGTCCAGTCCAAGGGCCACGCGAAAAAATAACGACTTCAAGATCAGGGACCCTCATGGCCGACCAGAACCCCGCCCAGCCCGCCGGCAACGCCGCCGATCAGACTGCCGCACCCTTGACCGTGGTGCATCAGTATCTGAAGGACTTCTCCTTCGAGAACCCGAATGCCGCGAACGGCTTCCAGCCGCTGACCACCATGCCGACCGGCTATATCCGGGTCGATGTGCGGGTTAAGCCGATGACCCCGCCGGACATCGAGGTCTCGCTGTTCCTGGCCGCCGAGGCGAAGATCGACGACACCACGATCTACGTGGTCGAGAGCGAATATGCCGGCGTGTTCCGCCTCGGTCGCGTGCCGCAGGAGCATATGCTGCCGCTGATCATGATCGAGGCGCCGCGGCTGCTGTTCCCCTTCTCGCGCCAGCTGATCGCGACCGCGGTGCAGGCCGGCGGCTTCCCGCCGCTTTACATCAATCCGGTCGATTTCGTGCAGCTCTACCGCGACCGCCAGCCGGATCTGCAGGAAGCGATGAAGGAAGCCACCGCGGGAACCGCGAAGGCCTAAGCCTTCAGCCAGATCGCGTCCTTGATCTTGGCGATGAAGGACTGATGCGCCAGGAGCTCTTCGGGGCTCGGCGCATGGGGGCGGGGCGTGCGGATCGGCAGCTCGATGCCCGGTGAGGCGCTGCGCCTTCCGCCGGTGAAATCGAGATCGACGCTGACCCTGGTCTCCTCAGTGAGGACCAGCCCGGCCTGGCGGCCGCCCATCAGCTCCAGATAGACGTCGGCCAAGAGCTGCGCGTCCAGCAGCGCGCCGTGCAAGGTGCGGTTCGAGTTGTCGATGTTGAAGCGCTTGCAGAGCGCGTCGAGGCTGGCCGGGGCGCCGGGAAACTTCTTGCGGGCCATCGCCACGGTGTCGATCGCGCGCTGAAACGGGATCGCCGTCTTCCCCGCGCGCTCCAGCTCGACATTAATGAACTTCATGTCGAACTCGGCATTATGCGCGATGATCGGGGAATCGCCGATGAACTCCAGCAGCGCGTCGGCGACCTCGGCGAATTTCGGCTTGTCGGAAAGAAACTCCGCCGAGAGCCCATGCACCTGGAACGCCGCCTGCGGCACGTCGCGCTCCGGGTTCACGTATTTCCAGAAGGTCTTGGCTGTCGGCACGTGGTTGATGAGCTCGATGCAGCCGATCTCCACCAGCCGGTCGCCGTTGACGGCGTCGAAGCCGGTGGTTTCGGTGTCGAGCACGACCTCACGCATCGAGCAGT
The DNA here is from genome assembly GCF_041905885.1 of Dongia sp. Taxonomy (NCBI): domain Bacteria; kingdom Pseudomonadati; phylum Pseudomonadota; class Alphaproteobacteria; order Rhodospirillales; family Dongiaceae; genus Dongia; species Dongia sp. The sequence goes on along the minus strand of NZ_JAYRKD010000002.1, from coordinate 183,848 downwards.
CTCTCCGTTGATTCCCACGTCGAGTCGACGTGCGCAAAACGAAGATGCCGCCCGTAGAATCGGCTGGCAAGAGCGGAAACAGCCGTCGCATCGCCGGTGGTGAGACAGACGGGATCGGTGGGATCCCGGGTGAGGTCCTTCATCTCGGGATGGCGGAAGAGGTAGGCCACCATCGCCGCGGCGACCCGCGCCGGCTGACTCAAGATCTGAGTCTCCAACGGCAAGGCGCTGCGGAACAACGCTTCCACCAGCGGGAAATGGGTGCAGCCCAGCACCGCCTTGTCCGGCGCCCGGCCGAGGTTGCGCAGCAGCGCTTCGACGTGGCGGGTGACCGTGTCGCGCAGGGCCGTTTCGGATGCGCCGGCTTCGATCATGCCGGCGAGTTCCGGGCAGGCCCGTTGCGTCACCGCGATGTTCGGCGCGCGCAAGGCGATCTCGTGCGGGTAGAAGCCGCTCTCGACCGTCGCTTGCGTCGCGAAGACGGCAACCGTCTCGAGCGGGCGGCGCGCCTCATCCGGGCCGGCGGTGGAATGCCAGGGCGTTTGGGCGATCTCCTCGATCATCGGCGCGATGACGCCGAGGATGCGGCGATCCGGATAATGGCCGGGAAGCCAGTTCTGCTGCAGCGGCCGGATCGCGGCGGCCGTGGCGGTGTTGCAGGCGAGGATGACCAGGCGGGCCCCGGCGCGGAACAGCAGTTCGACGCCATCCTTGGTGAGCGCCAGAATCTCGCCGCCGCTCTTCGGCCCATAGGGCGCATGCGCGTTGTCGCCGAGATAGAGGAAGCGCTGGCGCGGCAGACGCGCATGCAGCGCAGCCAGCACGGTGAGGCCGCCATAGCCGCTGTCGAAGACGCCGATCACTTGGCGAGAGTCGTTGTGCGGCACCCCCACCCCAACCCTCCCCCGCAGACGGGGGAGGGAGAAGGAGAAGACACCGAACAAAGCCCTCCCCCAGCTTTGGGGGAGGGTTGGGAGGGGGTGCACCAGACTCGATCGAAGCGCTTCATTGCTTCAGCGCCTGCAAAATACGGGCAAGCGCATTGCGGGCGGCGCGTTTGCCGCTCCCGGTCTGCACCACGTAATCGGCGCGGCGGCGTTTCTCGGCGTCCGGCATCTGCTTGCTCACGATCTCCTCGAGCCGCTGGCGGCTCATGCCCGGACGCTTCAATACCCGCTGATCTTGGAGAAATTTGGGCGCGGTCACGACGATCACGGCATCGCAGCGTTTTTCCCCGCCGGTCTCGAAGAGCAGCGGGATGTCCAGCACCGCGACCCGATGCCGGCGGGCCCGCGCGGTGCGGAGGAAGATCCGCTCCTGTTCGCGCACCATGGGATGGAGGATCAGTTCCAGGCGCCTCAAATCGGCCGGATCGGCATAGACCCGGCGGCCGAGCTCCTTGCGGTCGATGGCGCCGTTGCGCGCAGTCCCGGGGAAAGCCGCCTCGATGAAGCCGACCGCGGCACCGCCGTGGTTCATCAGCCGATGCACGCTGGCATCGGCATCATGGACCGGGACTCCCATCTGCCGCAGGGCCTGAGCGGCGGTGGATTTCCCCATGCCGATCGAGCCGGTCAGGCCGAGGACGATCACGGAATGTCTTTCAGCACGAAGTCCCTGAGCGCCGGCGTCACCTGGGGCTCGACGCCGAACCAGGCGGCGAAGCCGGGGCGGGCCTGGTGCAGCAGCATCCCGAGCCCGTCCACCACCGCATTGCCGCGCGCCCGTGCGGCGGCCAGCAGCGGCGTCTCCAGCGGCACATAGACGATGTCGTAGACGGTCGCCGATTTCGGCAGCGCGTCGAGATTCATGTCGAGCGCCGGCTGGCCGGCCATGCCGAGCTGGGTGGAATTCACCAGCAGGCCGGCGCCTTCGAGCGCGGCCTCGCGGTGATGCCAGGTCACCACCTTCAGCCGGCCGGCAAGTTCGCTGCCGAGCGCTGAGTCCAGGGCTTCCGCCAGTTCCTCGGCACGGCGTTGGGTCCGGTTGGCGAGCAGGATCTCCGGCACGCCGGCTTCCAGCAGGGCGACGATGATGGCGCGGGCCGCACCGCCGGCACCGAGCAGGACGGCCGGTCCCGCATTGGGCTGCCAGCTGGGCTGGCTCGCCTGCAGATGGGCCAGGAAGCCGAAGCCGTCGGTGTTGTCGCCGAGGATCGAGCTGTCGTCCCTGACGATGAGCGTGTTCACCGCGCCGATCCGTTCGGCGACGCGGGTCACCTCATCGACCAGGCCGAGCGCCGGCTCCTTGTGCGGCAGGGTGACGTTGCCGCCGCGGAAACCCAGGCTCGGCAGCGCGCGGATCGCCCGCGGCAGGTCGCGGGGATGGGTCGCAAAGGGGATATAGGCGCCGTCGATCCCATGCTGCGCCAGCCAGAAGCCGTGCAGCCGCGGCGAGCGCGAATGATCGACCGGATAGCCGAAGACCCCGGCGATCTTCGACTTGCCGGTCAGGGTGCGGGTCACGGCGAGCGCGTCTTCGTTCATCGTGGGTTCATCGCGGCAGCAGGCTCTGTTCGCGCAGGATATCCAGCACCGGCAGCAGCGGCAGGCCCAGGATGGTGAAGAAATCGCCTTCGATCCGCTTGAACATCTGCGCGCCCAGCCCCTCGAGTTGATAGGCCCCGACCGAGTTCAGGACCGCGTCACCCGCCCGGTCAAGATACTGGTCCAGGAAGCTCTCTGTGAAGGCGCGCATCGCGAGCCTGGCGGCATCGGCATGATGCCAGATCCGCTGCCCGTCCCGCGCCAGGACCGCGGCGCTGGTCAGCCGGTGGGTCTTGTCGCGCAAGCTCAGGAGCTGGGTCTTGGCGGCGGCGCGGCTCTCCGGCTTGTCGAACCAGACGCCGTCGCAATCCAGCATCTGATCGGCGCCGAGCACCAGCCGACCCGGCTTGGCGCGGCTGACCTGCAGGGCTTTGAGCTCAGCCAGCGCGATCGCCGCGGTTTCCACATCGGCCTTCTGCTGCTGCAGGGAGTGCTTCAGCTCGCCTTCATCGACCCGGGCCGGGACGATTTCGATCGCGACCCCGGCCGCGCGCAGCATCTCGGCGCGCGCGGTGCTGGCGGAGGCGAGGATGAGCGGCTCGGGCGGCACTAAGCTTCGCGGACCGCCGCCAAGCCGCGTTTCTCGCGGTGCTCGTGCAGCAGCTGGATGATGCTGGCGGCGGTTTCCTCGATCGAGCGGCGGGTCACGTCGAGAACGTGCCAGCCATGCTCGCTGCAGAGCCGCCGCGCCTGCACCACTTCCTCGCGCACCGCGGCGAGATCGACATAGTCGGATTCCTCGTCCTTGGCGATCATCTCCATCCGGTTCTTGCGGATCTGCACCAGCTGGCTCGGGTCCTTGGTGAGACCGACCACCATCGGGTTCTTCACCGAGAAGAGCTCGGCCGGCAGCGGGCAGCCGGGGACGATCGGCACATTGGCCGCCTTGATGCCGCGGTTGGCGAGATAGACACAGGTCGGCGTCTTGGAGGACCGGCTGACCCCGACCAGGATTACGTCGGCATCCTCGTAGTTCCGCGCCGACTGGCCGTCGTCATGGGCGAGCGCGTAGTCCATCGCCTCGATGCGGTGGAAATAGTCCTGGTCCATCATGTGCTGGCGGCCGGAAAGGCCCTTGGCGACCTGGCCGAAATGGGTGGCGAGCGCGGTCATGACCGGGTCCAGCACGGGAACCAGTGTCACGCCGAGATCGCGGCAGCTCGAGACCAGCAGGTTGCGGAGCTTGTCATCGACGATGGTGTAGAGGACCAGGCCCGGATTTTGCTGGATGCCCTGGAGCACCTTCTGCATCTGGCCGGTGGTGCGGATGAGGGTCCAGGAATGCTCGATCGCGGTCACTTCCTCGAACTGGACCAGGCAGGCGCGGGTGATGCTGTTCAAGGTTTCGCCGGTCGCGTCGGAAACCAGGTGGATGTGAAAGCCCGTCGGCATCGATTTCTCTCGTTCGAGAAGCCTGGACCAACCCGGTGCAGAAATCTGGGATAACTCCCCGATAACCCTGGGACAACAGCCCGGTTTATACACCTTCATGGATTGTCCCCAGTCATGGCATTGCCCATCTCCAGGATCAACCCCCGGCACCGCCGCTGTTTTGAATCACCTGAATCCCGGGGATTGTCACAGGGACCGATTTCATCCCGGTTTTCCACGCTTTTCATCACCGAGGCTGCTTGCGGATTCACCCGGCCTTATCCTGCCCATCGCGGATCACCGGCCGGGGATTCCATCCGCAGCAATTGCGAGGATGAGGCGGAAGACCGGGGATTAAGACGATTCACCGCACATCTACTTCATCTACCTCTCTAGATTCTCTTTAAGTGTAAGAGTAGGAGGGACGGAGTTCTCCCTGGTCCTGCCGAGATGACCCAGCCCAAAGTATTGATCGAGACCTTGCATGGTCGCAAAACCGACCGGACGCCGATCTGGCTGATGCGCCAGGCCGGGCGCTATCTGCCGGAATACCGGGCGCTGCGGCAGAAGGCGAAGAACTTCCTGGATTTCTGCTACACGCCGGAACTTGCGACCGAGGCGACCTTGCAGCCGATCCGGCGCTATGACCTCGATGCGGCGATCCTGTTCTCGGACATCCTGGTGGTGCCGCATGGCCTGGGCCAGAAGGTCTGGTTCGAGGAGGGCGTCGGCCCGCTGCTGGAGCCGATCGCCGGCACCGACGAGCTGAAGCGGTTTGAGACCGGGCGCATGGTGGAAGCCCTGGCGCCGGTCTATGAGACCTTGCGGCGGCTGAAGACGGAGCTGCCGGCGGATCGGGCGTTGATCGGCTTTGCCGGCGCGCCCTGGACGCTCGCGAGCTACATGATCGAGGGTGGCTCGAGCCGGGACTTCGCCAAGGCCAAGCTCTGGGCCTATGGCCGGCCGGAAAGCTTCCAGAAGCTGACCGACCTGCTGGTCGATGCAGTGGCGACGCATCTGGAAGCCCAGGTCGCGGCCGGCGCAGAGGCCCTGCAGATCTTCGATTCCTGGGCCGGCGCCCTGGACACCGCGGGGATGCGCCGCTGGTCGCTGGTGCCGATCCAGGCGATCGTGACCCGGCTGAAGCGAACCGTGCCGAATGTGCCGGTGATCGTGTTTCCGCGCGGCGTCGCGACCGGCTATCGCGACTTTGCCGAGGCCGGGATTGGCGACGCGATCAGTCTCGACCAGCACGTCGATCCCAGCTGGGCGCGCGATGCGGTGCAAAGCAAGCGCGTGGTCCAGGGCAACCTCGACCCGCGCTGGCTGGTGGTCGGCGGCGATGGGATGCGCCAGGCCATCCACCGGATTCTCGACGCGCTGGGCCAAGGTCCATTGGTCTTCAATCTCGGCCATGGCTGCGTGCCGGAAACGCCGCCCGAGCATGTCGCCGAGCTGATTGAAACGGTGCGTTCTTACAAGTCCATGGGTCGATGAGCAGCAACCGGCGCATCGCGGTGGTGCTGTTCAATCTCGGCGGTCCGGATCGGCCGGCGGCGGTGCAGCCCTTCCTGTTCAATCTGTTCAACGACCGCAACATCATCGACCTGCCGGCGATCCTGCGCTGGCCGTTGGCAAAGCTGATCTCCGGCCGGCGGGCGAAAGCCGCGCTCGCGATCTATCGGGCGATGGGCGGGCGCTCGCCGATCCTGCCCAACACCGAGCGCCAGGCCGCGGCGCTTCAAGCAAGCCTCGGCGATCTCGGCGAGGTGAAGGTCTTCATCGCGATGCGCTACTGGCATCCACTGACCGAGGCGACGGTGGCGGCGGTGAAAGCCTTTGCCCCGGACGAGATCATCCTGCTGCCGCTCTATCCGCAATTCTCGACCACGACGACAGAATCCTCGAACCGGGTCTGGCGTGATGCCGCGAAGAAGCAGGGTCTCGAGGCGCCGCAGAAGCTGATCTGCTGCTATCCTACGGAACCTGGCTTCATCGCCGCGGTCGCCAAAATCACCGCGGCGTCGATCGCGCGGGCCAAGGCAAAGACATCGGCGCCGATCCGGGTGATCTTCTCGGCGCATGGCCTGCCGAAGAAGATTGTCGATCGCGGCGATCCCTATGTGGCGCAGGTCTCGGCGACGGTGCATGCGGTGGTGGACCGGCTCGGCCTCGCGGCCTCGGAATGGATGGTGGCATTCCAGAGCCGCGTGGGTCCGCTGGAATGGGTCGGGCCGCCGACCGATCATTCGATCGAGGAAGCCGCGTCGGCCGGCAAGGCCGTGATCGTGGTCCCGATCGCCTTCGTCTCCGAGCATTCGGAAACGCTGGTCGAGCTCGACATCGAATACCGTCACCTCGCGGAAAAGCGCGGCGCAGCTGCCTATGAGCGTGCGCCGACGGTCTCGGAGGATGCGGATTTCATCGCCGGCCTGGCGCAGCTGGTGCGCCGCGCCTTGAACGACCCGCAACGCGTTCAGGCGGGATCCGGCACGCCGGTCTGCGCCGACTGGCCGCGCTGTGCCTGCCAGCAAGGGGAGCTCTAAGTCGATGCTCTACAACTGGCTGCTGGCCCTGCACATCATCGCCGTCATCGCCTGGATGGCGGGCATGCTCTATCTGCCGCGGCTCTACGTCTATCATGCGCAGGCTCTGCAGAAGGGCGGTGCGGGAAGTGCGGCGCTCAGCGAGACCTTCAAGGTGATGGAGCGCCGGCTGCTGCGCGCCATCATCAACCCGGCGATGATCGCGTCCTGGCTGTTGGGGCTTAGCCTCGCCTGGCAGGGCGATCACTGGCTGGAGGGCTGGTTCCACGCCAAGGTGGCGCTGCTGATCGGCATGCAGCTGATCCACGCCGCCCTGGCACGCTGGCGCCGCGCCTTTGCCAACGACGCCAACATCCATTCCGACCGCTTCTATCGCTTCATGAACGAGGTCCCGACCCTGCTCATGATCGGGATCGTGATCCTGGCGGTGGTGAAGCCCTTCTAGGCCTAAGGCAGGGCCGGTTGTCTGGGTCCGGGCCGGACATTTCCCCGCAGCCGGCTTACGGGGCAATCAGAACTCCTGCCGCTATGCCCCTTGAAACCGCGCACGAAATTGCCATTTGACTTTGCATGGCCAGTCCGGTATCGCCTTGGGTAGCACCCTGGCAGGACCAGTCGCTCCTCGCTCCCCCACGATACAATCCGTGAGTTTGGCCCTAAGACCTGGGCTTTGAGCGAGGGATCGGACCCGTCTGAGGCGCATCGACCACAAGACCGGTCATCCAACCCGGCAGTCTTCCAGGATCGGGCGAACCGGAATCGGTCGCGCCGCGTCCCACTCCCCAGAAACCGCCCCCTATCCCGCGTGTTTTCCCACAAGAACCAAAGACCTACCGAAACCACATGAATCTCCAAGAACTGAAGCGCAAAACCCCCGCCGAGCTGCTGGAGTTCGCCGAGAGCCTGCAGATCGAGAACGCGAGCGCGCTCCGGCGCCAGGACATGATGTTCGCGATCCTGAAGCAGCTCGCGGAGAACGACACCGCGATCTTCGGCGACGGCGTGCTGGAAATCCTGCAAGACGGGTTCGGCTTCCTGCGCAGCCCCGAGGCCAACTATCTCCCCGGTCCCGACGACATCTACGTCTCCCCGAGCCAGGTGCGCCGCTTCGGCTTGCGCACCGGCGACACGGTGGAAGGCCAGATCCGGGCCCCGAAGGACGGCGAGCGCTACTTCGCGCTGCTCAAGGTCAACAAGATCAATTTCGACGATCCGGACAAGATCCGGCACCGCATCAACTTCGACAACCTGACCCCGCTCTATCCCGACGAGCGCTTCGTCATGGAGCTCGAGGGCAAGGGCGACGTCGAGATGCCGAAGCGCGAAGAGGAAGCGCCGGCGATCAAGGTCGAGCCCGGCAAGCGCATGGAGCTCGGTAAGGGCAAGCTGCGCGCCTCGCGCGAATCCCACGAAATGTCGAAGGTCGACATCACCGCGCGGATCATCGATCTCATCTGCCCGATCGGCAAAGGCCAGCGCGCCCTGATCGTCGCGCCGCCGCGGACCGGCAAGACGGTCATGCTGCAGAACATGGCGCATTCGATCGCCGCCAATCACCCGGAAAGCTACCTGATCGTGCTGCTGATCGACGAGCGTCCGGAAGAAGTCACCGACATGGCCCGCTCGGTCAAAGGCGAAGTGGTCAGCTCCACCTTCGACGAGCCGGCGGTGCGCCACGTCCAGGTCGCGGAAATGGTGATCGAGAAGGCCAAGCGCCTGGTCGAGCACAAGCGTGACGTGGTCATCCTGCTGGATTCGATCACCCGCCTCGCCCGCGCCTACAACACCGTGGTCCCCTCATCGGGCAAGGTGCTGACCGGCGGTGTCGACGCCAACGCGCTACAGCGCCCGAAGCGTTTCTTCGGCGCCGCGCGCAACATCGAGGAAGGCGGCTCGCTGACCATCATCGCGACCGCGCTCATCGATACCGGCAGCCGCATGGACGAGGTCATCTTCGAAGAGTTCAAGGGCACCGGTAACTCGGAAATCATCCTGGACCGCAAGCTCTCCGACAAGCGGACCTTCCCCTCGATCGACATCACCAAGTCCGGCACCCGCAAGGAAGAGCTGCTGGTCGACAAGGGAACCTTGTCGAAGATGTGGGTCCTCCGCCGGATCCTGATGCCGATGGGCGTCACCGACGCGATGGAGTTCCTGATCGACAAGCTGAAGCATTCGAAGACCAACTCGGACTTCTTCCAGTCGATGAATCAATAGGCGAACTCATCGCCGCGCGACCAACCCAACGGGTTCGGCGCCTATTACGAGCCCCGCGCTTGATCGACATCAGGCGCGGGGCTGTTCACGACAAATTAACGCTATCTCTCCGATCCTAGGTCGCTTGCCGGTCGCGGGTGGCCGCGCTACCTCTTTGGGCGCGACATCAAGCGGCGGCACGAGTGGGACCGGGGATGCTGCGGATGCGGTTGGCGAAGGGGGGTACGGCGGGGCGAAAGCTCAGGCGCCGGATCGCTGCGATTGCGATCGGCGGTGCCTTGCTGCTGGCCTTTCCCGCCGTCGCCGAGCCGCTGCAGAAGCCGCATGGCGGCGAGATCATCCTCACGGTCAGCGGCGCGATCGCCAACACCAATGGCGACGGCGGCGCCTTCTTCGACCTCGCTTTGCTGAAATCCCTGCCCGTCCGCGTGTTGGTGACCGAGACGCCCTGGACCAAGGGCCGGCATGAGTTCACCGGCGTGCCGCTGGAGGCCCTGGTGGCGGCGGTCGGCGCCAGCGGCAAGACGATCACCGCCTATGCGCTCAACGACTACTCGGTCGATCTGCCGGTGGAAGACGGCAAGAGGCACGGCGCGCTGGTGGTCTATCTGTTCGACGGCCAGCCGATGCTGCCCTCCGACCGCGGCCCGCTCTGGATCGTCTACCCCTTCAGCGACCGCAAAGAGACCCGGTCCGAGACCTTCTACCAGCGGGCGGTCTGGAATCTCTATGCCATGACGGTGCGCTGATGCGCACGCCGCCGTTCATCCTGCACCACTGGCGGATGGTCTTCATTTCCGGCCTGGTGGTGCTGGCGGGCCTGGTCTTGTGGTCGGCGAAGGAAGTCGCGGTCAGCATCGACACGCTGCGCAGCAACGAGCTCGACAATGTCGGCTGGAATGCGAGCCAGCTCGAGGTGCAGTTGGTGAAGCTTCAGCATCTCCTGGCTGAAGCGAAAGCCGGCAATCCGCAGCGCTTGCTGCTGCAGCGGCGCTGGGACAATTTCCTCAGCCGGATCGATCCTCTGGACGCCGCCATCACGGCGGACCTCAAGGCGCGCCAGCCGGAATTCGCCCCGACCTTTGAGGAGGTGAAGGCCGGCATCGCCGAGATGGACGCCTATGTGCGGGTCCGCAACGGCAACCTGGTGCAATCGGCCGATGTGCTGGAAGGGCCGTCGACCGCGCTGGCCGTGCCGATCCGGCGGCTGGCGGTGATGGGCGACCAGTATTACGGCCAGCTGATCGAGCGCCGGCGCGGGGCGCTGGTGGACAAGATCCAGATGCTGGCCTTTGCTCTCGGTGGGCTGCTGCTACTGCTTTGCGCCAACCAGATGGTGATCCTGGCGCAGCGGCGGCGGCTCCATGCGATGGCCGGCGACCTGCAGCGCGCGCTGACCGCGGCCGACCAGGCCAATGCCGCCAAGACCAGCTTCCTCGCCCGGATGAGCCACGAGTTGCGCACGCCGCTGAACGCGATCATCGGCTTTGCGGAGGTGATGCAGACCGAGCTGTTCGGCCCGATCGGCCATCCGCGCTACAAGGACTATGCCACCGGCATCCACGCCTCCGGCCAGAATCTGCTCGGCCTGGTGGATTCCGTGCTCGACGTCTCGCGGATCGAATCCGGCAGCGTGCCGGTGACCCGGGAACTGGTGGCACTGGACGAGCTGGCGCGCAGCTGCATCACCGCGATGCAGCACCACACCCGCAACGGCGCGGTTGAGATCGCCAATGTGGTGCCGGAGGATCTGCCGCGGGTGCGGGTCGATCCCGAGCATCTGCGCAAGATCCTGCTGCAGCTCCTGGAGAACGCGGTGAAGTTCGGTCCGAACGGCTGCCATGTCGAGCTCGGCGCCCGCCGCGGCGATGCCGGCAAGCTGGAGATCTGGGTCAAGGATGACGGCCCCGGCATTCCGGCCGCGGACCTGGATATCGTGCTGGTGCCCTTCAACCAGGTGCGAAACCATCTGGTCTTCCATAACGAAGGCCTCGGCCTCGGCCTGCCGATCGCGAAGTCCCTCACCGAATTGAACGGCGGCGAGTTCGAGCTGACCAGCCAGCCGGGGCGCGGCACCGAGGCCCGGCTGCGTTTCGACGCCGCCGCATAAACCAGGTTTTGGTCGCAATCTCGCCGCGATTTTCGGCTAAGCTCTGTGCGGGGTGTTCGACCGCAAGTGGGGGCTTCAATGACGCGCGTATCGCGATGGATCGTCTCGATCCTGCTGGTTCTGTCGGTGGCCGCCTGTGCGGCAAGCAGCCCCAAACCTGGCAGCTCGACCGGCAGCCCGACTGGCGAGGCCGGATCCACCATGAAATCCGCCATCGTGATCGACGCCCAGAACGAGTTCCAGGGGGTGCGGGCCGAGTATGAATGGATCCGCGACCATATGCCCGGCTGGAAGCCGGTGGCTCAGCACCTGCTCAACGAGGACGGCCGGGTCTATGACATGATCGAGGTCAGCCGCGGCGGGGAAACCCGCGAGGTCTGGTTCGACATCACCAAATGGTTCGGCAAGCTGGAGTGAAACCGGCCGGCGCGGCCGAACGGCACGATGCCCGCCGTGCATCGACCCCAGTGCCCTGAAGCCAGCGGGGCGGCGGCGATTCCGTGAAGCTCCGAATCGTCGAACCATGCCCCAACGGCATGGTCCTTCCAGCTACAGTCACCACAACCGAGGGTGGCTGTCTTTTGGGAGGAAGCCGTGGCGTTCCGTGGTTTGCGAAGGTTCTTGGGCGCGCTGGCGCTGATCTGGGCGCTTGGCGCGGGCGGGGCCGAGGCTTCGACCATCTACACCTATAGCTTCAGCGAGGATTACAACTACTCGCTGGGCGCCGGCTACATCTATCCCGCCAAGCTCACCGGCGGGTTCACCGGCACTTCCGATGCCACCGGGCATATCAGCCTCTCCACCCTCACCGACTTCCACCTGACCTTCGATTTCCCGCCGGGCGGCGTGCCGGGCCTTGCTTTCGGCACCTATGCGGGCGCGCCGGATTACTTCTCGTTTCTGATCGGGGACGCCAGTGGCAGCACGCTCGCCTTCCAATCGCCTCTGGACCTCTATCTGCTGCCATCCGACGAGACCGCCTGCGTCGGCGCCGCGGTTGCGTTCCTGTGCAGCGGCGGAGCATCGCGCGGCGTGGTGGCCACCTCGTTCGGCATCTTCGCGCGCAGTGAAATTGCGCCTTCGGTGAGCCTGGTCACGACGTCCGCCCCCGTCGCCGCGACGCCGATCCCGGGCGGGTTGCTGCTGCTCGGCACGGCGCTCGCCGGTCTTGGCGGCCTGGGCGGCCTGGGCGCCGTGCGGCGGAAAATGCCCGCATAGAAGAAGGGCGGCGGATCGCTCCGCCGCCCCCTTCCGCACCTCTCTTGGCAGGCGCGCTTACTTCATCGTTTTCACTTCTTCCCAGACCTTGGTGTATTTGTCGGCATCGACCTTCTGCAGCATGATGCCGGAGTTCAGGGCCTTTTCCGGATCGGTGATGCCGATGGCGGCGACCGCCTCGGGCTTCGCCATTTCGAAGGCCTTCTTGTTGCTGTGACCGTAGCTGAAATCCTCGATCAGCCGCACGCCGGTCTCCGGCGACAGCCAGGCGTCGAGGAAGTCATAGGCGGCTTCCTTGCTGGCCTTGCCGGTCGACAGCAGGGTGAGGCCGCAGAGCCAGGTGAAGATGCCTTCCTTCGGCACCGCGTAGGCCGCCTGGATGCCCTGCTCGCGCAGGGTCTTCGGCGTCTCGTTCCAGGCATAGGCCGCGACGATCTCGCCGGAGGCGAGAGCCTGGTTGATCTCGGTCGGGTCCTTCCAGAGGAAGCGTGCGTTCTTCACCACCTTCTCGACCAGCGGCTTGGTGGCCTCGAGATCCGCGTCGGTCATCTCGAAGATCTTCTTCGGGCCATAGCCGAGCAGCAGGCCGGCGATCTGGGTCACCACGTAATCGTCGGTCATGGCGACGCGACCGGCATACTTGTCGTCGGTGAAGATCGACCAGCTCGGGTCCTTGTTGAAATCCGCATCGACGAGATCCGGGCGGTAGCAGATCGACGAGTTGCCCCAGTCGCAGGGCGTCATCACCACGTTGCCGTCAACCACGACGCCGGGCGCCTTTTGCAGGGCCGGGAACACGTCCTTCCAGTTCGAGAGCTTGGTGGTGTCGATCGGCTCGGCGATCTTCGCGTCGGTGAAACGGAACACCGAATAGGTGCAGGGATGCATGATGTCGGCGTTGAAACCGCCGCGCACCTTCTGCAAGGCCTCTTCCTCATTGGCGAAGATCGAGAAGTTCGGCGCCTTGCCGTACTTCTTCACATAGGAGGAGAAGAGATTGTCGACGTCGTAGCCGCTCCACTCCATGCAGGTCAGCACTTCTTCCGCCTGGCCGATCCGCGGTAGCATCACCATGCCGACGCCGAAGGCGGCCGCACCGCGCATCATGTCGCGCCGGGAAACCTTGCCCTGCGCCATCCGGTCGATGAATTTCAGCTTGTTCATAATCGTCTCCTGTTGCCTCGATTTGCCCTGTTGCCGCTTTTCTTTTTGAATGCTGCTTCAATTCTTCAATTTGACATCCGCGCCCAAATCGCTGTCAATGAAGTTTCGGGCCCGATTTTCAAATCCACGGCCGGAAGAGCCGTATTGGGAACCGAAACCCGCCTCGGTAAGGGGGCGGGCCACAGGGCAGGTGGATGGCTGAGACAAGTGTAGAATTGCCGGCCCCAAGTCCTCCAAAGGGATCGGCGGGCGCCCGGACCAATATTGGTTTGCTGCAACGGCTCGAATGGGTCCGCGGCTACCTGCTAATGACGCCGACCATCCTGCTGATGGTCGGCCTGCTGATCGCGCCCCTGGCCTCACTGCTGTTGCGCAGCTTCTGGAGCCAGCACGGCTTCGAGCTCGACCCCACCTTCACCCTGAAGAACTACTGGGCGCTGATCGCTCCCTCGGACAAGGTGACCTGGTGGTCGGGCATCCCCTTTCCGCTGGAGAATCCGGCCTACGCGATCGTGATCGTGAAATCGCTGGGACTGTCCTTTGCCGCCACCGTGGCGGTGATCCTGATCGCCTATCCGATGGCCTATTTCCTGGCGTTCCGGGTGACCCGGCACAAGATGCTCTGGCTGATCGTGATCACCATCCCGTTCTGGACCAGCTATCTGCTCCGGGTCTTCGCCTGGAAAATCATCCTGGGCTTCAACGGCGTCATCAACAGTTTCCTGATCTGGACCGGGATCATCGACAAGCCGCTCGAGTTCCTGCTCTATAACCCGCTCTCGGTGGTGATCACCCTGGCCCATGCCTGGGTTGCCTATGCGATCCTGCCGATCTACGTGAGCCTGGAGAAGATCGACCGCTCGCTGCTGGAAGCCGCGACCGACCTCGGCTACCGGCCCTGGGGGCGGTTCCTGCGGGTGACCTTGCCGCTGTCGCTGCCGGGCGTGATCGCCAGCACGCTGCTGGTCTTCATCCCGACGGTCGGTGACTACGTGACGCCGAGCCTGGTCGGCGGCCCGACCGGCGTCATGGTCGGCAACACCATCCAGTCGCTGTTCGGCCAGCGCAACGACGGGCCGCTGGGCGCGGCACTCTCGGCGGTGGTCATGCTGATCGTGACCATCATCGTCTGCCTGTTCCTCTGGGCCGTGGGTTATCGCAAGATCCAGAAGCGGGAGGCCTGAACGAATGGTGCGGCGCTCCCAATGACAAGACGCTGGGATTTCCTGACCTTCTACGGCCTCGGCTTCGTCGTCTTTCTTTACGCACCGGTCCTGCTGCTGCCGCTGTTCTCCTTCAACGACAACATCTTCGCGATCTTCCCGCTGAAGGGCTTCACCCTGAAGGCCTATGCGCAGCTGGCCGACGACAGCAAGCTGCAGGCCGCGGTCTGGAACAGCATCACCGTCGGCTTCTGGGTCGCGGTCATCAGCACCGCCCTCGGCCTGCTCGCCGCCATGGCGGTGACGCGCTATCGCCTGCCGGGCAAGGGGCCGGTGGTCGGCACGATCATGCTGCCGCTGGTCATCCCCAGCATCATCCTCGGCGTGGCCCTGCTGGTGCTGGTGCGCCAGGTCTTCGACATCGAATTGTCGCTGTGGTGCGTCGCCGCCGGCCATATCCTGCTTTGCACGCCCTTCTCCATGCTGGTGCTGATCTCGCGGCTGGAAGGCTTCGACAAGAATCTCGAGGAGGCGGCGAACGATCTCGGCGAGAACGGCTGGATGACCTTCTGGCGGGTGACCTTCCCGCTGGCGATGCCGGGCGTCATCTCCAGCCTGCTGATGTCCTTCACCACCTCCTTCGACGAATACGTCCTGGCCTTCTTCCTTTCCGGGATCGACCAGACGCTGCCGATCTATCTCTGGAGCATGCTGCGCTTTCCGCAGCGTCTGCCGATCACCTTGGCGCTCGGCAGCAGCATCCTGATCATCTCCACCATCATCGTCGTCGTTTCCGAGGTCCTGCGCCGCCGCGGCGTCCAGACCGAAAAACCGAGCGGGTTGTAAGTCATGGCTGACATCAAGACCGACGCGATCATCTCGCTGCGCAACCTCTCGAAGCATTTCGGGCCGGTCCGGGCGGTCGATGACATCAGCTTCGACATCCGCCGCGGGGAGTTCTTCTCGCTGCTGGGGCCGTCCGGCTGCGGCAAGACGACCTTGCTCAGGATGCTGGCCGGCTTCGAGCAGCCGACCGCCGGCGACCTCCTGATCGACGGCCAGCAGATGGCGGGCGTCCCGGCCTATTCGCGGCCGACCAATATGGTGTTCCAGAACTACGCGATCTTTCCACATCTCAACGTCGCCGAGAACATCGCCTTCGGCTTGCGCAAACGCGGCTTCTCCAAGCCGGAGATGGCGAAGCGGATCGAAGAAGCGTTGGCGCTGATCAAGATGGAAGGCTATGGCGGCCGGGCCAGCAACCAGCTCTCCGGCGGGCAGCGCCAGCGCGTGGCCCTGGCGCGGGCGCTGGTCTGCCAGCCGAAAGTGCTGCTGCTGGACGAGCCCTTGGGTGCGCTCGACAAGAAGCTGCGCGAAGAGATGCAGATCGAGCTCCGGCAGCTGCAGCGCAGCGTCGGCATCACCTTCGTCTTCGTGACCCACGACCAGGAAGAGGCGCTCGCTCTCTCCGACCGGATCGCGGTGATGTCGCGCGGCCGGGCGCTGCAGATCGAGAGCGCGACCCGGCTCTACGAAGCACCGAACTGCCGCGAAGTGGCCGAGTTCATCGGCTCAATGAATTTCTTCCAGGGCACCTTGCGCGATGCCGCCGGCGGCCGGGCCGTGGTCGATGCCGGGCCTTTGGGTTCGTTGAACGCGATGGTCGACGGCGCCGCGCCGCCGGTCGGGGCCGCAGTTTCGATCGCGGTGCGGCCGGAGAAGCTGCGCCTGGCCTGGGACCGGCCGGCGGGGAATGCCAATGCCGTGGCCGGCAAGGTCGATGCGCAGGCCTATTTCGGCGACCGCAGCCATTACTACATCTCGGTCCCGGGCAGCGAGCGGCCGATCGCCGTGGCCCACCAGAATGTCGACCGCAGCCTCGACGAGGTCGAGACCATCGGCCGCCCGGTCTGGCTCACCTTCCCCGCGGAAGCCGCGGTGCTGCTGACCCGCTGAACCGCGCCAGAATCATCGGCGGACGCGCACTATCGGAATATCATCCCAGCGTCGATCCCATTTCCGTTAACGTCGCCTCAATTAATCCCTGAGCAAAATCGGTTCAATTGCTGCTCATTTTGGGGTTGGACGGCATGAGACCGCGCCTTCTGTTCCGCGGCGCCATCGCCGGGATGCTGATGGGGATCGGCATCGCGACGATCGGCTGGACCGGTAGTTCGAGCGTCATGGCGCAGGCCGCGACGCCGGCCACGACGATTCTGGTGATCGACGGCCATGTTTCGGGAGGCAAACCCGCCGCCTTCGACCTGGCGGCGCTGCAAGCCATGCCGGTCACCCGCATCACCACCATGACGCCCTGGACCGACGGCGAGAATCTCTATGAGGGCGTGAAGATCCGCGACCTGCTGCAGCAGCTCGGCGCCAAAGGCGACACCATCCTGGCCGATGCGGTCGACGACTATCAGGTCAAGATCCCGATCGAGGACATCCAGGACTACGACGTCATCGTCGCTTATGCCGTCGATGGCCACCCCCTGCCCGAGGACGACAAGGGGCCGCTCTGGATCATCTATCCCTATTCCGAACATTCCGGGCTGCAGAAGGATCTCTATTTCTCGCGCAGCGTCTGGCAACTGAACCGGTTGACCGTGCAATGAGCATGAGCGCACGCAGCACTTTCGGCAGCATGCCGGCCGGCCGCAGCGCCATGCTGTACCGGCGCCACAACATCCTGCGCGACATCCTGATCGCGATCGGGATCGCGGCGATGGTGATCGCCGCCGGCTGGATCGGCAGCCGCGCCGTCGATCGCCTCGATTCATTGCGCAATGCCCCGCATTACAACATCACCTGGATGGGCACCCAGCTGGAGACGCATTACACCCGGTTCGAAGCCGCGGTGGCCGCGTCGCTGGCCGGCCACGACGATCCGCAAGAGCTCAAGGATCGCTGGAACGCCTTCCAGACCTGGGTCCATGTGGTGAACGCGGGCGACGCGCGCGCGCAATTGCCCCAGGACGAGATGTTCGACATCGAGCTGAAGCGGATCGCGACGCTTGACGGCGAGATCACCGGCCTGATCGCGGCCAAGGGCTCGCTCAGTGCCGCGGCGCCGGAGGTCTATTCGATCCTGCGCGCGACCGAAGGCTCGGTGCGGCGGATTGCGCTGGCCAGCTATCAGCAAGGCCTGCAGACGGTGAATGCCGAGCGCGGCCGGATCGAGGTCGATTTCGGCCTGCTGGCCGGGATCACCGCGGCGGTGCTGCTCTCGCTGCTGATCCTGGTCGCGGTGCTGATCCGGCATCGCCGCCGGCTCTGGTACGTCGCGCACGAGCTATCCGCGGCGAAGCTCCGCGCCGAGGTCGCCAATCGCGCGAAGTCGGAATTCCTGGCGCATATGAGCCACGAATTGCGCACGCCGTTGAACGCGATCATCGGCTTTTCCGAGATCATGGCGCTGGAGGCCTTCGGGCCGCTGGGCGAGCCGCGCTATCGGAACTACGCCCGCGACGTGGTCGGCGCCGGGCGGCATCTGCTCGGGCTGATCGACGGCGTGCTCGACATCGCGCGGATCGAAAATGGCAAGATGACGCCGGCGCCGCAGTCGGTCGACGTGCAGGAGCTCGGCACCGCCTGCATCGGCATGATGCAGCAGCGCGCCACTGAACGCGGCCTGGAGCTGCTGGGCGATCTCGACGGCGCGCTGCCGCGGCTGTTCGTCGATCGCAAGCACCTGAAGCAGATCGTGCTGAACTTCCTCGGCAATGCGGTGAAGTTCACCGAGCCCGGCGGCAGCGTCACCCTGGGCGCGCACCGCACCCAGGACGGCCAGCTCTGCATCTGGGTCAAGGACAGCGGCATCGGCATCGCCGCCGGCGATCTCGAACGCGCGCTGCAGCCCTTCGGCCAGATCGAGAACAGCCAGTCCCGGACGCAGATCGGCTGGGGCCTCGGCCTCGCCATCTCGAAGTCGCTGGCCGAGCTCAACGGCGGCACCCTGGCGCTGGCCAGCAAGCCGGGCGAAGGCACCATCGCCAGCGTCACTTTCCCCGCGCCCGCGCTGGCGCGCGCGGCTTAAGCGCTACGGCAACAGGATCGTCGCGCCCGTGGTCTTGCGTGCCTGCAGATCGCGGTGCGCCTCGGCCGCGTCCTTGAGCGGATAGCGGTGGCCGATCTGGATCTTCACCACGCCGCGGTTGACCACGTCGAACAGCGCGCTGGCCGAGAGCTCGAGATCCGCGCGGCTGGCGATGTAGTGGAACAAGGTCGGGCGGGTCAGGAACAGCGAGCCCTTCTGGCTCAGGATCAGTGGCGGGATCTCCGGCACCGGGCCTGAAGCGTTTCCGAAGGTCACCATCATGCCGCGCATCCGCAGGCAATCGAGCGAGGGCAGGAACGTATCCTTGCCGACGCCGTCATAGACTACATGGACGCCCTTGCCGTCGGTGATCTCCTTGACCCGCTTCACCCAGTCTTCGCTGCGGTAGTTGATGACATGCGTCGCGCCGAGCTGCTTGGCGATGGCGCATTTCTCCGGCGAGCCCGCGGTGCCGATGGTGACGGCGCCCAGGCTGGCGAGCCACTGCATCGCGATCGTGCCGACGCCGCCGGCCGCGGCATGGAACAGCACGAAGTCGCCGGCCTTCACCGGATAGGTGCGGCGGAGCAGGAACTCGACCGTCATGCCCTGCAGCATCATGCCGGCCGCGGTTTCGAAATCGACGGAATCCGGAAGCTTGATCAGCCGCTCGGCCGGATAGTTGCGGTAGGTCGCATAGGCGCCGTTCGGCGCCGAGCAATAGGCGACCCGGTCGCCCGGCTTAAACTCGGTGACGCCTGGCCCGACCGCCTCGATCTCGCCCGCGGCTTCGAGGCCGAGGCCGCTCGGCATGGCGAGCGGATAGAGGCCGCTCCGCTGATAGGTGTCGATGAAGTTGAGGCCGCAGGCATGGTTCTTGATCGTGACCTCGCCTGGCCCCGCCGGCGGGACGTCGACCTCTTCCCAGCGCATGACTTCCGGTCCGCCATGCTCATGGATGCGGATGGCATTCGCCTTCATCGCCTCACTCCCGACTGCAAAAGGAGCGGCGACTCTGGCCCGGCTGGACGGGAAATGGAAGGGCGAAGCTGACCCCGGCCTAGCCGATCACGGTATGGCTGTGTCCCCACCATTTCGGCAGCGGCGTCACGCTTTCGACGAGATGCGTGCCGGTCCGGAGCGTCATCAGGCCGTTCCAGTAGCCGGTCACATGCCAAGTCGAGCCGTCCGGCGAGCGCGCGACGCCGCAGGGCCAGCGCAGCCCATGGGCGTCGGTCCGGATCATCTTCTTGACGGCACCGGTCGCGCCGTCGAACAGCGCGATGCGGTGCGTCGCCGGAAAGGTCATCAGGATCTCGTCGGCGGCCGCGTCGTAGAGCACGGAAAGGCCGTGCCGGGTCATCGGCAGCTGGTCCGAGAGCAGCGGCTCGGCACGGTCTCCGACGACATGGACCGGCCGCGAGGCGAGATATTCGAAGCCATGCTCGGCGCTGGGATCCGGCTCGAGGCCGGCGGCTTCGGGGGAATCGGCCCAGGCCATCTTCGCGGTCACCGCGAAGATGCGGTCGAGCCGCTTGCCGCAGAGATGCCGGAGCTCCGCGGTCGGATCCGACCCGTCGATCCAGGAGAGCAGCTTGCCGCTGGCGATCTCGATGATGGCGATGCCCGGCGCGATCGGGTCCGGCAGATCCGGGTAGTCGTCCGAAGACCCGGCGATCGCGGTGCTGCCGTAATTCGCCACCACCATGTGGCGCCCGTCCTCGGTGATCTGGATCTCATGCGGGCGGATGCCGTGGCCCGGCAGCTCGCCGACCGGGGCCAGGGTGACGGCGTCGCGGATCACGATGCGCCCGGCGAGCCGCGCGATGTCGGCCGCGCGATCGCCGCTCTTCGGCTCGGCCGGATGGCGTTCGGCGATGGCGACATGCTTGCCGTCGGGCATCACCGCCGGATGGCCGCCGAAGCGCCAGCCCTCCCGGACCGGGTGGACCAGCGCCGTCATGTCGAGGCTGTCCAGGTCGAAGCCGACGACCGTGTGATGCTCCATGCCGGAAAAGACGCCGACGCCGAGCGGGCGCAGCACCTGGAGGCCGTGGCCGCGGACCGGAAACACGGCGCGCTTGGGTTCGGCGCCGGGCTCGGAGAGATCGAGCATGTTGAGCGCGGTGCGGTTCTCGGTCCACCCAGGCGGCACCTTGCTGATCTCGGGCAGATCGACCAGCAGGGTGTCGCCCTGGCGGGCGAGCTCGGTGCGATAGCCGGGCACGAACAGCCGCCGGCGGGTATCGCCGCTGGCTTGTGCGGTGTGGCGCAACGGACCCGCCGCCGCCACCGCGCCGAAGGCAGCCAGCGCGGTCTGCAAGGCGAAGCGGCGGGAGATGGCGCGTCTCATGATGACGTCCTCAGCCCTCGCCGCCGCCACCCCCGCCGCCGCCGCCACCCCCGGCGCCACCCCCCCCGCCACTGCCGCCGACGCGCGGCTTCTTGGTCGGCGTCGGTGCGTTGGTTGGCGGAACCGGATTGGTCAGCGGATCGCTCCAGTTGGTGTAGCCGCCGTCGCCGGTATAGTGGGTCGTGCTGTTGGGGCCGAGATAATTGTCCGAGGTCCAGGTGTCCTTGACCTTGCCGTCAGGCCCCTTGATCTGCGTGACGGTGTAGGTGTGCAGGCTGCCGTAGTCGACGCCCGGCACCCGGTAGCCGCTGTAGGTATGGACGTCGATCGTATGGTCCGCGGGAATCTCGCCGTTGCTCTGCATGGTCCCCAGCTTGTCGGCGATCGCCTGGCCGCGGGTGGTCGCGGCATCGACGCAGCTGCCACCGGAACCGTTGAGGACGTTGGTGTAGATCGTGGTGCGCGGCGTGCTGCCGGCGGCGTCCGAGATCGCGTCGCCGACCTTGCCCGGGTCATAGAGCACGGGCGGCGGCGGTGGCGGTACCATTTCGCTGCCGATGTCCGGCGGGACGCAGCCGCCGAGTGCGGTGCCGAGGAGCAGGACGGCGGCGAGGCCGCCAAGGGTCTTCGTCGTCATGGCGAGCCTCACTTCTTCACGCTGTAGTTGGCGATGGCGAAGGCGCCCTTGGTGGGCGACCCCTTCATCACGAACTCGAAGACGGCGACCGAGGCCCCGCCCTGGTTCTGAACCGAGTAGTTCGCACGGTCGAACACGGTGAGATCGAGCGGCAGGCGGTATTGCTGCGCGAAGGCGGAGAGTTCGTCGAGATTGGCCGGCCAGCGCTTGTTGGCGCCGTTGAAGCCGGTCAGCGCGTCGCGGACATGCTGGACGTCGCTGTCATTCTCGTTCTTCATGCCGGCGAAAAGCGGCTTGCCAGGCGGGGCCGCTTCGGCCGGGAGCGCCAGTCCGCAATTGAAAAGACCGGCGAGCAAAGCACCGGCAATGACCCAATGTCTCATCGTCTCACCCCGCGAAAGGACTTTCCACGGCGGGCCTTCACCACAACGGTGCGACCTGCACGTTTAATCCTTAGCGACCGGGTCAGAACGCCGATTTGCGTCTTGTCAAACCGCGGACGAGCGCGATCGAAACGCGGCGGTTTGCCGCGCCGCTGCGGTCAGGCGGCGGCGCGCTCCACTTCCGCCCGATAGGCGACCAGCTCGGCGATGGTGAGCACCGGGAAACCATGGCGGCGGGCATAGCTTTTTGCAGCTTTGCTGCGCAGCATTTCGCCATCCTTGGTCATCAGCTCGCAGATGACGGCGGCCGGCTTCAACCCGGCGAGACGCGCGAGATCGACCGAACCCTCGGTATGGCCGCGCCGGCCGAGCACGCCGCCGGGATTGGCCCGCAGCGGGAAGATATGGCCGGGGCGGATCAGATCGGCCGGCGTCGCGCGTTCCGAGATCGCGGCGCGCACGGTGACCAGCCGGTCGGCGGCGGAGACGCCGGTGCTGATGCCGTGTCTTGCATCGATCGAGACCGTGAAGGCGGTGCCGTTCTTGCATTCATTGCGCGCCACCATCGGCGGCAAGTCGAGCTTGCGTACGGTCTCGTCGTCGAGGCAGAGGCAGACGATGCCGCTGCCGTCATGGATCATCCGCGCCATCACATCGCGGGTCAGAGTCTCGGCGGCGAGGACGAGATCGGCCTCGTTCTCGCGGTCATGGGCGTCCAGCATGACGACCGGGATGCCCGACCGCATGGCGGCGATGGCGGCATCGATTCTCTGGTTGAGAAGAGAGTTGGGGTTCAGAAGAGTAGTCATTGTGAAACGCTCCTCGCACTTCAACAGGTTGCGACAAACGTTTCAGGGCGAACGCCTGACAAGACGGATTCCGCGCGCGGAATCGCTCATCGGACGTTGCGTCTTCTTCCATCCGGACTTTAACCGTCGGCCCAGGACTGGCATCTGGAGATGCTTCACCTGATCTGCTGACCCGTTCTCCGAGGAGAACGGCGCTCGCGGGCTCGGGTTCTTAAGAACCCCTACCGCCGGTGGGGAGTTTCACCCCGCCCTGAAGACGTGTAACAGGATGAAAGTGGCAAGTCCGCCGCGCCCCGTCAAGACAGGGTTGTCTCGTCGCCGGCTTGCGGAAAAGAGGGGCTATGGGTCGAGGGTGCTGACACCGCGGCGGTTCTGGCTCCAGCAAGCCTCCTCCGCCGCGGTGCAGAGCGGCCGCTCCTTGCCATAGGAGATCGTTTTCAGCCGCTTCGGATCAACGCCGAGTGCGACGAGATAATCCAAGATCGCCTGGGCGCGGCGCTCCCCGAGAGCCAGATTGTATTCCCGGGTGCCACGTTCGTCGGCATGGCCTTCGATCGTCACCGTTCTTCGCGGAAATTGCTGCAGCCAGATGGCTTGCCTCTGCAATGTCCGCTGGCCATCCGCCGAGAGAGCGTAACGATCGGTGTCAAAGAGAACGTTGTTGCCGGCTTTAGATCTAAAGTACTCGTCTGTGCTGATGTCCTCGCCGCCGCCCGGTGGCTCCGGCGTAACCCGACCCGATATCTCATTGGGGGTGATTGTTGGATCACCAGAGCCACTCTCGCAGGCAGCCAGCATCAGCACCCCGGCGCAGAGCGCCGGCAGTCGTCGCAGCATCGGGGCGATCTTTCGGTCGGTGGTTAGTTGCTGAGCGCGGTGACGCCGCGGCGGTTCTCGGCCCAGCAGCTGTCGGAGGCGTCCGGGCAGATCGGCTTCTCCTTGCCGTAGGAGACTTCCGAGAGCCGCGACTTGTCGATGCCCAGGGCCACCAGGTAGTTCATCACCGTGGTCGCGCGGCGGTCACCCAAGGCGAGGTTGTATTCGCGGGTGCCGCGCTCGTCGGCATGGCCCTCGATCGTCGCCATGTGCTGCGGATATTTCTGCAGCCAGGCCGCCTGCTTCTGCAGGATGCCCTGCGCCTCGGCATTCAGCGAGTAGCTGTCGGTGTCGAAGTGGATCGTGTTGCCGATCTGGGTCTCGAATTCCCCGGCGCTGCCCGGGCCCATGCTGGCGCTCTGGATGCCGTTGTCGAGGCCGGTTCCGGACACGCCGTCGGTGCCCGTGCCGGAAAGTTGCGACGTGTCGTTCGCCGCCATGTTTCCGCCGGTGTCGGATCCGCTGCTCCCGCAGGCGGCAAGCAGCAGTGCAGCGCAAAGCGCCGGCATCATCCTGATGGTCATCGAAGTCCCCAATATGTTGCGACTCGGAATCGTCGCGCAGCGGTCGCGAACCTGCAAGGTAATCGGGGCGATCTTGGGGCGAAATTCGGGCGCGCGGTGACAAATCCGGGGGATTTTGGCGTCGACTCGGATTACCCGCCGCCATGCCCGGTGTGTGACTTCATGGCTAACGCCGGGAATTAAGTCTCGACCTGGCTTGTCCGCCCTACCCCGGCCCGATAAACTCTATGCTTAATTAACCGTTAACGCGCGCTTGGCGCCGTTAACGCGGGGTCGAAGCGGGGAGACAGCGACCGGCCGAAAACCGTTATTTCGCGGGGGGTTACGCGAAAGCGGTGCAACGCGGCCGGCGATCGGGGATGACGGGGGTCGCACCGAATACCGAAAGCGTAACGCCGGGGCCGGAGAGCCCGACGGCGGCACCGGCGCTTGGCCCGGATGGAGCGGCGAATCCCGTCCCCCGCATCGTGACCGCGCAGCCCGGCCAGGTGATCCAGCTGCCCTTCACCCTGGCCACGGCGACCATTGCGTTGCGCGGCGCCGATCTCTTTCTGCAAGCCGGCGACCAGCTGGTGGTCATCGAGGGCTACGGGCCGGCACTCCTGGCCGGTCGGGCGCCGACCGTGCTTGATCCGCGCGGCGATACCCTGGCGCTGGACACGCCGGAGATCACCACCGGCAACCCGGTGATCCTGACCGATGCACCGGAGCCGCCGCCGCAGCCGGCGGAGTTCAGCACCGCGAGCGTCAAGCCGCCGCACTTTGGCGGCGCGCTGCTCACTGTCTTCGATCCGGTCTCGGGATCGCTGCTGCGCAGCTTCCGGTCGGTCGGCACCGGCGGCGATGCAACGGGCTTCGATGGCAGCACCAGATTGCGCGGCGCCGGATCGCCGGCGCCGGATTTCGACGGCATCAGCCTGGCGCGGACCAGCGGCGACACCGTCCCGTCGACGATCGGGCCCGATCCCTTCGCGGCACAGGACGATGCCGGCGGCGTGCTGCGTGGGCTGGGCGTCGGCAATGTGATCGCCGGCTGGGGTGCGGCGCCCGATCTCACCACCGGCGGCATCGTGACCGAAGCCGCGGGGATCGGCGCCGCGATCCCGGTCACCGCGGGCGGCGTCGACGTCGCCGGTCAGTTCGGAACCTTGCACATCGCGGCCGATGGCAGCGTCGGCTACCAGCGGACGGTGGGCTCGGTCACCGATCTCGCCGCCCTGCCGAATGGCGCGCTCGACGTCTTCATCTACAGGCTGCTCAACGGCGACGGCCGCAGCGACACGGCGACGCTGTCCATCCGCGTCATGCCGGAAACCGTGGTCGCCGGCAACGCGACCGGCACCGGCAACGACGAAGCCCTGGTGCTGCAGGCAGGCGCGGCGGGCCAGCTCTCCGGCCTTGGCGGCGAGGACCGGCTGTTCGGCGCGAACGGCGCCGACACGCTCTCCGGCGGCGACGACGACGATTACCTGCAAGGCGGCGCCGGCGACGACACGCTGCTGGGCGGCGGCGACAACGACACGCTGACACCGGGCAGCGGCAACGACACCGCCGATGGCGGCGCCGGCGACGACGTGCTCGATCTCGCCGGCAATCTGACCGCGGCGGACACGCTGACCGGCGGCAGCGGCAACGACGTCCTGAAGCTCGACGGCAACTACGCGGCCGGCGTCACCTTCACCGCAACCACCTTGAGCGAGGTCGAGCGGATCGAGCTCAAGGCCGGCAACAGCTACAAGCTCACTCTGGCGGATGCGACCAACGCGGTCACCCTGACGGTCGATGGCAAGACGCTGACCGCGGGCAACGTGCTCACGCTGAACGGCGCCGCCGAGACCAGCGCGGCGCTGATCGCCGCGGCCGGGGCCGGGAATGATGCGCTTGCCGGCGGCGCCGGCGCGGACCAGCTCGACGGTGGCGCCGGCAACGACACGCTGACCGGCAATGCGGGCGCCGATGTGCTGACCGCGGGCGCCGGCAACGACACGTTGAGCGGCGGCGCCGGCAACGATCGCCTGGTGCTGGCGGGCGACCTCACCGCGGCGGATAAGATCGACGGCGGCGCCGACAGCGACATACTCGAGCTCGACGGCGACTACGCCGCCGGCGTCACCTTCGCCGCGACCACGCTGACAAATGTCGAAACCATTAGCCTGGCGGCCGGCAACAGCTACAAGTTCACCCTCAACAATGCCAACAACACCGCCGGGCTCACCATCGACGGTTCCGCTCTGGCGGCGGCCCACAGCCTCACCGTCAACGGTGCCGCGGAGACCACGAATGCCCTCACCGCCTCGGGCGGCGCCGGCAACGATGTCCTGATCGGCGGCACCGCCAAGGACATATTGATGGGCAATGCGGGCGACGACACGCTGACCGGCAACAACGGCGACGACACGCTGTTGGCCGGGACCGGCACCGACATACTCGCCGGCGGCAACGGCAATGACGTGCTGGATCTCGGCGCCGGCCTGGATGCGGCGGATAAGATCGACGGCGGCGCCAATGCCGATACCCTCAGGCTCGACGGCGATTACGGCGCCGGCGTGGTGTTCAACGCCACCACCGTGACCAATGTCGAGACCTTCCTGCTCGCCGCCGGCCACGACTACAACCTGAAGCTCACCGACGCCAACAACACGGCAGGCCTCACAGTCAATGCCTCGGCCCTCGCCGCCGGCAACCGCCTGATGTTCGACGGCGGTGCCGAGACCGCCTCGCTGCTGAATGCAACCGGTGGCGCCGGCGACGACGTCCTGATCGGCGGCAGCGGCAACGACACGCTGACCGGCGGCGCCGGGGCGGATCAGCTGACGTCGGGCGCCGGCAACGACACGCTTTCGGGCGGTGCCGGCGACGACGTGGTGACTTTGAACGCCGGCCTCACCGCGGTGGACAAGATCGACGGCGGCGCCGATTTCGACATCGTCCGGCTGGACGGCAACTACGTGGTCGGCGTGACCTTGAGCGCGACCACGATCACCAATGTCGAGCAGATCGATCTCATCGGCAACAGCTACAAGCTGGTGTTGAACGATGCGACGGCGACGACCGCGCTGAAGGTCGACGGCACCGCGCTGATTGCCGGGCAGCAAATGATCGTCGACGGCGCCGCCGAGACCAGCGCCGCGCTGACCCTGCTGGGCGGCGCCGCGAACGACACCCTTGGCGGCGGTGCCGGCGATGACCTGCTTTCCGGCGGCGCCGGCAACGACACGATCACCACCGGCGCCGGAATCGATACGGTGAGCGGCGGCGGCGACAACGACACCATCGTGCTCGCCGCCAACCTGACCGCGGCGGATACGATCGACGGCGGCAGCGGCGCCGACACGGTGACGCTGAGCGGCAACTACGGCGCCGGCGTGATCTTGGGCGCGACGACGATCACCAATGTCGAGACCATCACGCTGGCCAACGGCTTCAGCTACAAGCTCATTCTCGACGACGCGACCAATGCCGTGGGACTGACGGTGAACGGCGCGGCTTTGGTCGCGGCCAATGCGCTCTATCTCGACGGCAGCGCCGAGGCCGGCGCCGCGCTCACCGCGACCGGCGGCAGCGGCAACGACACGATGTTCGGCGGCGCCGGCGATGACGTGCTCAACGGCGGCAGCGGCAACGATCTGCTGCGGGCGGGTACCGGTACCGACACCCTCTCCGGCGGCAACGGCAATGACAGCCTCGAGCTCGGCGCCGATCTCTCCGCGGCAGACAAGATCGACGGCGGGGCCAA
Organism: Dongia sp.; assembly: GCF_041905885.1. Classification (NCBI taxonomy): domain Bacteria; kingdom Pseudomonadati; phylum Pseudomonadota; class Alphaproteobacteria; order Rhodospirillales; family Dongiaceae; genus Dongia; species Dongia sp. The sequence continues at coordinate 156,159 of NZ_JAYRKD010000002.1, read as the reverse complement.
CACCGATACCCTGCTGCTGGACGGCGACTATGCCGGCCTGGTGCTGACCGCGACCACGGTCACCAATGTCGAGACCATTCAGCTCGCCGCCGGTCACGACTATGCGCTGACCCTGAACAACGCCACCAACGCCGCCGGGCTTATCGTCGATGGGTCCGCCCTCGGCGCGGCGGACGCGCTCTCCCTGAACGGTGCGGCGGAGACGACCGCGGTCCTGTCCGCGCGCGGCGGCGCCGGCGATGACACGCTGGTCGGCGGCGCCGGGGCGGATATCCTGCAGGGCGGCACCGGCAACGATCTGCTGATCTCCGGCGCCAATGTGGACACGCTGCAGGGCGGCGCGGGCGATGACGTGCTCGATCTCGGCGCCGATCTGCTGGCGACGGACAAGCTCGACGGCGGCGCCGACAACGACGTGCTGAAGCTCAGCGGCAACTACTCGGCCGGGATCACCTTCACGGCGACGACGCTGGTCAACGTCGAGACCATCACGCTCGCCGCCGGCAACAGCTACAAGTTCACCCTGAACGACGCCAACAACACCGCCGCGCTCGCCATCGACGGCGGCGCGCTGGCCGCCGGCCAGGTGCTGACCGTCAACGGCGCCGCGGAGACCGCATCGGCCCTGCTGCTCAGCGGCGGCGCCGGCAACGACGCGCTGACCGGCGGCGCTGGCTCCGATGTGATCAAGGGCGGCGCCGGCAACGACACGTTGACCACCGGCGCCGGCAACGACACGGTGGACGGCGGCAGCGGCAACGACACGATCGCGCTGGCCGCCAATCTCACCGCCTTGGACCAGATCGACGGCGGCGCGGACAGCGACACGGTTACCCTGTCCGGCAATTACAGCGCGGGGGTCGTCTTCGCGGCGACGACCCTGACCAATGTCGAGACCCTCACCTTGGCGGCCGGGAACAGCTACAAGCTCACGCTGGACGACGCCACCAACAGCGCCGGGCTAACCGTCAATGCTGCCGCCCTGGCCGCGACGGCGGTGCTGACCCTGGACGGTTCCGCCGAGACCAGCGCGGCGCTCACCGCGACCGGCGGCGCCGGCAATGATGTGATCACGGGTGGTGCCGGCGCGGACGTCATCACCGCGGGCGGCGGCAACGATACCTTGAGCGGCAATGCCGGGGCCGACAGCTTCATCTTCGCCGGCAACTTCACCGCGGCGGACAAGATCGACGGCGGCGCCGACCAGGACAAGCTCAGCCTCAACGGCAACTACGCGGCCGGTGTCGTGTTCGCCGCGACCACGCTCACCAATGTCGAGACCATCACCGTCGCCGATGGCAACAGCTACAAGTTCACCTTGAATGATGCGACCAACGCGGCCGGGCTCAGCGTCGACGGATCGCTGCTGGGTGCCACGCGCGTCCTCACCGTGAACGGCGCCGCCGAGACCAGCGCCTCACTGGCGGCGACCGGCGGCGCCGGCAACGACGTACTCACCGGCGGCGCCGGATTGGACGTCCTGAGCGGCGGCGCCGGCAACGACGTGCTGACCACCGGCGCCGGCAACGACGTCGTCGATGGCGGCGCGGGGAATGACACGATTGCGCTCGCGGCGAACCTGACCGCGCTGGACCAGATCGACGGCGGCGCCGACACCGACACGCTGACCCTGTCCGGCAATTACAGCGCCGGGGTCGTCCTCATGGCGACGACGGTCAGGAATGTCGAGACCATCACCGTCGCGGCGGGCAACAACTACAAGCTGACTTTGGATGACGCGACCAACGGCAGCGGCCTTACCGTGAATGCCGCGGCCCTGGCCGCCGCCAATGCTCTCACCTTGGACGGGGCCGCCGAGCTGAGCGCAGCCCTGACCGCCATCGGCGGCGCCGGCAACGATGTGATCACCGGCGGTGCCGGCGCGGACAAGATCACCAGCGGTGCCGGCGTCGATACGCTGAACGGGGGCGCCGGCAGCGACAGCTTCACGCTGGCCGCCAACCTGACCGCCGCGGACCAGATCAACGGCGGCGCCGATGCCGACACCCTCAGCCTCAACGGCAACTATTCGGCCGGGATCGTCTTCAACGCCACCACCCTCGTCAATGTCGAGACCATCACTGTCGCCGACGGCAACAGCTACAAATTCACCTTGAACGATGCGACCAATGCGGCGGGCTTGAGCATCGACGGATCCTTGCTGGGTGCCACCCGTGTGCTGACGATCGACGGCGCGGCCGAGACCGGCGCTTCGCTCACCGCGACGGGCGGCAACGGCAACGACAGCCTGACCGGCGGCGGCGGCGGCGACATCCTGACCGGTGGCGCCGGGAACGACACGCTGGTCGGCAATGCCGGCGCCGATCTGTTGTTCGGCGGCGTCGGCAACGATACCATCACCGGCGGCGCCGATGCGGACACCTTCCAGCTCCGACTCGCCGATATCGGCAAGGACACCGTCAAGGACTTCAAGCTGCTCGAAGGCGATGTGCTGGAATTCACCGGTGTCCTTGACGGCGCCGGCAGCGACATCCAGGACCTGATCGATGCCGGTCTCACCGCCAAGGGCTCCGGCGGCAATTGCGTGATCACCTGGAACGGCGGCACCTCCACCCTGACCCTGACCGGTGTCGGCGGCGCGGTAAACAACGTCAACGAACTCGCGACGCTACTCGGCGGTCAGCTTCACGTCACCCATAGCTAGAAGTCACGCCGCGGCGAGCCGCGTCGACAGCGCGGCGTCGAGCGCCCGGGCTTCGCTGATCGGCAGGCCGCAGCTCCGGTTGCGGCAGAGATAGGCGGTCGCCTTGCCGTTCTGCTGGGTCTTGCCGGACGCGGGATGCGCGGCCGGCAAGGCGGCATCGGGCGGCACCACCTGCAGCAGGCGGTCGGGCAGCGAATGCCGCAGCACCGCCTCCACCATGGCGATGGTGTCCGGCGCGTCATGGGCGCCGATGATCACCACTTCCAGGACATTGGCCAGGAAGGCCGCGTTGTTGAGATAGGTCGAGAGCGGGAAGAAGTTGCGCTCGACCTCGCCGCTGAAGACCGCGACCAGGGCCCGCGCGCGTTCCTCGAACCGCGCTTCTCCGGTCAGCAGGAACAACCGCGCCAGCACCCCGACCATCACGCCGTTGCCGTTGGGCACGGCATTGTCGCTGGCGGATTTCGGCCGCACCACCATGTCCCGGGTGTCGTCGGCGGTCATGAAATAGCCGCCGCCGGCCGGGTCCCAGAAATGGGTGTCGAGCAGGGCGGCGAGCTCCCGGGCGGCGTCGAGATATTGCACTTTCGCCGTGGCCTCGTAGAGCGCCAAGGCGGCGCGGGCGAGATTGGCGTGATCGTCGAGCGTCGCCGGATGCGCCAGCTTGCCGTTGCGCCAGGCGTGATAGAGCCGCCCGTCCTTGAACATATGCCGGCGGATGAAGGCGAAGGCATCGCGCGCGAGGTCGATCCAATGCGGCTCTTCGAAGACCAGGCCCGCTTCGACCAGCGCCGCGATCATCAACCCGTTCCAGTCGGCCAGCACCTTGTCGTCCCAGCCGGGCCGCACCCGTTCGGCCCGGGCCGAGAGCAAGGTCTGTCTCGCGCGCAGCAGGCGGGCTTCGCCCGCCGCGTCCAGCAGGACCGGCTTCTGCGAGCGGTTGAGGATGGTGAGGCCTTCCCAGTTGCCGCCGGGCGTGACGTCATAGTGGGCGCAGAAGAAGTCGGCCTCGTCGCCGAGCGCCTGGTCGATCTGCTTGCGGCTCCAGACATAGAAGCGCCCCTCCTCGCCCTCGGAATCGGCGTCGAGGGAAGCGGCGAAGGCGCGGTTGGTCTTTTGGTCGGGGCCGGTCAGCATCTCGGCTTCGACCCAATCGATGGTCTCGCGCACCCGGGCCTCGTAAAGCGGGTCCTTGGTCTCCTGCCAGACCAGGGTGAGCAGCGCGATGAACTCGGCGTTGTCGTAGAGCATCTTCTCGAAATGCGGCACCAGCCAGTCGGCATCGGTCGAATAGCGGGCAAGCCCGCCGCCGAGATGATCGTAGATCCCGCCCTGCGACATCTGCGTCAGGGTCGCGGTCACCGCGTGGCGATATTCGTCGCGTCCCGAGCGCTTGTAGGCGCGCCAGAGCAAGGTGAAGATCGCCGGCTGCGGGAATTTCGGTGCCGAGCCGATCCCGCCCTTCTCCAGATCGACTTCCTGCAGCAGCCGCTCGGCGATGCGGTCGAGCATGGCGGTCTCGATCTCGCCGCCGCTCTTCGGCGTGGAGAGCTTCTGCATCGCCTCGCCGATCGCGGTGACGTTGGTCATCACCTTTTGCGGTTCCTTGTGGAAGATTTCCGAGACGAAGTTCAGCACATCGCCGAAGCCCGGTCGCCCGTAGCGCGCCTCCTTCGGAAAATAGGTGCCGCCCCAGAACGGCCGGCCGTCCGGCATCAGGAACATGGTGAGCGGCCACCCGCCCTGCTGGCCGAGCAGGGCCAGAGCCTGCTGGTAGATGGTGTCGAGATCCGGCCGCTCCTCGCGGTCGATCTTGATGTTGACGAAGAGCTTGTTCATCAGGGCGGCGATGCCCTCGTCCTCGAAGCTCTCATGCGCCATGACATGGCACCAATGACAGGCCGCGTAGCCGACCGAGAGCAGAATCGGCTTGTTGTCGCGCTTCGCCTCGCTGAGCGCATCCTCGCCCCAGATCCGCCAGTTCACCGGGTTGAACCGGTGCTGCAGCAGATAGGGCGAGGTGGAGAGGCCGAGCTGGTTCTCGGGATTCGGCTTGGGCGCAGGAGCGGTCATCGTGAATCCTTCATGAGCTTTGGAGGATCAAACGCCGAGCGGCCAGTTGGTTCAACCCGGTTTCCTAGGCGATACGCACGTCGGTCAGGCCGAAATCGGTGCCTTTGAAGAGCAAGGGCTCGTCGAGGCTTTTGGCAAGTGCGTAAGACATGCAGTCGCCGAAATTCAGCCCTGCCGGATGCAGGCCCTTTCCGTAGCGCCGATAGGCTTCGCGCGCCATCTGCGCGTGATCTTCCGAGAAGGCGACGACTTGTATGTGCATAGCGTCGAGGAATTTGTCCAATCGGTCATGATATTGATTGGAGCGTGCGGCGCTTTGGTCCAGGACGATCCCGGCCTCGAGTAGGGTTCCAGCAGAGACCAGTCTGGACGGCGCGTTCTCAATGAGATTGAGCAATCGTCGGAAGTCGGGCTCTTCGAAGAAGATGGCGACGATGGCTGAAGCGTCGATGACCATCAGACGGGGAGGCCGCGTTCATCGTAGCCGATGATTTCATCGGCGCTTCGATGGTCACCGACTCTGTTGGCGCGAAAGTCCTCTATGATTTTCATCACGTCCGCCAGGCGCTGATCTCGGGTTCGATTATCCCCGCGAACAAGGCGCAAGCGCACTTCGAGCGCGCCGATCACGGCATCGGTGAGGCTCTCGCCCGTTTCGGCCGCCAATTCGCGCGCCAGCCGGTCGGCCTTTGCATCCTTGATGCTCAGTGCCATCTTTCTACCTTTCTAGAAATCATTCTATAAATATAGAAAGCCGCCTGCGACACCGCAAGGCTTCCTCCGGTTAGGCATCCGACCTAAAATGAATGTTCATTCAGCCGCGGAGCCAGGGATGACCGACATCGTCAGCATTTCCGAGCCTTCATCGGCCCGCGGCCGTGGTGGCAGCGCGGCGCGGCGGGCGTTGCGGAAGTCCGGGCCGAAGGGTGGCGCGGTTCGCCCCGGCATGCCCGGCGGCACCTATCGCCCGCTTTCCGAGCATGACATGCGGCGGATCCACGACACCGCGCTCGAGGTCCTGGAGAAGCTCGGCGTCGGCGAGCCGATCCAGGAGATCCTCGACGTCGCTTTGCCGCGCGGCTGCTGGCTGAACGACAAGGGCCGGCTCTGCTTCCCGCGCGCGCTGGTCGAGGACATGCTCGCCATCGCCTGCCGCCGCTATACCGCTTATGGGGTCAGCCCGGAGCATGATCTCGAGCTCGGCGGCGATCGCGTGAACTTCGCCACCGCCGGCGAGGCCATCAAGGTGCTCGACTTCAACAGCGGCGAATACCGGCCCTCGACCCTGCTCGACCTCTACGACTTCGCGCGGCTGGCGGATCGGCTGGAGCATGTGCATTGCTTCGGCCAGACCATCGTTGCGACCGACATGCCGGACCGGATCACCTCGGATTTCAACGTCGCCTATGCCTGTCTCGCCGGCACGCAGAAGTCCTTCGGCGTCTCGATCGAGAATGTCGAGCACCATGCCAAGCTGATCGCCTTCTTCGACGCTTTCCTCGGCGGCGAAGGCAAGTTCGTCGAGCGCCCCTTCTGCGTCATCGGCGGCTGCCCGATCGTCTCGCCTCTTCGCTTCGGTAAGGAAAATGCCGAGGTGATGGTGGCGAATGCGCGGCTCGGCCTCTGCATCGATCCGGCGATCGCCGCGCAAGCCGGCGCCACCGCGCCCGCGGCGCTGGCGGGGACCTTGGTTCAGACCGTCGCCGAAACGCTGGTGACCTTGATTGTCGGGAATCTCATTACGCCGGGTCTGCCAGTCTCCTTCGGCATCTGGCCTTTCGTCTCCGACTTGCGCACCGGCTCCTTCACCGGCGGCGGCGGCGAGGAAGCGCTGCTGACCGCGGCCGCGGTGCAGATGTGCCGCTTCTACGACATCCCGAGTTCGGTCGGCGCCGGCATGACCGACGCAAAGGCGATCGATTCACAGGCCGGCTATGAGAAGGGTGTTACCGTCACCCTCGCCGCGGTCGCCGGCGGCAATTACATCAGCGAATGCTGCGGCATGATGGCGAGCCTGATCGGCTGCTCGGTCGAGGCCATGGTGATCGACAACGACATGCTCGGCAACATCCAGCGCGTGCTGAAAGGCATCGACGTCACCGACGAGAGCTTGAGCTTCGACGAGATCGCCCGCGCGATCGCCGGTCCCGGCCACTACCTCGGCTCGCCCAAGACCTTGGAGCTGATGGAGACCGAATATCTCTACCCGCATATCGCCGACCGCGATTCCATGAATGGCTGGCAGGGCCGCGGCTCGCCGGACATCCGGCAAGCCGCGCGGGTCCGGGCCCAGGAGATCCTGTCGTCGCATTACCCCGCCTATATCGATCCCGCGACCGACGCGAAGCTGCGCGAGCGGTTTCCGATCCTGTTGCGGCGCGAGGACATGCGGGCCGGTAACGGACGGTGGTGACCGGCTCGCCCGAATAGAGGTTAACGCCGCGCCTTCACCCCCATTTGGGGGAGGCGGCACCGCAAGACATCGGCCAACCTCACCGCACAGGCAGGCAACCAAAAGCGGTGAGGCAAATGAAGCGGACAGCGTTGGGGCTGCTCATGGCAGCCGGCGTCGTGGGGGCTTTCGGTCTGGAAGCCCAAGCGACCACCTTGGATTTCGGCAACACCGCGGGATCGGCCGCGAATTGCATCGAGAACAGCACGCAGCCCTGCTACGGCTCGCGCGTCAACAACACCACGGATCCGAACGGCTTCGGCACCTATGGTGTCGGCAACGGCTTCACGCCGAACGTCGTCGCGGATTATACGGGCACCAACCAGCGCCTGGTCACGGTCAGCGCGGCCAATGGCGGCGGCGCGGTCTTCGCCACCAGCTTCCACGGCAGCCAGCACATCTTCACCCTGACCGCGGATGCCGGATTCAACGTCCAGCTGAATGAAGTCACGGTCAAGAACTCGGATATCCCGGGCATCGACCAGACCGAGAATTTCGAGGTTTGGGCCGACGGCACCCATCTCAACAGCCTCGACTTCACCTATAACGGCCAGGCCCCGTTGAGCTTCACCTTCGCAAGCCTGATCGCGCAATCGATCTCGATCATTTCCGACAGCGCCTTCGCCGGCCTCTCGGCGGCCAATTTTGATCAGGTCGCTGCGACCCCGATCCCGGCCGCGCTGCCGCTCTTCGCATCGGGCCTGGGCGCCCTCGGCTTCGCCCGCTGGCGGAGGAACAAGCGGGCCGCCAAGACGGCCTGAGACCACGGGACAGACTTCGGACTGCAAGCTCCGCCCCTTCGGGCGGAGCTTCATTTTTGGGCTGCGCGCTGCAGTGCCGCTTTCCGGGCCGGCGTGATCGCGCGCCAGTGCTGGCCGGTCAGCACGGCTTCCAAGCCATAGAGCGCGTTCAAGGTGACATCCTTGCCGAAGCGGAACTTCAGGCGCTGATAGGCTTTGGCCGCGCCGAGCTTGCGCAGGGCGGCGAGGTCGGCGACGCCGACGGCGACCAGCCTTCGCTCGGTGACCGGGCCGATGCCGGGGAACAGGGACGAGGTTTTGCTGCGGGCCATGCTGCGCAGCATAACGCATGCTCGGTTGCTTTTCCGCAGGCCCAGGCGTAAAAGCCCGTCCCATGACCAGAGCGCTTCACAGCCGGCTCCAACGCCAACGTCGCCATCGCGCGGCGGCGTTTGTGCTGGCTGGAGTCTGAGGATCGCCCCGATCGGTTGATCCTACCCTGGTCGAGACCGAGCCCCGCCCACCCGGCGGGGTTTTGCATTTCCGGGCTCCCGCCGCAATTCCATCCCTGCCAAGGAGAGTCCCATGATTGATCTCAGTCTCTATCTCGCTTTCATCGCCGCGGTCACCGTCCTGATGCTGATCCCCGGCCCCAATGTGGCGCTGATCGTCGCCAACAGCGTGGCGCATGGCGCGCGTTACGGGCTGCTGACGGTGGCCGGCACCAGTTCTGCCATGCTGCTGCAGCTTGTTTTGGTTGCCGTCGGCATGACCCCGCTGCTCGGCGCGCTCGGTTCCTGGTTCGAGCTGTTGCGCTGGGTCGGCGTCGCCTATCTGGTCTTCCTCGGGATCTCGCAGTGGCGGGCGCCGGCGGTCGATCTCACCAGGACCAGGCCGGAGCGCAAATTGCCGGGCCGCATGGTTCTGCGGGCGCTGCTGGTCTCGATGACCAATCCGAAGACCCTGTTGTTCTATGGTGCCTTCTTTCCGCAGTTCGTGGCAGCGGACCGGGCGCTGGTGCCGCAGGTCGCGTTGCTCTCCGTGACCTTCGTGGCCTTGGCGATCCTGGTGGACGGGAGCTGGGCCTTGGCCGCTGGGAAGGCGCGGCATCTGCTGGCGAGCCGCGGTCGCTTGCGCAACCGGATTTCCGGGGGGATGCTGATGGGGGCGGGAGCGGTCCTGGCGGCGGCGCGGCACAAATAGGACGCGGGGAGTCCTGGTTCGTTTCGCTGCTCCTCAGGTCGTCAAGACCGTACCACCATAGTGTGAGCAAGTCAAGCCCGGGAGATTCTGATGAAGATTCATGTGGATATCGACTGCACGCCGGAGGAAGCCCGGGCCTTCTTCGGCCTCCCCGACGTGCAGCCGGTCCAGGCCGCGGTTATGAAGGAGCTGGAGAAACGGCTGATGTCCGGGATGCAGGCCATGGATCCCGAGACCCTGATGAAGACCTGGGTGCCGGCCGGCATGGCGAACATGGAACAGTTGCAGCGCATGTTCTGGCAGCAATTCGGCGGTTCGGATAAGAAGTCCGGCCAATAGCCGACCAGAGGTACATGCGATGGCCGATCCCGCGCCCTATTACAGCGCCCATGTCTTTTGTTGCGTGAACGAGCGCCCCGAAGGCCATCCGCGCGGCTGCTGCAAGCGCAAGGGCGCCGAGAAGCTGCGCAACTATATGAAGGCCCGGGCCAAGGAGCTGGGCCTCAAGGACGTCCGGATCAATCAGGCCGGCTGCCTCGACCGCTGCGAGCTCGGGCCGACCATGGTGATCTACCCGGAAGGCGTCTGGTACAGCTACAACTCGATCGAGGATGCCGAGGAGATCCTGCAGCGCCACCTGCTCAAGGGCGAACGGGTCGAACGGCTGATGCTGCAGCCGGAAGACAAGCTGCCCGAGGACCGCATCGCGAAGTCGGCGCAATGAGGTGGGGGCAATGAGCACGACCATCTTCGCGCTGGCCACGCCGGCGGGAAGATCGGGCGTCGCCATCATCCGCATCTCCGGCCCCGCGGCTGGTGATGTTCTGCGCGCGATCACGCAGCGCGATCTGCCGCCGCCTCGCGTTGCCGCGCGCCGGAAATTTTTCGGCCCGTCCGAGATCTTGCTCGATGACGGATTGGCCCTCTGGTTCCCCGGTCCCGCCAGCTTCACCGGCGAGGATATGGTGGAGCTGCACATCCATGGCGGGCCGGCGATCATCGCCGCGGTGGCGGAAAGCCTTGCGGCACAAGGGCTGCAGCATGCCGAGCCCGGCGCCTTCACGCGCCGCGCCTTCGACAACGGCAAGCTCGACCTGACCGAAGTCGAGGGCCTCGCCGATCTCATCGCGGCGGAGACCGAGGCGCAGCGTCGCCAGGCCTTGCGGCAGATGGAAGGCGCCTTCGGCCGGCAGGTGGAAGCCTGGCGCGGTGGCCTGCTCGGCGCCTTGGCCCGGATCGAAGCGGCGATCGACTTTCCGGAAGAGGATTTGCCGGCGGGTTTGGTCGAAGGCGTCGATGAGGCGATGCGCGCGATCGGCGTCGAGATCGCGGCGGCGCTGGACGACGATCATCGCGGCGAGCGATTGCGCGAAGGGTTGAGCGTGGTCATTCTCGGCGCGCCCAATGCCGGCAAGTCGAGCCTGATGAACGCGCTGGCGCGGCGCGATGTCGCGATCGTCTCCGATGAAGCGGGCACGACGCGCGATGTGATCGAGCTCCATCTCGATCTCGGCGGCTATCCGGTCTTGCTGGCCGATACCGCGGGGCTGCGGGAGAGCGGCAATAAGATCGAGACCGAGGGCGTGCGCCGCGCGCTCGAGCGTGCGTCGCACGCGGACCTGAAGATCATCGTCATCGACGGCGCGGTCTGGCCGGTCATGCCCGATGCGACCCGGGCGCAGATTGACGCTCAGTCCATTCTGGTATTGAACAAGGCCGATTTGCTGCCGGGGCCGTTGCAGGCGCTGGCGGGTCATCAGTTGATCGCCGTCTCGGCGCTGAACGGGTCGGGTCTGTCGGAACTGCTCGCGGCTCTGAAGGAGCGGGCGGCCGGGTTGCTGGCCTCCGGCGACCAGCCGGTGCTGACCCGGCTGCGGCATCGGGAGTCGTTGGAGGATTGCCGCCAGACCTTGGCCCGGGGCTTGGCCATCGGGCCGGTCGAGCTGAAGGCGGAGGAGCTCCGGCTGGCGACCCGGGCGCTCGGGCGGATCACCGGGCGGGTTGACGTCGAGGATGTCCTGGACGTCATCTTCCGCGAGTTCTGCATCGGCAAGTAGTTGAAATAATACGATATTATGTGTTTCACGTGAAACAATTCGATGTCATCGTGGTCGGCGGCGGGCATGCCGGGACGGAAGCGGCGGCGGCAGCGGCCCGCATGGGCGCCCGCACCCTGCTGGTCACCCATGACCCCGCCAAGATCGGCGAGATGTCCTGCAATCCGGCGATCGGCGGGTTGGCGAAGGGGCATCTGGTCCGCGAGATCGATGCCCTGGATGGGATCATGGCCCGGGCGATCGACCGGGGCGGCATCCAGTTCCGGATGCTCAACCGCTCCAAGGGTCCCGCCGTCCGCGGCCCCCGGGCCCAGGCCGACCGCAAGCTCTACCGCCAGGCCGTCCAGGCGTTGATTGCCGAACAGGACGGTCTCACCGTCCTGGCCGCCGCGGTCGAAGACCTGGAAGTCACCCATGGCCGGGTCTCCGCGGTGTTGACCCAGGATGGACGACGGATCCCCGGTGGCGCCGTGGTGCTGACCACCGGGACCTTCCTGAACGGCCTGATTCATTGCGGCAAGGATCGGATTCCGGCCGGCCGGGTCGGTGAAGCCCCCGCCTTGAAGCTTTCCGAGACCTTGGCCCGCTTCGGTTTTGGCCTCGGCCGTTTGAAGACCGGGACGCCGCCGCGGCTGGACGGCCGGACCATCGACTGGGCTGCCCTGGAGATGCAGCCGGGCGATGCGCCGCCGGCGCCGATGTCCTTTCTGACCCGGGAGATCACCACCCCGCAGATCGCCTGCGGCATCACCTATACCGGCGCCGCCGGCCATGCGCTGATCCGGGCCAATCTGCATCATTCGCCCATGTATTCCGGCCAGATCGAAAGCCGCGGGCCACGCTACTGTCCCTCGATCGAGGACAAGGTGGTCCGTTTCGCCGAGAAGGACCGGCATCAGATCTTCCTCGAGCCGGAAGGCCTGGACGATCCGACCGTCTATCCCAACGGCATTTCGACCTCGCTGCCGCGGGAGGTCCAGGATGCGCTTCTCCGGACCATCCCGGGCCTGGAAAAGGCCGTAATGCTGCGGCCTGGCTACGCCATCGAATATGATTTCGTCGATCCCCGGGAACTCCGCCCGACCCTGGAAACCCGCCGTGTGCCCGGTCTTTTCCTGGCCGGCCAGATCAACGGCACGACCGGCTATGAAGAGGCCGGCGCGCAGGGCCTCCTGGCCGGGATCAACGCAGCTCTGGTGGTTTCCGGCGGCGATCGGACCTTCACCCTGGACCGGGCCGAGGCCTATGCCGGGGTGATGGTCGATGACCTGGTGACCCGCGGGGCCGATGAGCCTTACCGGATGTTCACCAGCCGGGCCGAATACCGGCTTTCGCTCCGGGCGGACAACGCCGACCAGCGGCTGACCGGTCGCGGGATCGAGATCGGCTGCGTCGGGCCGGAGCGCCGGACGGCCTTTGCCGCCAAGGTCGCGGCGCTGGAGGCCGGCCGGGCTCAGATGACCGGGCTCAGCGCCACCCCGACTGAGCTGAAGAAGCTGGGTCTCGCCATCAACCAGGACGGCGTCCGGCGGAATGCCCTGGAATTGCTGGCCTATCCGGACATCGGCTGGGAGCGGCTGACCGCGATCTGGCCGGACTTGAACGGCTTGGCCCCGGAAATCGCCGAGCAGATGGAGATCGACGGCCGCTACGCCGGGTATCTGAAGCGCCAGGAAGCCGATGTGATGGCCTTTCGCCGGGACGAGGACCTCTCGCTGGCTCCGGACCTGGATTATGACCGGATCGCCGCCCTATCGACCGAGGTTCGGCAGAAGCTGAAGACCGTCCGTCCGGTCACGCTCGGGGCCGCCGGGCGGATCCCGGGGGTGACCCCGGCCGCCCTGGTCGCCCTGCTTCGCCACGTCAAACGCCGACCCGCGGCATAAGCCATGGCGAATATGGGTCCGGAGCAATTCCAGGGGGAATTGCAGCGGCTGGGCGTCAATGTTTCACGTGAAACAATCGGCGCCCTGGAGACTTATGCGGGCCTGCTCCGCAAATGGCAGAAGGCCATCAATCTGGTCTCCGGCGCCACCCTGGATGACGTCTGGAACCGGCATTTCCTGGATTCCGCGCAGCTCCTGCCGCTGCTGCCCTCGGATGACCAGGGTGGCGCCGGCCATATCACCGATCTCGGCTCCGGCGCCGGCTTTCCCGGCCTGGTCCTGGCTCTGCTGACCGGCCGGGCCGTCAATCTGGTCGAATCCGACCAGCGCAAGGCGGCATTCCTCGGTGAAGTGGCGCGCGCGACCGGCTGTGCCGGCCGGGTGCAGATCCACGCGGCCCGGGTCGAGGCGCTGAGGCCATGGGAGGCACCGGTCATCACCGCCCGGGCGCTGGCCGATTTGACCCAGTTGCTCGCTTGGGCGTCACCCTTCCTGTCAACCGCATCGGTCTGCATTTTTCCCAAGGGTGCCAAGGCGGAAGATGAATTGACCGCCGCCCTGAGAGTCTGGAAAATGACGGTTGAGCGCGTTCGGAGCGTCACCGATCCCACCGGGCTCATCCTCCGATTGTCGCATCTCGAGAGACGGGGCCAGACGTGAGCGACCAGCCCGGAAATATTGGAGCGACGGAGCTTAGGGCTCCCGGCGCACCCCGGATTATCGCCATCGCCAACCAGAAGGGCGGCGTCGGCAAGACGACGACCGCGGTAAATCTCGCCACGGCTCTGTCGGCCTGCGGCCGCCGCACGCTGATCATCGACCTCGACCCCCAGGGCAATGCCTCGACCGGCCTCGCCATCGACAGCGTGCAGCGCCGCCTCGGCGCCTATCAGGTCCTGGTCGGCGGCGCGAGTCTGGCCGCGGCTACGCAACCGACAGTTGTGCCAAACATGTCGATCATCCCGACCACGCCGGACCTGGCCGGCGCCGAGATCGAGCTGATCGATCTCGACCGCCGCGAGTATCGGCTGCGCGATGCCTTGGCTCGGGCCGCGAGCCATGGGCCGCTGCCCTACGACTTCATCATCATCGACTGCCCGCCTTCGCTCTCGCTGCTGACCTTGAACGCCATGGTCGCGGCCGATTGCGTCCTGGTGCCGCTGCAATGCGAGTTCTATGCGCTGGAAGGCCTGTCGCAGCTGATGCGCACCATCGACCGCGTGAAGCGCGCTCTCAATCCGGTGCTGGAGATCCAGGGCGTCGTGCTCACCATGTACGACAAGCGCTCGAGCTTGAACGAGCAGGTCGCCTCGGATGTCCGCGCGCATTTCGGCGCCAAGGTCTATGAGACCGAGATCCCGCGCAACGTCCGCATCGCCGAGGCGCCGAGCCACGGCAAGCCGGCTTTGCTCTACGACATCCGCTGTGCCGGCAGCCAGGCCTATGTGCGGCTCGCCGGCGAGCTGCTGAAACGCGAGCACGGCCTCTCCGGCCGTTCGCTCAGCGCGGCCTGACGCGATGACCAAGAAACCGCATCTCGGCCGCGGCCTCTCGGCGCTGCTGGGCGGCGAAGAGACGCCCGCCGATCTTGGGCCCCAGCGCAGCATGGCGACCGACCTCCTGCATCCGGGTCGCTATCAGCCGCGCGGGAGATTCTCGCCGGACGAGCTCAAGGCCTTGGCGCAGTCGGTCAAAGAGAACGGCATCCTGCAGCCGATCCTGGTCCGCCCGCACGAGAAGCTCGGCGGGCATTTCGAGATCGTCGCCGGCGAGCGCCGCTGGCGCGCGGCGCAGCTGGCGCAGCTCCATGAAGTGCCGATCATCGTCCGCAGTCTCGACGACCGCAGCACGCTCGAGATCGCGCTCATCGAGAACGTCCAGCGCGAGGACCTGACGCCGCTCGAAGAGGCCGAAGGCTACGCGCGGCTGATGGCGGAGTTCGAATACACCCAGGAGACCCTGGCCGAGCGCATCGGCAAGAGCCGCTCGGCGATCGCCAACCTGCTGCGGCTGCGCGCCCTGCCGGAAGCGGTGCGCAACCTGATCTCGGAAGGCAAGCTCACCGTCGGCCACGCCCGGGCGCTGATCACCGCCGCCGACCCGATCGCGCTCGCCAACGAGATCGTGGCCAAGGACCTCAACGTCCGCCAGGCCGAAGCCCTGGCCAAGAAGCAGAAGCCGGATGCCGCCAAGAAGAAGGGCTCGGCCGGCGCGGGCGCGGAGAAGGACGCCGACACCCGCGCGCTCGAACGCGATCTCTCGCTGAAGCTCGGCCTCAAGGTCGAGGTGCAGTTCGACGGCAAAGGCGGCCGCCTGGTCCTGCACTACAGTTCCCTCGACCAGCTCGACGGCGTGATCGAGAAGCTGAACGGCTGATTTCCCATCTGCTTCTCCACGGAAAAAGATGCCCGGATCAAGTCCGGGCATGACGCGCTGGGTGCCGCGCGGAAACTTGTCTCATCGGTCAAAGTTTGGGAACACCGTCTCGTCGCAATCGGCGTGAAACGCTGATAGCTTAAGGCGCGGTCTCACAACGATTTTCAGATTACCCCGTCCAGAATGTACGCGCTCGAACGGCCGCCACATCAAAGCTCCGCCGCTCTCGACGATGTAAGATCCCCGCGCATCCGCGCGCTGTACGACTATTGGAAATCGAAGTGCAACGATGTCGTGCCACCGCCGCGCAGCGCGATCGAGCCGGCGGAGATCCGCCCGCTCCTGCCCTATCTGCTGCTGACCGAGCTCACCGCCGCGCCGTTCCGGATTTCCTACCGGCTGGTCGGCACCGCGGTGGTGCGCTGGCATGGCGAGGACTTCACCGGACGCGATCATGGCGCGGTGCCGTCGCTGGCGGAATCCGGGATCGAAGAATCATATCGCCAGTCGGTGGCCACCCGGGCGCCGGTCTTCGGCCGCACCGCGCTCTATGCCGGCGACCAGTCCTGGATCGGATTCGACTATGCGGTCTTTCCGCTGAGTGACAACGGCAAGACCGTCAACAAGTGTCTGGCGATCGAGTGTATCGGCCCATCCGAGGCAACCGCTTCGGACGCAGCCTCAGTCGGCGACGACTCTTCCGAGCGCCCGCCTGCGGCACCAGCCGACAGCGCCGAATCCCGCCAGCCCGGTCAGCATGAGCGGCAGGGCCGCCGGTAGCGGCACCGCGCTCACCTGATACTCGACGAAGTAGCCGATGCTGCTGCTGCCACCGCCGCTGCTGCCGCCGCTGAGCCCGCCCGCGGCATCGCCCCATTGCCCGACCAGAATGCCGGCGATGGTCGCCCCGATGTTCATGTAGACGTTGCTCGGCCCGTCATCGGGCTCGGCGCCGCCGAAATTGCTGAAGGTGAAGAGCTGTCCGGCTTCCGGACCGACCGCCCAGCGAGCCGTCCCCAGGCTATCGACCGCCCCGCCCAGCCATACGGCCTGCGGAAAGGCTGGGGTCGGCGCGAGACCGAGAAGAAAGTCGTTCTCGGCCGAGGATGTTACGGTCGCGAGATGTCCGTTGACCCCCATGAAGGTCGAAGCGCTCGCCGCGGTGCTGGCGTCATCCCAGGAGACGGCTTCATGGGTGACGTATTCGTAGTAGCTGTTGCCGAACTGGACCGGCGCGGCATCCGCGCTGCCGATGGGGAGGGTCGCGGCGGCTGCCAAAAAGCCAGCCGCCAGCATCGCGCGTGACGCCGTGCACCGCATGTCGTTCTCCTGCTGATGCGCGCTGGAGGCCCCATCGCGCTTGCATCGGCCCAACGCAACGAAGGACGCCGAGTTGCACGCGGGAAACCACGAATGCGCTGCCGGGCCGCCATATCGGATAGACCCCGACTTCGGGCGCGCCGCACCCCGGGCGTCAGCGCGAAGCTGGTAGAATTCATTCTTCGGAATACACCAGTAACGAGTGCTTAACCTAAGACTGTTAGCCTATGTCTGGGATCGCGGTCGGTGGCCGTCGCAGTGCGCCACCTCGCGAGGCATCGGGCCTGCCAGGGATCGGGAATGCGCCTCAGCAATCGGAACAGCTTCATTCTCGGGGTGACCGCCGGCTATGTCATTCTGGCCAGCCTCTGGATTCTGCTGTCCGACCATCTCCTGGCGTTGCTGGTGGGCGATGCGTATGCGGCATCGCCCGTGGCGAGCCTGAAAGGCCTTGCTTTCGTGGCCGCTTCGGGCGTCGCCCTGGTCCTGCTCCTTCGCCATGTCACGCGCGGCGCCCGCCCGGCCGAACCGGCGAGCGCGGTGCCGACCAAGCTGCGGCGGGAGTCGCTGGTCATCTTCCTGGCCGCCATCGCTCTGACCCTTTCCGTGATCGGCACCCTGGCCTACCGCAGCGGCGCCGAGGCGCTGAAGCAGGACCAGCGCGACGCGCTTCGCACCGTGTCCGACCTCAAGGTGAGCGCGATCAAGCGCTGGCTCCAGGAGCGGCGCACCAATGTCCTTGCCTTCGCCCATGACACCGCGGCCGGCACCGTCCTGAACAGCTGGCTCATCGCCGGCGCCCCGGCGGACAGCGACACCCTGGTCGGCGCCCTCTCCAGCCTGCGTAGCACCTACGGCTTCACCTCCGCGCAGATTCTTCGCGCCGACGGCACGGTGCTGCTGAGCGATGGCCAGCCCACCTTGGACGGCGCCCGGCTGCGCCAGGCCATCGATGCCGCCTTCGCCAGCGGCAGCGTCGCAACCGTCGATCTCTATCGTCCCCACGGCGTCGATGGCATTCGCCTTGGCTTCGTCGCGCAGATAACGACGCCGCGCCGCGCCACCGTGCTCGGGCCGATACTCGCGGTCGTGGAGCTCACCCCGGAAGAATCCCTGTTCCCGCTCCTGGAATCCTGGCCGACCGCCGAATCCGGCGGCGAGGCGCTGCTGGTGCGCCGCGAGGGCAGCGACCTCGTTTATCTCAACGATCTCAAGGACCGGCCCAACAGCGCCCTGCAGATGCGCTTTCCGCTCGATGATCCTGCTTTGCCGACTGCCAAGCTTCTGCTGACCCAAGTCGACGCGGTCGAAGGCACCGACTATCGCGGCGTCGAAGTGCTGGCCGCGGCTTTGCCGGTGCCGGGCACGGCGTGGTTTGTCTTCACCAAGGTGGATGCGGCCGATGCCTTGCGGTCGGTCGATCGCCTCGCCGCCTTCACCGCCGGAATGACCATTGCCGCGGTCCTGTTCGCGGTGGCGATCGGCGGTCTGGTCTGGCAGCGGCAAAGGCTGCAGGCCGCGATGATCGAGGTGCAACAGCGCCAGGAGACGGCGGCGGCGCAGCTTCGCTTCGAGGCGACGTTCGATCAGGCCGAGACCGCGCTGGCGCATTTCGGGCTGGACGGCCGCCTGCTGCGCTTCAACGAGCGCTTTTGCATCTGCCTCGGCCTTGGCCGCGGCGCATTATCGGACGCCTACCTGGCGGAGATCACCGAACCCAGATACCGCGAGGAAGATTCCGCCGCGCTGGCCCGCCTCCTGGATGGCGAAATCCAAAGCCATCATGTCGAGCGCCGGATTCACCGCCCCGACGGCAGCGCCTTCTGGGTCGACCTCACGCTGTCGCTGGTCCGGGCCCGGACCGGCGCGCCGCAATTCATCGTCCTGGCGATGAACGACATCAGCGAGCGGCGGCGCGCCGAGGAGCGCCAGCGCCAGGCCGCCGCCGTCTTCAGCCACACGCAGGAAGGCGTGGTGGTGACCGACGCCGCCGGAACCATCCTGAACGTCAATCCCGCCGTCTGCGCAATCACCGGTTACGACGAGGCCGAGCTCCGCGGCAGCAACATGCGCCTGATGCAGTCGGGCCGCCATGACGCCGCGTTCTACAAGGACCTCTGGCACAAGGTTTCGACCGCCGGCTTCTGGCAGGGCGAGATCTGGAACCGGCGCAAGGGCGGCGAGGTCTATCCGGAACTGCTGACCATCAGCACGGTGCGGAACGACGCCGGCGAGGTCATCAATTATGTCGGCACCTTCTCCGATATCACCAACATCAAACGCTCGCAGGACGAGCTGCACAAGCTTGCCCATCACGATCCGCTGACCGGCCTGCCGAACCGGCTGCTGCTGCTCTCGCGGCTCGAGCATGCGCTGGAACGCTCGCGGCGCCACGGAGAGACCGGTGCGGTCCTGTTCCTGGACCTCGACCGGTTCAAAAACGTGAACGACAGCCTGGGTCATCCGGCCGGCGACGAGCTCTTGATCCATGTGGCGCAACGCCTGCGGGCGCGGTTGCGCGACTCGGACACGCTGGCACGGCTGGGCGGCGACGAGTTCGTGGTGGTGCTGGAGGGCATCGACAGTCCGGAACACGCGGCCGCGGTCGCGCAGAACCTGATCGAGCGGCTGGCGGAATCCTTCGAGCTCGACGGCGGCCATGTCGTCTATATCGGCACCAGCATCGGCATCAGCCTGTTCCCGTCCGATGCCGCCGTCGCCAGCAAGCTCATCCAGCAGGCCGATACGGCGCTCTATGAAGCCAAGGAGCACGGCAAGGGAACCTACCGCTTCTACCGCGCCGCATTGACCGAAGCCGCCAACGCACGGCTCGCCCTGGAGGCCAGGCTGCGCCGCGGCCTCGAGCGCGAAGAGATGGTGGTCTACTACCAGCCGCTGATCGCGGTCGACGACCGCCGGCTGATCGGCGTCGAGGCGCTGCTGCGCTGGCGGGATCCCGAGGCCGGCCTCATTCCGCCCGATCGCTTCATCCCGCTCGCCGAGGAGACCGGGCTGATCGTGCCGCTGGGCGACTGGGTGCTGCGCGCCGCATGCCGACAGTGCAAGGCCTGGCGCGACCGCGGCGTTGCGATCGAAGTCATCGCCGTCAACCTATCGCCGCGGCAGTTCCAGCTGCCCGACATCGCCGAGCGGGTCGGCGCGGTGCTGCAGGAAACCGGCCTGCCCCCGCAGTGCCTGGAGGTCGAGATCACCGAAGGCGCCTTGATGGAGCGGCCCGAAGCGACCCTGGAGAAGCTGTCGGCGCTGAAGGCGCTCGGCATCCGGCTTGCGATCGACGACTTCGGCACCGGCTATTCCTCGTTGGCCTACCTGAAGCAATTCCCGATCGACAAGCTGAAGGTCGACAAGAGCTTCGTCACCGACATTCCGAACGATCCCGCGGACATCGCGATCACCACCGCGATCATCGGCCTGGCCAAGCACCTCAACCTGGAAGTGCTCGCAGAAGGTGTCGAGACGGCGGAACAGTTCGCCTTTCTCGATCAGAAGGGCTGCGACACGGTGCAGGGCTTCCTGTTCTCGCGTCCGTTGCCGGCGGACGACCTGTTCCAGACCCTGGGCCGGAACGGAGCCGTCCACTTCGACAAGCCGAAGCACCAGGCGGGCGCCGCCTGACGGTTTGAGTCATCATCCGACTTCGGTTGCATGATTCGCCGCAAAGCCGTAACCAAGGAACCTGTCCCTCGGGGTGGGAACAGGATGAGCGAGCATAAGCCGATCGACATGGCTCCAGACGCGGTACGACCGAAAGGCGGCGTCCGGGATTACCTGGCCAAGATCGCCGCGACCCTGCCGGGTACGGTCTATGCCTTCCGCCTGGCGCCGGACGGCACGCTCTCCATCCCCTATGCCGCGCCCAGCCTCACCGAGCTTTGTGGTTTCGCGCCGGCGACGGTCGAGGCCGATGCCGCGCCGCTGCTCGCCGCCATGCCCGAGGATGACCGGGCGCGCCTGCTCGCATCGATGCATGCTTCCGCCGAGCGGCTGACGATGTGGGAGCAGCATTTCCGGCTGCAGCATCCGACCAAGGGGTTGATCTGGATCGCGGCCTGCGCGACTCCGGAGCGCGCGAGCGACGGCGGCACGGTCTGGCACGGCTTCGCCCGCGACGTCACCGGCAGCCGGCGCGACGACGAGGCGCGACGGCTTGCCGCAGCGGTCTTCAACAACACCCAGGAAGGCGTGGTGATCACCGACCCGGACGGCCGGATCCTCGCGGCCAATCCCTCGGTCAGCGCCATCACCGGCTATGACCGCGACGAACTGCTGGGCAACACCATGCGGCTGCTGCGGTCGGGCCGCCACGACCAGGCCTTCTATGACTCGATGTGGGAGGCGGTGCGGACCGTCGGCTACTGGCAGGGCGAGATCTGGAATCGGCGCAAGAACGGCGAGATCTATCCCGAGCTGCTGACCATCAGCACGGTGCGCGACGAGCAGGGCGAGATCGCGAACTACGTCGGCAGCTTCTCCGACATCACGTTGTGGAAGCGCTCGCAACAGCGGCTGGAGCACCTGGCGCATCACGACGCGCTGACCGGCCTGCCGAACCGGCTGATGCTGCTGACCAGGCTGGAGCACGCGTTGAGCCGCGCCCGCCGCGACAAGGGGCTGGGCGCGGTGTTGTTCCTCGATCTCGATCGCTTCAAGCAGGTCAACGATACGCTCGGCCATCCGGCCGGCGATGCGCTGCTGATCGCCGTCGCCAACCGCCTCCGCGAGCGGCTGCGCGATGCCGACACGCTGGCCCGGCTCGGCGGCGATGAATTCGTGATCGTGCTCGAGCAGCTCAGCGATCGCGATCGCGCCGCGGCGCTCGCCAAGGAGTTGATCGCGCGCCTCTCCGAACCCTTCGAGCTGCCCGGCGGGCATATCGCGCGGATCGGCGCCAGCGTCGGCATCAGCCTGTTTCCGGCCGACGGCATCCTGCCCGACGAGCTGATCCGGCATGCCGACGCCGCGCTCTATATATCCAAGCAAAGCGGGCGCGGGACCTATAGATTCTACAGGGATGCCGCCCCTGTGATGAAGTCGACGTGACGCAGGACACAGACCCCCCGCGAACCGCGTGACGCCCGGGCGCGACAAGGCCATGGTCTCCACGGAACCGCGCCCCGTTGGGCGCGCCCGTCCCCATATGCCCAAAAGGGATCATGAACTCGATCACGCGACCGGAACAGCTGCGGCCCGATGAGAACTGGCGTCAACCGACCCGTATTTCAGGGCTGATCTTTGCAGCGAAAGCCGCCGGCCTGCGGGCGCAGCGGCGCCTGACCGATATTCTCCACCCCGTGCCCAAGCTCGGCCGGGAGCAGTGTGAAATCCTGCCGGTCCTGCTGGCCGAGTCGGTGACGCCGCTCTGGTCCGACCCGCGACAGAGCGAAGCCGGTTTGCAGTTCGGCAAGGTCGAGAACCTGCGCCGTGCCGCGCGGCATTTCGACGGGGTGGTGATCCCGGCCGGCGAGATCTTCAGCTTCTGGAAGCAGCTCGGCAAGCCGAGCCGCGCCCGCGGCTTCGTCGCCGGGCGGATCCTGAAGGAAGGCTGCATGGTCGCTTCGACCGGCGGCGGTCTTTGCCAGATCTCCAACGCGCTGTTCGAGGTCGCGCTGAAAGCCGGCTGCCCGATCCTCGAACGCCATGCCCATTCCCGTGCGGTGCCCGGTTCGGCCGCACAGCTCGGCCGCGATGCGACGGTGGCCTGGAACTATGTCGATCTCCGCTTCCGCGCGCCGCAGGCGCTGCAGCTCAAGGTCGGTCTGAGCGCAGCCCGGCTCACGGTTCAGCTTTACGGCCGCGCGCAGCGGGCCTCGATCCTGACGCCGGTGCTCGATGTCGATGTCGATCTCGACCGTCGGCCGCTCACCCCGGCCAATGACTGTGGATCCTGTGGCCAGACCGGCTGCCACCGCCACGAAGACCCGCTGAAGAAACTGGGAGCCCCCCGCGTGCTCGGTCGTACCGCCTTCCTGCTCGACGAAGCCTGGCCGGAGTTCCGCGCCTATGTGGAGCAGCGGCGCGCCCCGGGCGATCGCATCGGGGTTCCGCTGGATGGCCAGCGCTGGAACAAGCCGCGCTACGCCTGGTCCACCGAAGGCTTCGACCGGCCGGTCACCGCGACCCTCACCAGCCTGATCCATTCCCTGCGCGGGCGCCGCCACGCCGCCAATGGCCGGCGTGTCGCCGCGCAGCTCCAACGCTGCGAAGCCGTGGCGAAGCGGCTGGCAAGAACCCTGACGCCGGATGTGACCGAAGTCTGCGTCGCGCAGTCGCTGCTGCCCTTCCTCTGGAAGATGGGCGTGCTCGGCGGGCGCCGCGTCACCGTGCTGATGACCCGGATGCCGATGGAGAAGCTGCAGTCGCGACTCGACCGCGCCGCCAAGGCTCATCCCGACCGCGCGACGCTCGCCGATTTCCGCGCGCCGGCCGACGTGGTCGCGGCGGAGAAGGCTGCGCTCGAAGCGGCCGACCGCATCGTGACGCCACATGCCCTGGTCGCCAGCCAGTTTCCCGGCAAGGCCGAGCTCCTGGACTGGCATATGCCGAGTGCGTTGCGCACGCCGCGCACGCCGAAGCGCCGCTCGATCGTCTTCCCGGGCCCGAGCATCGCGCGCAAGGGCGCCTACGAAGTGCGCGCGCTGGCACTGAAGCTCGATCTAGAAGTGGTGCTGCTGGGCAGCGACTTGGAAGGCGAAGGCTTCTGGTCGGGGCTGCCGGTGCGCCATGCCACCCGCACCGATCTCAACTGGTTGCGCGAAGCCGGCCTGGTGGTGCAGCCGAGCCTGGTCGAAGAGCAGCCGCGCAGCCTGCTCGCGGCGCTCGCCGCCGGCGTTCCGGTGATCGCGACGCCGGCTTGCGGCATCCTGCCGAAGCTGGGCATCACGCTCATCCCGGAAAACGATCCTGAGGCGCTGGTCGAGGCGATCCTCGCCCATACCGACGTGCCGCCGCGCTATACTTCCGGTCACACCACGCTTTCCCAACAGGGTCACCTCAGCGCAGCCGAAGCTTCATAGAAGCTTCACCGCAGCTTTCACGCTTCATCATCGCGGCCGTGTGAAGACGGTCGGGTCGATCGGCCGGACTCGCGCGCCGATCCAAACCAAAATGATGGGTGTGGCATGAAAGCTTCCTGGCCGCTTGGCCTTACCATGGGCGCTACCGGCGCCGTCGCGCTGCTGGCGCTCTCCGCTTCCACTGCGATCGCCGGCGGCAAGACCAAGATTGATTTCTGGTACGGCAATTCCGGCGATATCTCGAAGCGCGTCCAGGAAGTCTGCCAGCACTTCAACGACTCGCAGAAGGACTACGAGATCGTCTGCACCAGCCAGGGCACCTATGCCGGCGCGGTGCAGAACACGATCGCGGCCTATCGCGCGGGCCAGCAGCCGACCATCGTCCAGGTGTTCGACGTCGGTACCCTCGACCTCATGCTCTCCGATGCCTATGTCCCGGCCTCCAAGCTGATGGCCGACGAAGGCTACAAGGTCGATTGGAGCAACTATCTCCCCGGCATCCGCGGCTATTACGCAACGTCGCAGGGCGAGATGTATTCCTTCCCCTTCAATTCCTCGACCGCTTTGCTCTACTGGAACAAGGATGCGTTCCAGAAGATCGGCAAGACCGAGGCGCCGAAGACCTGGGAAGAAGCCGCCGAGGACATGAAGGCCTTGAAGGCCGCCGGCTACGAATGCCCGTTCGGCTTCAACATCAGCGCCGACGAGAGCTGGCAGCTGCTGGAGCAGTTCTCCGCCGTCAACGACCAGCCGCTGGCGACCAAGGACAACGGCTATGGCGGCCTCGACGCCGAGCTGGTGTTCAACAAGACCAAGTTCGTGAACTACGTGACCGACTTGAAGTCCTGGTACGACCAGGGCCTCGCGGTGATCAAGAGCAAGGAAAGCGGCGAGGAGATGGTGCCGGCCTTCGCCTCCGGCCATTGCCAGATGATCCTGACCTCGGTCGGCGACCACGGCAGCATCGGCCGGACCGCTGCGCCCGACATGCATTGGAGCGTCGCCATGCTCCCCACCTATGCCGGCGTCGAGCGCAAGAGCTCGCTGGTCGGCGGCGCCTCGCTCTGGGTGCTGCAGGGCAAGACCAAAGAGGAATACAAGGCGGCGGCCGCCTTCCTCAATTTCATCGCGCAGCCGGAGCAGGCGCTGTTCTGGTCGACCGTCACCGGCTACATCCCCGTGACCAAGACCGGCTACGACTTCATGGTCGAGAAGGGCTTCTATCAGGATCCGAAATATCAGGGCCGCGAGATCGCAATCGCCAGTCTCACCGCGTCCGACAAGCTGTCGCAGACCCACGGCACCCGCCTCGGCGGCTTCCTGCAGATCCGCAACGAGGTCGCCAACGGCTGGCAGGCGATCTTCTCGAACAAGGTTCCGGTGCAGCAAGGCATCGACCAGATGGTCGAGCGCGGCAACAGCATCCTGCGCCGCTTTGAAGCGACCTATAAGGGCAAGCAGCTGCCGTAAGCGGCGTGCTGATCCTGCAACGTCTCTCACCCCCACCCCGGCCCGCCCCCGATTCGGGGGAGGGGGAAGAAAAGAGACTCGTGCCGCAGCGCTCCCGGCCCCGAATCGGGGGCGGGTCGGGGTGGGGGTGCGAATCACCCGCCGGCGCGAGCTGAGCGATGGAAAAGCGCACCCTCTTCACCAACAAGTGGCTCGGCATGGCGCTGGTCCTGCCGCAGGTCCTGCTCATCTTCACCTTCTTCTATTGGCCGGCCGGTCAGGCGCTCTACTGGGCCTTCACGCTGGAGCAGCCTTGGGGCGGCGGCAACCAGTGGGTGGGCTTCGCCAACTTCACCCATCTCATCGGCGACACCGTCTACTGGAACTCGATCCTCACCAGCCTGGTCTTCGCCCTCTCCGCCACCGCGCTGGCCATGGCGGTGGCGCTTGCCTTGGCGCTGCTGGTCGACCGCGAGCTCCGTGGCTTTCGCGTCTATCGCACGATCCTGGTCTGGCCCTACGCGATCGCTGCACCGGCGCTCGGCGTCGCCTTCCGCTTCATCCTGGCGCCCGAGGCCGGCTTCATGGCCTATGTCAATCACCTCTGGCCAGGGCTGTGGAATCCGGCGCTGAACGGCGGCCAGGCGATGGTCGCGATCGTCATCGCCTATACCTGGAAATACATCGGCTACAACTTCATCTTCTTCCTGGCCGCCCTGCAGGCCATTCCGAAGAGCCTGATCGAAGCGGCGGCGATGGACGGCTCCGGCCTGCTGCGGCGGGTGAAGGATATCCAGGTGCCGCTGCTGACGCCGACCATCTTCTTCCTGGTCGTCATCAACTTGACCGACAGCTTCACCGACAGCTTCGGCATCGTCGATTTGATGACGGCGGGCGGTCCCGACCGCGCCACCGAGCTCATGGTCTACAAGATCTTCTTCGACGGCTTCAAAGGCCTCGACTATTCCGGCGCCGCCGCCCAGAGCATCATCCTGATGCTGCTGGTGATCGGCCTGACCGTGTTCCAGTTCCGCTTCCTGGAACGCCGCGTCCACTACAAATAGGCGCCGCGCATGGTCGAACGCACGCCGATCCTCAATGTCGTGACCCAGATCCTGCTGCTGCTGGGACTGGCCCTCGCGCTGCTGCCCTTCGCGATCATCGCCGTCGCCGCCTCGCATGATCTCCGCACCGTCAACCAGGTGCCGATGCCGCTCATCCCCGGCGACCAGTTCTGGGACAACATCGTCGAGGCCTGGAACCGCGCCGATCTCGGGCCGAAGCTGCTGAACAGCATTGTCTTCGCCGCCGGCGTTGCGCTCGGCAAGGTGTTCATCGCCGCGCTCACCGCCTTCTCCATCGTCTACTTCCGCTACCGGGGGAAGATGCTGGTCTTCTGGGCGGTGTTCATTACCCTCATGCTGCCGCTTGAGGTGCGGATCGTGCCGACCTATGCGGTCGCCGCCAATGTGCTCAGTCCCTACCAGGCCCTGCTCGACCTCACCGGCATCACCTGGTTGGTGCAGCAGGCAACTGGCGTCGAGATCGCGCTGAAATGGGGCTTGCTGAATTCCTATACCGGCCTGATCCTGCCTTTGATCGCCACCGCGACCGGCACTTTCCTCTATCGCCAGTTCTTCTTGACGCTGCCCGACGAGCTGACCGAGGCGGCGCGGATGGACGGCGCCGGGGCGATCCGTTTCTTCTTCGACGTGCTGCTGCCGCTGTCGCGCACCAATATGGCGGCGCTCGGCACCATCATGTTCGTCTGGGCCTGGAACCAGTATCTGTGGCCGCTGCTGGTCACCACCGATTCCGCCCATGGCACGGCGGTGATGCAGCTCCGCGAACTGATCCCCCAGACCAACGGCACGCCGGACTGGCATATCGCCATGGCCGGAACCTTGATCGTCATGCTACCGCCCTTGGTCGTCGTAATCCTCATGCAGCGCTGGTTTGTGCGCGGCCTCGTCGCAACTGAAAAATAGCAGGAGAGGCGCTATGGCCGAGGTCGTAATCCGCGGCGTGCACAAGAGCTACAACAAGACGCCGACCGTGCACGGGGTCGATCTCACCATCGCGGATCGGGAATTCGTGGTGCTGCTCGGGCCCTCGGGCTGCGGCAAGTCCACCCTGCTCCGCATGATCGCCGGCCTGGAAGAGATCACCGCGGGCGAGATCGCGATCGACGGCAGGGTCGTCAACAAGCTGGAGCCGCGCGAGCGCGGCTGCGCCATGGTGTTCCAGAACTATGCCCTCTACCCGCATATGACGGTCGGCGAGAACATCGGCTATGCGCTGAAAGTCGCCGGCATGCGCAAGGCCGAGCGCAAGGCGCGGGTCGCCGAGGTGGCCCAGAGCCTCGGCCTTGCCGAGATGCTGGAGCGCAAGCCCGGCACGCTGTCCGGCGGCCAGCGCCAGCGGGTGGCGATCGGCCGGGCGATGATCCGCAGCCCGAAAGTCTTCCTGTTCGACGAGCCGCTCTCCAACCTCGACGCCAAGCTGCGCGCCCAGATGCGGATCGAGATCCGCCGGCTGCATCAGAAGCTGGGTGCCACCAGCATCTTCGTCACCCATGACCAGGTCGAGGCGATGACCCTGGCCGACCGGCTGGTGGTCCTGAACCAGGGGCGGATCGAGCAGATCGGCACGCCGACCGAGGTCTACCGCCGCCCGGCCAGCCGTTTCGTCGCCGGCTTCATCGGCGCGCCGGCGATGAATTTCATGGCCGGCGTGATGGCGCCCGACGGCCGGATCGCGATCGGCAGCGGCACCGGTACGCCGGTCACCATCGGAGTCCGGCCGGACGAGATCAAGCTGGTTGAGGCGCCGCTCCGAGGCACGCTAGATTTCACCGTCGAGCTGGTCGAAGAGCTCGGAACCGGACAGGTCCTGTACGGCAGGAGCGGAGAGCTGGAGATGACCGTGATGCGCAACGGCAACGCCGAAGCCGGGATGCTGCCGAAGCCCGGCCAGCGCCGCCATCTCAAAATCCCGATGGCCGCCGTGCATCTCTTCGAGGCCGAGAGCGGCCGTCGCATCGAGCTTCCGCCCACCCGCCTGGCCGCGGAATAAAATGCTCCGTACGGCACCGGCATGATCGAGATCCACTCGCTCACCACGGCGGCGCTGCCGCCGCCGGGCCATGCCGAGATCACCGCGGCGCTGACCGCGGAACCCACCCAGGCCGAGCATGACCGCATCGCCCGCGGCGTCACCGCCCTGACGGCGATTGAGTATCGCCCGCCGGAGACCGTAAGAGTGCCGCGCCGCCCGCTGCGCCTCGCTGCCTGGAATGCCGAACGGCTGAAATACGGCGAGGCCTCGGCGGCACTCCTGCGTGGGCTCGATCTCGACATCCTCCTGCTCTCGGAGAGCGATGTCGGCATGGCGCGCTCCGGCAACCGCCACACCACCGCCGAACTCGCGGCGGCGCTCGACATGGGCTACGCCTATGGCGTCGAGTTCGTCGAGCTCGGCCTGGGCGACGACCGCGAACGGGAACGGCACAAGGGCCAGCGCAACCATGCCGGCCTGCACGGCAATGCGATTCTCTCCCGCCTGCCGCTTCACGATTTGGCGCTGATCCGGCTCGACGCCGGCGGCCGCTGGTTCGCCGACCGCGTCAACGGCAAAGCCTCCGGCGTCCAGCGCAGGCTCGGCGGCCGCATGGCTTTAGCGGCCCGGATCGCCACCGATGACGGCGATCTCGTCGTGGTCTCGTTGCATCTCGAAAGCGACAGCGATGCCGTCGGCCGGGCCCAGCAGATGACCCAGCTGCTGTCGGCGATCAACGGCTGCTACGGCAACGCGCCGATGGTGATCGGCGGCGACTGCAACACCGCCGCGCTGCCGGAGGTCGATCCGGCTCGGCCCGAGGATGCCCGCACCTGGTTCCACCGCTGCGGCGCTTACGAGCCGCTGTTCGATGTGATGCAGCAGGCGAGCTTCGGCTGGCGCAGCGCCAACGACACGGCGGCCACCCAGCGCCAGCGCCCCGACGGCCGCCCGCTCCCGCCCTTCCGCCGCCTCGACTGGCTGTTTACAAGGAGCCTCACGGCGTCATCATCATTGACCATCGCGGCGGTCGACAACCAGGGCGCGGCGATTTCCGACCACGATGCGATCGTCGCGGAGATCGCGCTCTAGAGCCGCTTCAGTTCGGCCAGGGTGCCGGCATGCTCGATGAAGGTCTTCGGGCAGATCTCGGCGGCCAGCTGCAAATGCTGCTTCGCTTCATCTTTTTGTTGGCGGATGATCGCCATCTCGCCGTAGTAGAAGTGCGCCTCGCATTCGCGATCGGTCTTGCGTAGAGCCTCGGTCTCGGGAGTCTCGTCGGCGCCGCCGCGCGCGGTGACGGCAAAGTCGAAGGGCTGGCCGGCGTAGTATGCGATCAACGGCCAGGGCCAGTCGTCGTGATCGGCATTCTTGGCCGCGGACAAGACCGCGTCCGGCGACATCGGCACCAGGCCGCCGCGCCCCCGGGCGAGAGCCAGCCACAGCAGGGATGGGTAGTCTTCCGGATCTTGCTGCAAGGCCAGTGCCAGGGCTACCGCCGCCTCCTTGAAACGCCCGAGGTTGAACAGCGCGATCCCGCGGTTGCGCTGGGCCAGTTGGAAATGCCGCTGCAGCCGCAAGGCGGTCTCGAATTCCTGCAGCGCCTGCAGGTAGTCGCCGGCCTGGTTCAACAGGTTGCCGCGGTTATTGTGGGTTTCGCCGTCGTTCGGATGTCGCTTCAGTACCTGGTCGAAATGCCCGATCCCAGCCGCGAAGTCGCCCTTACCGCCATAGGCGTTGGCGCAGGCGATATGCGCATCGAGGCTGCTGGCATCGACCCCGAGCGCCTTCTCGCAATCGCGGATGGCCTCCTCGAACCGACGCAGGCGGCGATGGCTGATGGCGCGGTTGACGTAGGCGACCGCCAGGTCCTCGGCCGAAAGTTCACCGGAGCCGATCGCCGCGGTGCAATGCTCGATCGAAAGGGAGTAGTTGTCGCGCTCGCCCTCGCGCGCGCAGGCGTCGAGTTCGTCGTTGCCGTCGGCGCGCGCTTCGGTCACGCACAGTGCGGCAACCAGCATGATCCAGATTGCGTGCCGCATCGCGCTGCCCCCGCCAAGACCCTGCCGCAATCTAGGATGGGCGCGGACGAACGGTCAATCGCGCCAGGCCTAGCGCTTCCCCGGCAGCGCGGCGATCTCCAGCCCGGCGCGGCGGGTCAGCGTGTCGGCGATCTCGCGGTGGCGCATCGCCTGGGACTCGGTTTCGCCGATCTTCTGCAGGGCGATGGCGATGGCGCGGCTGGACCAGCGGCGGCATTGCCTTTCCAGCCGCGGTCGGTCGCGCCAGAACAAGGGCGAGTTCAGCGCCACCATCGCATCCTGCAGCGAAGCGCCGGATTCCAGCCGCCCGACCGCGCCGTGCAGTTTCAGGAAATGCCGGGCGAGTCCGCGCAGGATCATGATCGGCGCGGTTTCGGCCAGGTTGAGGTCGAGCTGGCGCTCGATTGCGCGTGAATCACCCTCGGCAATCGCATAGTTGAGGTCGTCCTGCTCGACCCCGGCGGAATGGCCCACCGAGGCCATGGCATCCTCGAGCTCGACCTGCTTCGCCTCGCCGACATAGAGGATGAGCTTCTCGATCTCCGAGCGGGTGGCGCCGCGGTCGCCGCCGAGTGACTGTTCGAGATAGGAGAGCGCGGCCGGCGCTGCCCCCTTCCCCGCTGCGCTCAGCTGCGCCTGGATGACGGCTTTCAAGTCACCGCCGGAATCGTGATAGCAGGCGATGGCGGCGGCATGCGGCGCGCCCTCGAACAGCTTGCGCAAGGCCGCCCGGCCGGGCAGCTCGCCCGCCTCGAAGATCACCAGGGTGTTCTTGGAGTCACGGTGGCTGTCGAGGAAGTCTTCGACCAGCTTGGCCTGGCCATCGGTGACGCCGCCCACCCGCACCGCGCGGCGTCCGCCCAGCATCGAGATCGCGCCCGCCTCGTCCATCAGCCGCGCCGGATCGCCGCGCAGCTGGTCGGAGTCCAGCTCGACCACGCGAAAGGGATCGTCGCTGCTGCCGGCCGCCGCCTTGACCAGGGCATTCACCCGCTCGCGCACCAGGCCTTCGTCCGGGCCGAAGACCAGCACCGCGGCGGTTTTCTCGCCCGGGTTCTTCAGGAACTCGTCGATCTGTCGGCGGTCGAGCTTCATGGGACTAAGCGAGCACGAAACGGCGAGTCACGTCCAGCGCGGTAGGCAACCGTCAGACGACGATATTGACGATCCGGTTCGGCACCACCACGACTTTCTTCGGCGCCTTGCCTTCCATCGCGCGCTGCACGCCGGGATCGGCCAGCGCCGCCTGCTCGGCTACAGCCTTGTCGCAATCGCGCGGCAGGCTGATCGTGGCACGCAGCTTGCCGTTGACCTGCACGGCGACGGTCGCCTGGTCGTCGGTGGTGAGCGCCGGATCGGCCGCGGGCCAGTCGGTCTCGACCAGCATCGCCTTGTGACCGAGGCCCTGCCAGATCTCTTCGGCCAGATGCGGCATCATCGGCCCGATCAGCAGCGCCAGGGTGTCGAGCGCTTCCTTGCGCGCCCAGAGGCCCGCGGCATCGTTCAAGGCTTCCGGCTTCACCTCGGCCAGCGCATTGGCGAATTTGTAAATCGCCGCGACGCCACTGTTGAAGCTGAACTTCTCGATCGTCTCAGTGACCTGCGCCACGGTTTTATGCGTGACCCGGCGCAGCGCCAACGCCTCGCCTGAGAAGCTGGCCGGCGCCGCGCCGAGCTCTTCCTTCAGGCTTGGATGCGCCTCGGTCCAGCTCTCCGCGATGCGCCACAGCCGCTGGGTGAAGCGCCAGGCGCCTTCGACGCCGGCATCGGTCCATTCCATGTCGCGCTCGGGCGGGCTGTCGCTGAGCACGAACCAGCGCGCGGTGTCGGCGCCGAAGGTCTCGATGATGCGCGCGGGCGGCACCACGTTCTTCTTCGACTTCGACATCACCTCTTTGCGGCCGACCTCGATCGGCTGGCCGGTCTTCACATGGACCGCGCTGCCGTCGGCGCGCTTATCGACCTCTTCGGGGTAGAGCCACTTGCCTTCGTGGTCCTTGTAGGATTCGTGCAGCACCATGCCCTGGGTGAACAGGCCCTCGAACGGCTCGTCCAGCTTGGCATGGCCGGTCAGCTTCATCGCCCGCGTGAAGAAGCGCGAATACAAGAGATGCAGGATCGCGTGCTCGACGCCGCCGATATACTGATCGACGGGCAGCCAGTAGTCGACCTTGTCGCGCTCGGTCGGCACGGTTGCGCGCGGCGAGCAGAAGCGCGCGAAATACCAGGACGAATCCACGAAGGTGTCGAAGGTGTCGGTCTCGCGCCGCGCCTTGGCGCCGCAAGTCGGGCAGTTCACATGCTTCCAGGTCGGGTGCCGGTCGAGCGGATTGCCCGGCTGGTCGAAGGTCACATCATCCGGCAGTGTCACCGGCAGGTCCTGCTTCGGCACCGCCACCGGGCCGCACTTCTCGCAATGGATAATCGGGATCGGGCAGCCCCAATAGCGCTGCCGGCTGACCAGCCAGTCCCTGAGACGGAAGATCGTGGTCGGCTCGCCGTCGCCCTGCTGCTGCAGCTTCAGCCCGACTTGTCTCTTCGCCTCCTCCACGGGGAGCCCGTCGAGGAAGTCTGAATTGTAGATCGTGCCGTCATCGGTATAGGCGACGCCGGCGATCGCGAAGGTCTTCGGGTCCTCGTTCGGCGGCAGCACCACCGGGATGACCGGCAGGCCGTACTTGCGCGCAAAGTCGAGATCGCGCTGGTCACCCGAGGGGCAGCCGAAGATCGCACCGGTGCCGTATTCCATCAGCACGAAGTTGGCGATGTAGACCGAGAGCTTCTTGTCCTTGATGAAGGGATGCTGCACCTCGAACGGCGTGCGATAGCCCTTCTTCTCCTGCGCCTCGATCACCGCCTCGGAGGTGCCCGCCGCCTTGCATTCGGCGATGAAGGCCGCGGCCTTGGGATCGGCCTTGGCCGCCTCTTCCGCCAGCGGATGATCCGGCGAGACCGCCATGAACGAGGCGCCGAACAAGGTGTCGGGCCGCGTGGTGAAGATGGTCAGCCGGTCATCCCGCCCGACCAGCTTGAAGCGGACATAGGCGCCGGTGGATTTGCCGATCCAGTTCTCCTGCATCAGCCGGACCTTCTCCGGCCAGCGGTCGAGGCCCTTCAAGGCCGCCAGGAGCTCGTCGGCATAGGCGGTGATCTTCAGGAACCACTGGGAGAGCTTGCGCTTCTCGACCAGCGCGCCGGAGCGCCAGCCGCGGCCGTCGATCACCTGCTCGTTGGCGAGCACGGTGTGGTCCACCGGATCCCAGTTGACGAAGGCCTCGCCGCGATAGGCCAGCCCGGCCTTGAAGAAGTCGAGAAAGAGTTCCTGCTGGTAGTGATAGTAGCCCGGATGGCAGGTCGCCAATTCGCGCGACCAGTCCAGCGACAGGCCCATGCGCTTCAGCTCGGCGCGCATGGTCGCGATGTTGTCATAGGTCCAGCGCGCCGGATGGATCTTCTGGTCGCGCGCCGCGTTCTCGGCGGGGAGACCAAAAGCGTCCCAGCCCATCGGGTGCAGCACGTTGAAGCCGCGGGCGCGCTTGTAGCGCGCCACCACATCGCCCATCGTGTAGTTCCGGACATGGCCCATGTGGATCCGGCCCGACGGATAGGGAAACATCTCGAGGACGTAGTATTTCGGGCGGGATGGATCCGCCTCGGTCTTGAACGCCTCGCGGGTCGCCCAAACCGACTGCCACTTGGTCTCGGTTTCCAGAAAATTGTAGCGTGATGCCATAGCTGTACTGCTCGCGGTCCGTGCTGGGTCGGACCTGACCTTGAAGAGAGACGGACGGGCCCGGGGGCGGTTCTACTGCTGGACGCCCGACATGCGCAATTGGCGGGCGCGCGTCAGGATCGCGTTTTCGAGATCGGTGGCGGTATTGAGCGCGACCGGGGCATCGGTCCAGCCGCCGCCCTGGTTGATCTGGCGGAACACCGAGGCACGGATGCCGTCGGCCCGCAGCTGCCGGCCGAGGATGAAGATATTGACCTTGAACCGCTCGTCGGGAGTCTGCGGCGGGGTGTACCAGTCGGTGATGATCACGCCGCCGAACGGATCGGCCGAAACCAACGGCATGAAGGAGATGGTGTCGAGAGAGGCGCGCCACAGCAGGCTGTTGACCCCGACCCCGGTGCCGCCGTTATCGGTGCCTTCCTTGCTGTCGCCGAACAGCCCGCCCTCGCCAAACATGCTGCCGCTGGTGGCGCCGGCGCCGCGCTCGCTGCGGTCGCGGTCTTCCGGATAGGTCGGGTCGCCGCCGACCGAGAAGTTGCAGGCGCTCAAATAACCGCAAAGAACGCCAAGAATAACAATGGGTAGCAAACGCCTGGCAAAGGCAGTCCAGCCCCGAAAGGCTTCGATTTTCATGTTGACGGCCCTTGCTGCTCCCAGATAAACGGCGGTCGCCGCGGTTAGCGCTTGTTGCAACCCGCCGAAGCCGATGAGACCTAAGCGATTTGCGGCTTTCGGGTCAAGTGCGGGCGCGGCGTCCGGGCTGTAACGTGTTGGCGATTGGTGGATTTGGCGGCGCGGGGCTGCCGCCGGCCGGTCGATCGGGCGCTAACCCTGGGGCCGCTCATCAAGCCAACCTTGGCCAACCTCATTAAGGCAGATCCGACCGAACATGGGCCGACTCATCTGGATGGCAAGCTATCCCAAGTCCGGCAACACTTGGATGCGGGCCTACCTTCACAACCTGCTCCGCAATCCCCAGCAGGCATACGACATCAATCGCTTAGGTGAGTTTTCCTTCAGCGATTCGACGATCGCCTTCTACAAGCCTTACCTGACCAAGCCCTCGCAGGACTGGACCAGCCTGGAAGTCATGGAGACCCGCTGGAAGGCCCAGCGCGACATCGGCCGGATGAGCACGGACGATGTCTTCGTCAAGACGCACAACGCGCATGTCGAGTTCGAAGGCCTGCCGATGATCCAGATGGATCTCACCGCCGGCGCCATCTACATCGTCCGCAACCCGCTCGATGTCTGCATTTCGCTGGCCGATCACTATGGCAGCACGCTCGACGAGGCGATCGACGTGATGGCGGACCCGCGCAACGGCACCAAGACCGGCGACCAGCTGGTGTTCGAGATCCACAAGGACTGGTCCACCCATGTACTCAGCTGGACCAACGCGCCGGGGCCATGGCTCCACGTGGCGCGCTATGAGGACATGCTGAAGAAGCCCCTGGTCACCTTCACCCGGGTGGCGCGTTTTCTCGGCCTCAACCCGGAACGCAGCCGCATCGAACGGGCGATCCAGGCCTCGTCGTTCGAGAATCTCCGCGGCCAGGAGGACCAGAAGGGCTTCCGCGAGCGCTCCTACAAGGCCGAGAAGTTCTTCCGGGTGGGGAAGGCGGATCAGTGGCGGACCGCCCTCAGCAAGGCCCAGGTCGATCGGGTGGTCGAGACCCACAAGCAGCAAATGGAGCGCTTCGGCTACTGGCCGCTGTGAAAATCCCCGGCTTCCCGCCGCTCTGGGGCCTCACACCGGGGTGTCGCGGAGTGATTTTATGGGACTATGCGCCTATTCAACGTATTTGAGGGGAATTTTAGCGGAACGAAATCTGACCCTGGCCTGGGGCTTTCCGATGCCAGGAATCTGTGTCGCCCGGTCCCCATCCCGTTTCGCTGCCACACCTTTGACACTCACGGAATCAGGTCTTTAGGGCGAACTGTGGCAGCATCGCCACAGATTTGGAAAAATGCCACAGGCTTTGCCTCAAATGGTTTGACACCCGGACAGGGTTTAGAGAAGGTTTCGCTGTTTCCAGGTCGGTGGGATTGTTCGGCCTGTTCTGTCTATCACCAGTGACCCGGTTCCGAGCGTCCGCACGCCGCAAGGAACATCAACGGGGCGGGCAAGACGGCAGAACGTACCGAACAAATCGGCCTGAGGACGAGGGGCATCCGATGTCGGTACCGGTATCGGTGGCAATCGCAAACTTAGGGAATCTCGAGATGAAGAAAGTTCTTCTGGGTACCACGGCCCTGCTGGGAGTCGGCACCGTTGCCGGCGCCGCGCAGGCGTCCGATGGGATCAAGCTCGATGTGGGCGGCTTCTTCCAGGTCGTCTACCAGGGCGTCTTTGACGACAAGAGCGACGGACACGCTGGTAACCATCGCAACGTCGACCGCATCCTTCACAACGCCGAAGTCCACTTCAAGGGCGAGACCACGCTCGACAACGGCCTGACCGTTGGCGCGCAGATCGAGCTCGAAGGCGAGCAGGCTGCTGACCAGATCGACAAGTCGTTCGTGTACTGGTCGGGCGGCTTCGGTAAGGTCCAGATCGGCACCATGGACGGTCCGATCGGCGCCTGCCCGGTGTTCCCTCCGGGAGCGACCGCGAACTTCTCGGGCTTCTCCCCGGCTTCCTGGGGCGGCAACCAGCCGCGCAGCTCGAACTCGGTTTGCAGCGACGTCTCGAACGAGTCGACGCAGATCAAGTACACCACGCCGAACTTCGCTGGCTTCCAGCTCGTCGTCGCTTACGTCCCGAGCAACAACGCCAACGACTATAACGACGCTGGTATGAACGGCGCCGGCACTCCGGCCAACCCGGACGGCACCGCGCATCACACCTTCGGCGCCTATGTCACGTACTCCTACGCCGGCGACGGCTGGGGCGTGGACTGGGGTGGAGGCGGTTCGTGGCAGGGCAAGTTCAATGGCACCGAAGGCGCCAATGACGGCAAGAGCTCGGCCTACCAGACTGCTCTGACGGTCACCTTCGGCGGCTTCGCCGTCGGCGGTATCTTCGAGTACTACAACAACGGCGGTGACGACAACAACGCTTGGGTCGCCGGCGGCGGCGCGAGCTACGGCGTCGATGCCTGGACCGTTGGTATCCAGGGCAGCCACGGCACCTTCTACGCCTCCAGCGCTGGCGGCGGCAACGGTGACGGCGGCCACGACAACAACAACCGCATCATCCTGACCGGCAGCTACGAGATGGGCCCGG
Source organism: Dongia sp. (assembly GCF_041905885.1). Classification (NCBI taxonomy): domain Bacteria; kingdom Pseudomonadati; phylum Pseudomonadota; class Alphaproteobacteria; order Rhodospirillales; family Dongiaceae; genus Dongia; species Dongia sp. Next base: position 118,843 of record NZ_JAYRKD010000002.1, on the reverse strand, counting down.
GCGTCCTGCTCGACGCCGAACTGGGTTACACCTGGTTCCACGACACCTCGAACGCGACCGACGAAGGCAACGACGACTACAGCGCCTTCGACGTGGGCATCGGTTCGAAGTTCACGTTCTAAGCCTTATCCGATCCCGGGCAACCGGGGTTGGGCAGGTCTCGAGGGGAAGCGGGCAACCGCTTCCCCTCATTCTTTTTGCGCTCGCGCAGGGTGGGAAGCGGGCAACCGCTTCCCCTCTTCTTTTTGCGCTTCGCGCCAGGCGGGAAGCTTGCGCGAGCTTCCCACTTCTCCCGCGCGATCTTTCCGCTCGCCTTCACCTTGGCCTCCGGGCAAATTCCGCGCATGGACAGCACCGATCACATCGCCGGCAATCTTGCCGGGATCCGCACCAGAATCGCCGCCGCCGCGCGAGATGCGGACCGCGACGCCGCCGCGGTGACCTTGGTCGCCGTCGCGAAGACGCATCCGGCCGAAGCTGTCGAAGCGGCGATTGCCGCCGGCCAGGCCGCGTTCGGCGAGAACCGCGTCCAGGAGGCGCAGGGCAAGTATCCGGAGCTCCAGCGCCGTCATCCCGAGCTCCAGCTGCACCTGATCGGCCCGCTGCAGACCAACAAGGTTAAGGATGCGGTTGGGCTGTTCGACGTCATCCAGACCGTGGACCGCGAGAAGCTCGCGCGCGCGCTGGCTGCGGAGATGGTGCGGCAGAACCGCAAGCTTGCGCTCTACATCCAGGTGAATATCGGCGAGGAAGCGCAGAAGGCGGGCATCCCGCCGCGCGAGGCCGATGCTTTCATCGCACTCTGCCGCGACGAGCTGAAGCTAGGCATCGCCGGCCTGATGTGCATTCCGCCCGCCGAGCACCAGCCGGCGCCCTATTTCGCGCTGCTGCGCGAGATCGCCGCCCGCAACAGTCTGGCCGGCCTCAGCATGGGCATGAGCGGCGACTACGAGAGCGCGATCCGGCTCGGCGCCACCCTGGTGCGCGTCGGCACCGCGATCTTCGGCAGCCGCGAGGCCAAGGCCTAGAGGACGGCCGCAACCTCGGCGAGCAGACCGCGGAACCAGGCGATCGCCGCGTGATTGCCGTGCTCGCGATGCCAGAGCGAGAGGATCTCCAGCTTCGTCAGATCGGCATCCGGCTCGGCGATGTCCAGGTCGAAGCTCTGCGCGAAGAGATTGGCGAGCCGGCGCGGCAGCAGAGCCGCCATGTCGCTGTGCTTCACGATCAGCGGTGCCACGGAAGAGTAGGGGATCGACGCCAGGATCGGCCCGCCTTCCCTGTCACCCAGCGGCACGCCGACCACGCCGCTATGCTCGTCGAGCGACACCCGGCGCTCCAACCCGTTCTCGACGACGACGCCCTCGATCAGGTTCGCATTGCCGCCCGACATCGCACTCAATTTCGGCAGTCGTGCCACCCGGTCCGGCGAGACCTCGGTCTTGGGATCGAGATAGTCGCGCCCGAGCAGCCAGACCGGCGCGTCCTCGAACAGCGGCTCGGAATGGAACCGGTCGGGGATATGGCCGAAGCCGCCCACCAGCAGGTCAACCTGGCCGGCCTCCAGCGCCGCCACCACGCCGGTTTCGAGTGAGCGCACGACGAGCTTGGTGTTCGGCGCCTGCGCGCGCATCCGGCGCATCAGTTCCGGCAGCAGCACCGCGCAGATATAGCCGCTGCACGCGATCGTGAACACCCGGGTGCTCATCAGGGGCTCGAAAGCGCGCGGGGTCAGCGCCATCTCGAGTTGATTGAGGCCATCGCGCAGCCTCGGCCCGATCTCGGCGGCGCGCGGCGTCGCCTGCATGCCCTGCGGTCCGCGCACGAACAGCTGGTCCTCGAACAGATCGCGCAGCCGCGCCAAGGCGTGGCTCACTGCGGAGGGAGTGATGTGCAGCCGCGCCGCCGCACGCGTGACGCTGCGCTCTTCGATCAGCGCGTCGAAGACCCGCAGCAGGTTGAGGTCAAGCAGCCTGAATTGCACTTCGCTCACGACACCCCTGAGCACTCGTCATTTGATCCGGGCCCGATCGGCGCCATCTGGTCACGCGGATCGTTCCCCGGGACCGGTCCAGCCGGTCCCGATCGAGTGCAAGAATATGCGGTATAGAATTGTGTCACTGAATTCCCCCGACCCCGACGACTACGCCTCGCGCCACTACGATGTCAGCTGGCGCAGCGTGAAGGCCGGCGCCCTGCTGGCGGTGCTGGTCGCGGCAATCGCCTTCCTGGTCTAGCCGCCCGGCATCGGCCTCCCCACTCATACCCGGACCACTGCCGCGACACCGGCACCCGGCGCCCTGTGGCCCGCCCGCATCACGCGCAGAGAATCCGCGCGCGCCGTCGCCGCAATATCCCGACGGCGCGCAGGGTTGTGCGCACGCCATGCGGTGCGGGCGTGGTTGAAATCCCTTCAGTTGTCACCTGAGCACTCATCACTGGTGTCACCTGATATTCCCTTCTAATTCCTTTGGCACGAGGAGGTGCACAAATGCCGCATCCCAGTGCTCCAAGGCCACCGCCGCTCCCGCCAAAATCAACGACGATCCGCGCCAAGCGCTCCGCCCAGGCTCCAGACGCAACTCGGCTGGACCCTCATATCGGCAGACGGGGCGCGCGGATCAAGAGGGGCAACGACGGCCGCCGACCGGCGACCGCAAATTAGAGAGCACTCGACATGAAACGTATTCTACTCGGCAGCACGACGCTGGCAGGCGTCGCGGCGCTGACCGGTGCTGCGCAAGCTTCGGATGGCGTCAAGCTCGATATCGGCGGCTTCTTCCAGACGGTCTATCAGGGCGTCTTCGACAAGAAGAGCGAAGGTCATTTCGGCAACCATCGCAACACCGACAAGCTGGCCCACAACGCCGAAGTCTGGTTCAAGGGCGAGACCACGCTGGACAACGGTCTCACCGTCGGCGCCCGCATCGAGCTCGAAGGCGAGACCGCCGGCGACCAGATCGACAAGTCCTTCGTCTACTGGTCCGGCGGCTTCGGCAAGGTGCAGATCGGCTCGCAGGACGGCCCGATCGGCGGCTATTGCATCCTGCCGCCGGGTGCGACTGCCAACTTCTCCGCTTTCTCGCCGGATGACTGGGGCTCGAACGATCCGATCGGATCAAACTCGGCCTGCACCGACGTGCTCGGCAACTCGCAGTCGATCGTCTATTCGACGCCGAACTTCAGCGGCTTCCAACTGATCGTCGCCTACACGCCGAGCAACAATGCCGAGGACTATACCCAGGACGGCGTCAACGGCCCGGGCACGCCGCGCAATCCCGACGGCACCGCGCATCACAGCTTCGCTGCCTATGCGCTCTACAATTACGCCGGCGACGGCTGGGGCATCGATTGGGGCGGCGGCGGATCCTGGCAGGCCAAGTTCAACGGCACCGACGGCGGCAACGACGGCAAGAGCCAGGCCTATCAGACCGGCCTCAACGTGACCTTCGGCAATTTCGGCATCGGCGCGGTGACGGAGTATTTCAACACCGGCGGTGACGACAACAATGCCTGGGTCGCCGGCGGCGGCGTCAGCTATGGCATCGATGCCTGGACCGTCGGCCTGCAGGGCAGCCATGGTCACTACGACGGCGCCGGCCCGGCGCTCGATTTCACCAGCAATCCCGGCGGCAGCCGCAACTTGGACCGCGTCATCCTGACCGGCAACTACGCGGTGGGTCCCGGCGTTGATCTCGATGCCGAGCTTGGCTACACCTGGTTCAAGGATAGCGGCGACGCAGCGGACAGCAACACCGACAAATACGAAGCGGTCAGTGTCGCGATCGGTTCCACTCTCAGATTCTGACGCAACCCTCGGCGCTGCGGGTCGGCCGGCGGTGATGAACCGCCGGCTGGACCCGGACGTCCAATAAAAAATATGGGCGGTCGCGTCCCCTAAGCGCGGTTCCGCCATCCTCTTGCACCAAGAGGAGCTCCTCGTCCTCAGTGGGGGAGACAGCGTGCGGCTTCTCCCCCGCTCTTTTCTCTTTGGCTAGACCGCCTTGTTCATGAAATAGCGCCCCGGCTTCACGCCCTCCGGCAACGGCAGCGGAGAAAGCCCGGCGGTGTTGAGCGCCTGGTCGCTGATGACGATGCCGCCCGGGCGCAGGATGCCGCGGATCATCGGCGCGAGGGTCGCAGCCAGCCGCGTGTTCGATTCCTGGTCGCCGGTGCCGACATCGGTATGCACCAAGGCGGCGTTGGCGCCGAGCCGCGCCAGCGCCTGCGGCAAGGTCGTCGTGATCTCGCCGAGGAAAAGATGATCCGCCGCCGGAATGCAATCCGGATGCGCATTCACCTGCCGGTCGAAGACGTAGATCTCGCGATCGGGACAGATCTCTCTGAGATGATCGAAGGTGCGGCCGTTGCCCAGGCCCAGCTCCAGCACGAAGCCGTCGATGCCGCGGATCTGGGCGACCGCGGCGCTGAGGCAGTCACGCTGGGCCTGCAGGCGGCGGATGAAACTGTCGAGCCGGCTCATGTCGATTCCTTTTCTATCCGGAGATCACGACATGACTGTCGCGATCGAGGCTGCCGAGCAGCCGGATGAAATCGGCGCGGGTGAACGCCACGCAACCGTCGGTCGGGCTACGATCCGGGCGGGCGAGGTGCAGGAACACCGCGCTGCCTTTGCCCGGCACCACGGGATCGTCGTTATGCCCGATCACCAGCACCAGGTCGTAGATCGCATCCTCGCGCCACATCGTCTCATGCGACGCGGGATAGGGGCGCGTCACCAGCCGGTTATAGGCCGGATCGTCGGGTGCGTCGCACCAGCCGTCGGCGGGCGACATCGGCAGGGTCGGAAAGACGCAAGCGATCTCGCGCACCCGGTCGGGCCGATAGAACAGGCGACGGATCGGAAAGCGCCCGGCCGGCGTGGTGCCGTCGCCTTCGACCTTCTCGGCGGCGACGCCGGAACGCCCGAACACACAGCGCCACTGCTGGTCGCCCAGCCGGGCCCAGCCGGTCGTCGCCGGCGGCAGGCTACGCGCGTCCGGCGCGATCACGAGATCGGTCAATCTGCGGTCTTCCCCTTCTGCCCGGCCGAATCAAATCGGCCGCGCGGCTCTAGCTAGCACGGAATGGGCGGGATTCTAACCCCGGCAGGAAGCGTGCAGCTCGCTGGCCTCGGACATGGCGAAGGCAGTCTGGCGGCTTGTGGCCGTGGTCGTCGCCTTGCCGGTGGTGCCGGAATCGGCCATGTCCGCCGGCGCGGCGCCGCCGTCCTGCGGCTTCCCGTCCCTGCCGAACACCATGGCCATGACGTTGCCGCCCATGTCGTCGCCGGTCGTGTCCTTGACCGCGAGATCAACCACGGTGGCGACCATACCGAGGCCGCCCAACGGCCCGAGCGGCAAGGCGCCGAGCAGGCTCGCCGCGCCGTTGATCTCATCGCCGGTCACCGCGCGATAGATCTGGGCGATGCCGGGGATGTGCTGCAGCGGGTTGATCATGTCGACGAAGTCGTCCCAGCCGAACTCGCCGTCAGCGCCGAAGAACAGCTGGCGCGCGCCCGGGGTCTCATCGACCACCCAGCGCTTGTTGCGCATGCGGAGCTCCGCGATCTGCTCCTTGTCCGGCGGCGATTTGAGATGCACCACATTGGGGTCGCCCTTCGCCGCTGTCTCGGACTCAGCTTCGCCCTCCGCCGGCGCCGCATCCGCGCCGGCCGAGGCCTCGAGCACCGGCGCGCTGCTGCGCGTGATGCTCGGCGCGTCTCCGGCCGCGGGTGATTCAACCGCCGCCGCATCCAGCGCCGCCGTCTGCTGTGGTTGCGACTTGCGGCTGATGGTCGGCAGGTCCGGATCGGCCTCGGCCGAGGCGGGCGCCGGGCCGGCCGGCGGGTTGGCGAAGAGATTGCGGTTGGCGGAACCGGAGAGCTTGAGCGCCGGTCCCTGGGGTGCTGTGGCCTTGCCGGCCATGAGCTGGGCCTGGACCATGGCCTGGGCCTGCAGCTGCGCTTGGGCGGCGGCCATGCCGCGGGGATCGGCGGCGAGCCCCTCCTGGGGCGCGGCGGCCAGGCCCTGATCCGCATTCTGGGCGCCGACCAGCGCGGCAAATTGTGCCGAGCTCAGGGTCGGGACGTTGGGCGCCGCGGTTCCCTGGATGCCCTGGACCGGCATCGGGACCGCTTTCCCGCCCACCCCGGCGGCGGCCCGGTTCTGCTGCTGTTGCTGCAGCATCTGCAGGAAGGTGGTCTGGTCGATCGACCCGGGGCGCAGCAGCCCACCAGCTATGGCGCCACTCTCCGGGCTTGGCCCCAGGGGTGGCGTTCCGGCGGCATAGGGGGAGGGCGCCTGGGCGGCATAGAAGCCCGGCGGCGTCTTGGCGGTGAAAAGCGGCGCTGTCGTCATCGACCGGTCCTCGGGCTTTCCCGTCGGTGCTCCCCTTCTGGGAGCCGGTCTGAACATCGCAAAGGCCGTGCCAGCGGCTGGCGGCGGAAGCGGCCCCGGAACCTGGCTCTAGAACATATGCCCGAAACGCACGGCCTTGGTGCTGAGGTAGCGCTCGTTGTGGTCGTTGGCCGGGAAAACATGCGGCACCCGTTCGCTGACCGCGACGCCGCATTGGGCGAGGCCTTTGACCTTCTCCGGGTTGTTGGTGAGCAGCCGCACCTCTCGGACGTCGAGCTGCCGCAGCATCTCGGCTGCCGGCTGATAGACCCGCTCGTCGGCGCCGAAGCCGAGCTGCAGGTTGGCCTCCAGCGTATCCGCCCCGGCATCCTGCAGCTGATAGGCCCTGAGCTTGTTCACCAGCCCGATGCCGCGGCCCTCTTGCGCGAGATAGAGCAAGACGCCGCTGCCTTGCTTGGCGATCTCGTCGATCGCGCCACGGAGCTGGTCGCCGCAGTCGCAGCGCAACGATCCCAGGAGATCGCCGGTGAAGCATTCCGAATGCAGCCGCGTCAGCACCGGCCGCGACGGATCGAGCTTGCCGATAACGATGGCGAGATGCTCCTTGCCGCCGTCCATCGGGCGGAAGGCGATGATCTCGGTCTCGACCGCGCCGGACCCCAATGCACCGATGAGGGGGACATGGGCCGCGCCGACGCGTTTCAATCCGGAAGCCGCACTGCGCCGATAGGCGATGACATCGCCGGCGGCGAGCCGGAACGGCTCGGCGACGAAACTCTCGGCCTTGGCTCGCGTCATCGGCACCACCACCGCGGCCGGCAACAGGCGCGCGGCTTTCGCGAGCTCGATCACCGCCTGGCAGAGCACCGCCGGCACGTCGTCGCTGGTCTGAAGATCCAGGAAGGCAGGGTCGATCGGCTCCGCGGTCGGGTCTGCGAGTTGGCGGATAACATCGGCCGAGACCGCGGTAGGGAGCGACATCAATCGGAACCGCTCGATCCCGGCCGACGCGCCCAGCCCGAGCCGGACCGCGCGCTCCACCGTAATCAACAGCCGCGTCCCGGTCCCGGCGCCGGCTTCCGCCGCGCTCAAGGCCCAGGCAAAGCCCGGCTCCTCGATCAGCTCCGCGGCGATCGCGATCGCCGTCTCGCCGCCGGCGGAAATGGCGATGGCGCCGCCGCGCCGCAATTCCGATAAGGCACGGGCGACATTGGCTTGTGAGCTGACGCTTTGGGCGAAGGGATCGGCAAAAGTCATGGCTATCGCCGGATATGGCGCGCTGCCCCGTGAAAGGTCAAGTAGAGGTCGGCCGACGATCCCCCGAAGCCCGCCTCGAAGGCAGGAGTCCCATGACAGTCCTCGGTAATAATGTTACCCACCGCCTTGAAACCCCACCCTTTCCGGTGTTAGCTGGGTCGGAAACCGGGAAAGAGAGAGCAATGGCCGAAGTCGCCGCCAAACGGATCCTGCTCGTCGATGACGACGAGACCCTGCGCAGGACCCTGGCCGAACAGTTGAGCCAGAACGGCGAATACCAGTGCCTGGAGGCCGGGAGCGGCGCCGAAGCACTGGCCGTCGCCAAGTCCGAGAAGTTCGACGCCGTGCTGCTCGATGTCGGCCTGCCCGACGCCGACGGTCGCGAGGTCTGCCAGCAGCTCCGCAAGGCCCAGGTCTCGGTGCCGATCATCATGGTGACGGCGTCGAGCGGCGAGGCCGACACGATCCGTGGCCTCGATTCCGGCGCCAACGACTATATCGCAAAGCCGTTCCGCTTAGGGGAACTGGTGGCGCGCTTGAAGGCGCATCTCCGCCAGCATGCCTTGAGCGAGGATGCGGTGCTGGTGATCGGCCCCTACACCTTCAAGCCGAATGTGAAGATGCTGATCGAGGAGAAGCTCAACAAGAAGATCCGCCTGACCGAGAAGGAAACTTCGATCCTGAAGTATCTCTATCGCGCGGGCCAGAAGCCGGTCGGCCGCGACACCTTGCTCGGCGAGGTCTGGGGTTACAACGCGGGCGTCACCACGCACACGCTGGAGACCCATATCTATCGCCTGCGCCAGAAGATCGAGAAGGATCCCGCGAAAGCGACGATCCTGGTCACCGACGCCGGCGGCTACCGCCTGGTGCCGTAGGCGCAGTGCGCCTCTGACTTGAGCCAGCAAAAGCAAAGCGGCCGCGGTGCAAGACCGCGGCCGCTCGCCACAGAATCCTGATCGGCTAGAACCGGCCCTGGCGCACGATCGTCGTGATCTCGTTGCGCTCGAGGCCGATGTCGCGCAGCAGGTAGTCCGGCTGGCGCCGGAGCCAGGCTTCGTCGCGCCGCATGCGCTGCCACAACCGCCAGCGCGCAAACCATGCCTGCAGCAGTCCCGGCCGCGCTTCGACCCGGTTGCTGCGCGTCGCCAGCGCATGCGCGTTCAATTGCTTGGTGAGGCTGGCGGCATCGATGTTCATCGTCATTCTCCGTCGTCGCTTCGCGGCGCGAATCGCCGGAGATCTAAACGCCCGAAGCCGCCTTCAGACTATGACTGGCGTCACTAAGCGGAGTGCGTTCTGATCACGCCGCTGTGACCGTGCGCAGCGCAATCGGCTTCTTCATCTTAACGCAGCCGAACTTGGTGCCGTCCGGCAGCTCGACATGGCCGCGCGGCTCGGCGGCGTAGCCCATGGCGCGATAGAAGGCCTCGCCGGACAAGGTTGCGGTCAGCTGCAGCCGGATCATGCCGGAAGCCGCCGCGTCGGAGTCGATACGCTGCATAATCGCCTGTGCAATGCCGCGCCGCATGCATTCCGGCGCCACGAAGACGCTGCGTACGGTGGCGGTGCCGGCCGCCGGCCGGGCGATCGCCGGCGCGGCCCTCTGGCCGCCCGCGACCCGCGCATAGCCGGGAATGAGGTTCGACCAGGCGCCGGTGCCGATCACCCGCTCGAACGGATCGACCGCGACGAAGAAATGACCCTCCTCGACCACCGCGTCGTCCATCGTGCCGACCAGGTTGAGGAAGGTCTCGATCTCGCTGCGCGAATAGAAGCGGCCGCCGATGGTCATCATGGCGCGCTCCTGCATGCCGCGCATCTCCAGGATGTCGCTGCGGCCTGCCTTGCGGATCTCGAATGCCAGCCGCGCCGGCCGCTGCCGGTTCAGCTGGCGCACCACCCAGTCTTGGTTCATCGCCTCCTTGGCGTCCTCGTGCTCAGCGATAGCGGTCGCGGCCGCGCAGGGCGCCATCGATCTCATGGCGCTCGAGGCCGATGTCGCGCAGCAGGTATTCGGGCTGGCGCATCAGCAGGACATGGTCGCGCCGGCGGCGGCGCCAATTGAGGAATTGCACGGCGATATGGCCGAGCAGGCGGGGCAGGGCGGCGCTGTGCCGGCCCATGGGGCGGGCCAAGGTGCCAATGTAACTCGTCATCATCATTCTCCAACGGCTCAGGTCACGGGCGGGGACGATCCCGTGAGTCGCCGCGGATACTAGGCGGGAGCGCTGTGTGTTGTGATGTGACTGCCGTCACCGAGCCGACCGGCGTGGTGCTGTTTCCTATGCTGCCGAGTGTGAGAGGACGCCTGGCTCGCTATCGATGGTGCAAGGATCGGCGCAGCAGCAGCGCGACGCCGACCGCGGCCAGGGTCAGGCAGCCGATGGCCTGCGCCGCCGCGGTCCAGCTGAGGTGCAGCGCGAAGCGATCGCCGCCGATCAGGAAGGCCAGCAGCAGCGGCCCCATGAAGACCCCGATGTTGCGCCCGGTCATCACGATGCCGAAGAAGCTGGCGCCGGCGGTGCCGCGGGCAATCGCATGCGGCGTCTGGAACAGGCAGGTCGGCACCACGCCGGCGCCGATGCCATAGACGACCAACCCGACCAGCCCCAGCCCGCCGGAAAGCCAGGGCTGTGCGAACCAGACCAGGGCCTGTGCGACCAGCGCGGCGATCATCGCCGGGATCAGCGCCAGCCCGTGGCGGAGCGCCCAGCCGGTCAGCAGGTTGAAGCTGAGCAGCACCACGACCGGCACCAGATAGGCGAGCACCGAAGCGGCGGGGCCCAAAGCGAGCACCGTGGTCAGGTATTGCGTGAGCCAGGTCATGAAGGCGAAATACTGCCCCGACCAGAGCAGGAAGATGGTGCCGGCGAAGACCAGCTGTTGGCGCTGCAGGGCATCGGGATGTCGCGCCGCCAGGCGCGCCGCCCCGCCGCCGTTGCGGCTTTCACGCAGCAGCAGCCAGGCCGCGAGCCCGAGCGGGGCGCCCAACGCCAAGCCGATGAGCCAGAGCCAATGCCAGTCGTGGAGCGCCAGTGCCGCCAGCGCGGCGCCGATCTGGCCCAACGGGATCCAGGCGGCGATCAGGCCGGTGACGACGGGCAGGTCGCGTGGCTTTGCCGCCGCCGCGGCGATCGCCGGGCCGGCGATGGCGGCGATGGCAAAGGCCAGGCCTTCCAGCCCGCGCGACAGCAGCATCACCGCGGCCGACTGGGGCGCTGCCAGGGCGAGTGTGACGCCGATCACAGTCAGCCCTATTAGCGCCGCAACGCCGATCCCCATATTCCTGTCGAGCTTGCGCCCGATCGCGGCTGACGCGATCAGGCCGACCAGCGCGTAGATCGACATAAAGCCCGCAGCGGTGACAGGGCTATGCGGGTAACGCGCTAGAAAGTCCGGTAGAATCGGCGGCAGTTTGAATTGCTGGTACGCAGCATAAGCGCCGAGCGCCACGCCGAAGGCGACCCGGGACCAGTCCGTGCTCTCGCGGGTTTTGGCCCGTGCCGGGGAATCCCCGAGGGCATCCATGGCGGGCCTTTGGCGTTCCTTAACTTTGCAAGCGCTAGGGAACAATGCCATCATTTCCCGGTGCGGAACAACCGGGGCTGTCGCGCGGGGGCGTGCGGTCCAACGGAAGTTCGGCGCGGATGATGGCGATATCGCACTGTCTGTTCATCGTCCGGTCCAAGGAATGCGCGATTGACCACGTCTGACGAGTTTTCCGTTCGCTTCTGGGGGGTCCGCGGCTCGATTGCCTGCTGCAGCGCCGACTATGCGCGCTACGGCGGCAACACCAGCTGCGTCGAGATCCGCTGCGGCGACCGGGTTCTCATTTTCGATGCCGGCACCGGCATCCGCCCGCTCGGCAAGCAGCTGGTGCAGACCCTGCCGGCGCATGCCGACATCTTCTTCACCCACACCCATCTCGATCATATCGTCGGCCTGCCGTTCTTCGCGCCGCTCTACAAGCCGGGCAGCAAGATCCGCATCTGGTCCGGCCATCTCGAAGCGCCGCTCACCTTCAAGGACGCGCTGACGCACCTCATGGCGCCGCCGCTCTTTCCGGTGCCGCCCGCCGTCTTCGTCAGCGAGCCCGAGTTCAAGGACTTCAACGCCGGCGACACGTTGACGCCGATGGACGGCGTCACATTGAAGACGGCGCCGCTCAACCATCCGAACGGCGCCACCGGCTATCGCGTCGAATGGCAGGGCAAGTCGATCTGCTACGTCACCGATTGCGAACACAACGGCAAGGGCCCGGATCCGGTCGTCGTCGATCTCATCAAGGGCTCCGACCTGTTCATCTACGACACCAGCTACACCGACGAGGAATATCCGATCTACACCGGCTGGGGCCATTCGACCTGGCAGGAAGGCGTCCGGCTGGCCGATGCCGCCAAGGTGAAGACGCTGGTGCTGTTCCACCACGACCCCAGCCACACCGATGCGGTGATGGACAAGATCTCCGCCGCGGCGGTCGATGCCCGCCCGGGCACCGTGACCGCCCGCGAGGGCATGATCCTCACGCCGTGAGATCCGGCGCGCCGACCCGCCGATCGGCGGGTCTCGCTTGATTCGCCTCAAGAATGCATCGGGACCCGATAGGTGGCCGGTCCGGGCCCGATCCGTTCCGCGCTCTTAACCATAGGTTGTATAGACGACCAGAAGACTTCGCGGCCGCGATGGACTCCGCGGAGCCTGCGCTCTAGATTTGACTTGCATCACGGACGGGAATTTTCGGTTACACTATCCTTGCGTGTGGTCGGCCTTGACCGTCGCATCGATGAAGGTGCGAAACGGGTTGCCTGGGGAAGCGCCATGTATCTCAATCCGCCGCATCTGCCGAATGCCTGCATCCTGGTCCTCGAGGAGGATCCATTCCTGCGCGCCGATCTCGCCGGCCTGCTCCGCGATGCCGGCTACGCCCTTGTGCCTTGCGCTGATGGCGGTGCTGCCGCGGGCCGCACCGACCTGGTGCTGGCCGGGCTCGGTGCGCAACGATCGCTGCCGGCGGCGTTGCGATGGATCGATCATGCGGTGCCGGTGATCCTGCTGGTTGATCACGCCGCGTGGCGCGGCCTCGATTTCCTGGATGCCGCCAATGAAATCGGCGCCGTCGCCGTCCTGCCGCGGCCGTTCTCGCGCGCGGCCCTGCTTTCGCTGGTCGCCAAGACGCTTCCGCAACCGCTGCGGGACGCCCCAGCAGATCGCGACACCGAGCTGCCGACGCTTGCAGATGCTCTCATATACCTGGATAGCCCGAATTTTCCGCTCGCCGAGCGGAACTCACACCCGGATGCGGAATAGGGCGCTGGCTCGGCTCGTTCTCCTCTCATCGGGAGGCGAGTGACAATCATGTATATGCAGCCGCCAGGCGCCGTGCGGAATACGGTGCTCATCGTTGACGACGATGTGGAAGCGCGTCGTCAGTTGCGCAATCTTCTCTCAGCCAACGGCTACTGGGTGATCGAGGCCGGCAACGGCCGCATCGCGCGCGAGCTGCTGGCCGTGCAGGAAATCAATCTTGTCGTCTCCGACATCTTCATGCCGGAATGCGATGGCTTCGAGTTGATCGCGGCGATCCGCGCCATGGCAAGTCCGGTGCCGGTGATCGCGATGTCGGACCATGAGTGCTGGACCGGCCTCAACTTCCTCGATGCGGCGAACGATCTCGGTGCCGCGGCGGTGATCGAAAAGCCGTTCCGGGCCCATCTGCTGTTGCGACTGATCGACGATGCGCTGCTGGCCGCCGCGCATCGCGGGCCGGTGGTGCCGCTCGGCGCCGTCGCCGAACCGGAACGCAAGCGCATTCCGGCCGGCCTCGAATGGGTCGGCGGCCGCCCCGCCTGATCGAACAGGCGGAGCCGGCCGCCTTCTCCTTAAGCTCGGATCGTCCGCAGGAACTCGCCGACCTGCGCCTTCAACTCGGTGCCGCCGCGCGACAGCGCGCCCGCGGCGGACAGCACCTGGCTCGCCGCGGCGCCGGTCTCGCCGGCCGCCTGGGTGACGTTGGCGATGTTGGACGAGACTTCCGTCGTGCCCTGCGCCGCCTGCTGCACATTGCGGGAGATCTCTGCGGTCGCGGCGCCTTGCTCCTCGACCGCCGAAGCGATTGCGGTCGAAATCTCGTTCACGCGGTTGATGGTCTCGGTGATCGCCGCGATGGCCTCGGCCGAAGCGCCGGTCGCTTCCTGGATGGCGCGGATCTGACCGCCGATCTCCTCGGTCGCCTTGGCGGTCTGCGTGGCCAGCGTCTTCACTTCCGACGCCACCACGGCGAAGCCCTTGCCGGCCTCGCCGGCGCGCGCGGCCTCGATCGTCGCGTTCAAGGCGAGCAGGTTGGTCTGGCCGGCGATGTCGCTGATCAGGCGAACCACGTCGCCGATCTTCTGCGCCGCCGCAGCAAGGCCCTGCACCTTGGCGTTGGTCTCGTCCGCCTGCTGCACGGCCCCGGCCACGATGCGGCTCGATTCGCTCACCTGGTTGCTGATCTCGCTGATCGAAGCCGAGAGCTCCTCGGTCGCGGAAGCGACCGTCTGCACGTTCTGCGTGGTCTGCTCGGAAGCCGCTGCGACCGCGGTCGATTGTCGTGAAGTTTCCTCCGCGGTGGCGGTCATCGACTGCGCGGTCACCTGCAGCTGCTGCGCCGAGCTGGTGACGTCGTTGACCACGCCGCCGACGGTCTGTTCGAACCGGCTGGCCAGGGCCAGCATGGCCTCGCGCCGTTCGGCCTCGCCGCGCTGCTTGGCTGCTTCCTGTTCCTGCCGCAGCCGCGCGGTCTCTGCCAGTCCGTCCTTGAACACGGCGACCGCGCGCGCGACCGCGCCGACCTCGTCCTTGCGCTCGGTGCCGGCCACCGCGACCGTGAGGTCGCCGGAGGTCAGCGCCTGCATCACCTCGATGATCCGGCGCAGCGGCACCGTCACCGACCGGCCGACAACATAGGCCACGGCGGAACCGATCAGCACGGCGACGATCAGGCCGCCGATCAACAGCATCCGGTCGGAGGCATAAGCCGCCGACGCCTTCTCGTATTCGCTCTTCGCCACATCGACCTGCAGCTGCTTCAGCTTGGCGATGGCCTCCATCAGCTTGGCGAGCGCCGGCGTCCCTTCCGCCTTCGCGATGGCCTTGCCGCCGTCGAAGTCGCCGGACGCGAGGGCGCCGAGCACGCGGCCGCGGACCTCGTCATAGGCGTCGAAACTGCGCTGTGCCTCGCCGGCGAGAACCTTCTCCTCCGGCGTCAGGTAGGTCGAGAGATAGGCTTTCCACTCCGCCTGGGCGTGCTGCACCTTCTCGGCAACGTCGGCGACATCCTTTTGGATCACCGCGACGTCGCGAGCGCCGACCGCATCCATGACGGCGATGCGCACCTTGAAATAGTCGCCCTGAATGTTGCTGATCTGCTCCAGCGGCACCACGCGGTCGGCATAGACGGTGCGCAGCCCTTCCTGCACGCCCCCCATCCCGCGGATGCCAATCACGGCCACCGCCGTCATCAACATCAGCATGACCGCCACCATGGCGGCGAGACGCACCAGGATACGCGTGTTCTTCAGCATCGTTTCCTCCAGCGATCGTGACTGGCGCACGTTTTGTGTCGCCCGCTATTGCCACAATTCTGGTGGGGTTCTTCTTAAGGCCGGATTAAGAGGGGCAGAGCTGCATACACCGGCATGCGACAGAATTGCTGCCGACCCCGCTTTGGCTTGACATACATCAGTATTCGCAAGGCCCGCGCAGGATTTGATATACCAGCAGCCGCGCGGCAATACACCGCAGCGATCAGGCGGCGGCTTCGCTCTTCACCGCCGGCAGGCGCAGGGTCACCGTCGTTCCGATGCCGACCTTGCTCTCCAGGCGGAAGCTGCCGCCCGACTGCTCGACCAAGGCCTTTACGATCGGCAGGCCGAGGCCGGTGCCCTGCTGGCGGCGCGAATGCGGGTCGTCGGCCTGGCCGAACGGCTCCAGCACCTTGGCGATGTCCTTCGCCGCGATCCCGATGCCGCTATCGGCGACCGAGAGCTCGACCTGATCGCCGTCGGCGCGCGCGGCCAGCATCACCTGGCCGCCCTTCGGCGTGAACTTCACGGCGTTGGTCAGCAGATTGGCCAGCATCTGCCGGACCGCGCGCGGATCGACCCGGAGCTTCGGCACGTCCGGCGGCAGGTCGGATTTCAAGGTAACGCCGGCGCTGGTGGCGCGACCCGAGACCAGGCGCAGGCAGGCCTCGAAGACATCGGCCGCCTCGACCGCCTCGGGGAAGAGCTCCATCCGCCCGGCCTCGATCTTCGAGAGATCGAGGATGTCGTTGATGAGGTCGAGCAGCAGCTGGCCGCTGTCATGCACGTCCTTGGCATAGGTATGATATTGCGGCGCCCCCATGGGGCCGAACATCTCCATCTGCATGATCTCGGTGAAGCCGAGGATGGCATTGAGCGGCGTGCGCAGTTCGTGGCTGATATTGGCCAGAAACTCCGACTTCGAGCGGTTGGCGACCTCGGCCTGTTCCTTCGCCTCGCGCAGGTTCTCCTCGGTGCGGATGCGGTTGGTCACGTCCTGCAGGATGCCGACGAAATGGATGAGCTTGCCCTGCTCGTCGTGCAGCGGGCTGATGTTCACCTCGTTCCAGAAGGTGCGCCCGTCCTTGCGGTAGTTGCGCAGGGTGACGGTCGCGGCGCGGCCGACCATGATCGCGCGGCGCATCCGCTCGACCGCCTCGCGGTCGGTGTCGCGACCCTGCAGGAAACGGCAGTTGCGCCCGGTCGCCTCGGCCGCGGTATAGCCGGTGATGCGGGTGAAGGCGGCATTGACGAAGACGATCGGTTGGTCGGCTTGCGTCGCGTCGCAGATCACCACGCCGCTGGTGACCGAGGCGACGGTGCTGGCCAGCACCGCATTGCGCTGCGCCAGCTCGGCGAACTGCAGCTCGCGCTGCTTGATCGCGGTGATGTCACGCATCACGCGCAGCGTGCCGCCGCCGGGTGAATCGCCCCCGGTAACCCGCTGCTCCAGAATCTGCACCCAGCTGCCGTCCGATCGCCGTTCCTCCAACCGCCAGGGCAGGTTGCGGTGCCGCTCCAGGGCATCGTCCAGCACCGCCGGTTCGCCGCGGCGCTCGAGCTGCGCCCGCAACAGCTCGGCATAGGCGGCGCCAGGCTCGAGGTCGGCGGAGAGATCGCGGTTGAGCGCCCGGTATTGTCCGTTGCAGGCGAGCAGCCGGTCCTGCGGGTCGAACACGGCGATGCCTTCCGGCAGGTCGGCGATGATCCGCGCCAGCAGCGGCGCGATCGCGCTGCGGTTCTCGCCGGTATCGGCGATCAGCCCGCCCGGCAGCGCGGTCGTGCGCGGCCAATCGCCCAGCAACAGCCGTCGCATGGCCCAGAGCGCCGGCACATGCAGCGCGATCGCGATCAACACCAGCAGGATGCCTGCCGGCGTTGCCTTCGAGAGCAGCGACAAAAGCAGCAGGGCCGGGATGAGCGCGATGCTCGCCGCGCGCCAATGACCCGGAGCATCGAGCGCCGCGTCGAGACCGAGCGAGGCCGCCTCTTCAAGACGGCCCGGCCGCGCCCAACGCCAGTCGAGCCAGGTCGCGAACGGCTCGAGCCTGCCGCGGATCAGGCCGATCCCGATGCCGATCATGGCCAGCAGCAGGACGGCCGCAGGCCAAGCCGCGCCGCCGGTTGCGCCGAGCAGGACGATCAGGACGCCCGCGCCGCCGGAAAGGCCCATCAGCAGATTGACCGAGAGCAAGGCGAGCGGCGGCAGCAGGGCCGCTTCGAAGGCGGCCGAGGCGGCGAGTGGATCGGCGCCATCCTGCCCGAGCCAGACCGGGACCGCCGCAAGTCCGGCGGCGATGCCCAGCAGCGCGCCGGCGCCGAGATGACCGAGCCGGCCATAGCGTCGCCAGCGCCCCAACTCGGCGAACCGCGCCGCCAGCACGATGGCGAGCACCAAAGCCAGAGATGACACGGCCCCGGCCGTATCCGCGTTCAAGATCTGCCCCTCAAGACGGACGACTCGGGGCGTTTTCTAGCACAGATCGCGCAAAAAAATCGGGGCGCACCGGGAGGACCGATGCGCCCTCTAGGATGAGGGATGAGGGAGTCGAGGCTGGACTAGTTGACGACGTGACGTTCTTCAGCCGCGCGGCTGCGCCGGCGGGAACGGAGCTTGATCTCCATCGAATCGCCGAGCGACTCGGTGAGATTGGCATTGGCAACCGGAGGCACGTTCCGCCGCGGCTGGGCCATGGACTCCTCGTCGAGCATCCGCTTCAGGTCGAGCCGGGCGCGGGAGACCCGGCTCTTCACGGTGCCGACCGGGCATTGGCAATGCTCGGCGACCTCCTCGTAGCTAAGGTCGCCGTTGCCGACCAGCATCAGCACCTCGCGCTGGCGCGGCGAGAGCTGGATGAAGGCGCGGCGGAAATCGCAGAAGGCCAGCGAGTCTTCCTGGGTCGGGCCGATCGACGGTTGGTTGTAGACATTGTCATCGAGCGCCACCACGCGGTTCCAGCGCTTGCGGCCCTCGGTATAGAAGGCGTTGCGGAGGATCGTGAAGATCCAGGCCTTGAAATTGGTGCCGGGGCGGAACTGATGCGCGGCGGCAAGCGCGCGGGCGACCGCTTCACCGACCAGGTCGTCGGCCTGATCCTTGCTTGTGGCGAGCGAGCGGGCAAAGGCCCGGAGATGCGGCAGGTGTTCCACCACTGCGGCGCTGACCTCGGAGAATCTGGGATCGACGTTCGAATCGCCGATATTCTGCTTCAGCGAATCGCTGCGCGGTGCGGATTTGGGGTGTCCCATAGCACGACCTCTTGAGGTTGGCCCAACCGAAGTCAGACGCGTTTGACATCACAACACGCCGTGGCGAATTCCCCGGCGCTGCTTTGCTGAGCCGCTTCGCCCCGCCCTGATTCGTCCTCCCCGAAGGCGGGGTCTCGAACTCCAGACGCAAGCGACTCACTCGTCAGGTCGACGTCACATCCTCTCGGACGCCGTCGACGAAGTTGGCGATCCAGCCACCGGTCGTAGCCGGCGACATAGCCGAGCGGCCGAAGCGCTCGTCTCGCACCTTCTCTCGTTTGTCAGTTTGTTGTTGTGCGGTCTTTTGATCCGCCGTCGTGCCGCCGATTGCGTTGCTCTGAACAATCGATTCGACGCGTGGCGTGGGTCGACTATGCGAGCCTCTGACGAAGCGATCAACCCGCCCCGTTTGGCTGCCTCCATCATCGTGTGCGAAGAAGAGAACATTGTTCCAACGAAGTACGGCGGGATTGAGGCGATTTCGGGGTAATACGACGACTTGCTGTATTTCTTCGCTTGAGCACCTCGATTCATGTTTGCTCCGTCTCGCGCCAGCGAAGCGCAGTGAGATGGAAACGGTGTCGCTTGCGGTGCGCTGCGCTTGCGGCTTGCCGCGTATCCTTCCGCATTCCTCATAAATAAGGGTGTACTCACGCCACATTCCTTGCCGTTCGTCCGCCGCGCCGCCGGTCAACTCAGAACGAGGCGGGGCTGGCGCGTCTTCCCGGAACCGGGCTCGATTCGGGGTGTTCTGGAGTCATTGGCGCGCGCATGCGACCGCGGACGGCACATGCGTCAAGCCGCGCCCTCACGCGGTGGGGGCGTTGACGCGACGGACGCTGCTTTCTGGCGCCGTCGAGCGGAAGGAGATACGTGATGTTGGGATGGGCTTTGGTCTTTCTGGTCGTCGCCCTGATCGCCGGCCTGCTCGGTTTCACCGGGCTGGCGGTGGCCTCGGCGGGGATCGCGCAGATTCTCTTCTACATCTTTGTCGTGCTGTTCGTGGTCAGCAGCCTGATCTACCTGATCCGCGGGCGCGCACCGCCGACTGTCTAAGGCGAGCGACGACGACAAAGCAGAAGGGGCGCCGCGAGGCGCCCCTTCCTTTTGTGCCCGATCTGCGCGGCTCGATTACCAGCGCGAGACCAGGTCGCTGTTGGTGTCGCGGAAGGTCTTGACCTGCTTCTCGGCCTCTTCCTTCGCGATCCCGTAGCGCTTCTGAATCTTGCCGGAGAGCTCGTCCGCCGAGCCTTCCAGCACGGTGAGGTCGTCGTCAGTGAGCTTGCCCCACTGCTGCTTGATCTTGCCCTTCAGCTCTTTCCAGCCACCGGCCGCTTGATCCTTATTCATGGCGATCTCCTTCATCCGAACAGTGTCTATGAATGGGAAAGACGAGCGCGTCTTTGGCGCTCTGAGCAATCAACCCGCGCTTTCGGAGTCGGTTGCGCTTTCGACCCCCGCATAATTCCCAGTGAATCGGGGGCGAATTGCCGTCGCGGAACCATGGCTTGCGCCCGCCATTGCTCATAGCAAGAGGGGATCGCATCGCGCCCGCGACGCCGCGCAGAGACGCGCAAGCCCCAGCGCCCAATCCGTTGAGCGTCCTATCCGTTGAGCACATGCATCCAGATGGAGTGAAGCCATGGCCTTTCAACTGAAGCCGCTGCCCTATGCCGAGAACGCGCTCGAGCCGCACATGTCGGCCAAGACGTTGCAGTTCCACCACGGCAAGCATCACAAGACCTATGTGGACAAGCTGAACGAGCTGGTCGCCAACACGCCGCTGGAGAAGAAGACCCTGCACGACCTGGTGCGCGATTTGAACGGCCAGCGCGGCGCGCGGCCGAAGAAGATCTTCAACAACGCCGGTCAGGTCTGGAATCACGACTTCTTCTGGGAATCGATGACGCCGAATGGCGGCGGCGGCCAGCCTGCCGACGGCGAGCTCGCGCATCTCCTGGAGACTTCATTCGGCGGCTATGACGCCTTCAAGGATCTCTTCAAGAAGACCGCGATGGAGCAGTTCGGCAGCGGCTGGGTCTGGCTGACCGCGGAGGGCGATCGCCTGCAGCTCGTCAGCACCGCCAATGCGCAGTCCCCCATGGCCGAGGGCAAGATCACCCTGACCGGCTGCGACGTCTGGGAGCACGCCTATTACCTCGACTACCAGAACCGCCGCGACAGCTTCGTCGATACCTTCCTCACCCACCTGATCAGCTGGGACGCGGCCCTGGCCCGACTCAAGGGCAACGAGGCCAAGGAAGCCCCGCACGCCCTTCGCGCATGAGAAGAAGCCCTCCCCCGCTAGCGGAGGAGGGCCTGTTGCCGCCGCTTAGACGTGAAAGGGCGCGGCGCTCACTTCCGATTGTTCATCACCATGCCGGCGATGAAGGCCGTGAGCAGAATGGTCCCGGCGTTGCGCGACAGCGTGCCGCGCAGATCCAGGCCCGGGCCTGCGCCCATGGAGGCGCCCAGCGCCGCCGCGCCGAGTGGGCCACCAAGGCCGGAAGCCAGCCCCGCCGCACCCAGTCCCGCCGGTGAGACCTTGCGGCGCGACCGCCGCAGGTAGAGGGTGCGGGCGACGCTGCCCAGAATGACGGCGAGTACGAGCAGGCCGCCGCCCATCGCGGCCGCAGCACGCACCGGGCCGATCTCCGGGCTGAGCGTCAGATATATCGCCACGCCGAAATAGCCGATGGCTGCAGCGACCATCAAACCGATGGCCATTGCAGCCGCGAACAGGACGGCCAGCTTGAACATCGCGCGGCGAAAGCCTTCCGCCATGCCGGCGCCGGTTCCGGCCAGCATGGCGAGGCGGAGGATGCTCCCGAGCATTTCGATCGCTCCGTCAGCGCATCATGCGTCCGACGATCGATCCGGCAATGAAGGCGATGGCGATGCTGGCCAGCGGTGACTCGCGAACCTGCTCGCGCAAGGTTTCGCCGGCTTGCTCGGGCAGGTCCTTCAAGTCCTCCGCCTTGGCGCGGGCGGCGGCGCTGGTGTGCTTCATCAGATCCGCGAGCTGCTTCTTCAAAGCGGCGATGTCATCGCGGATGGCGTCGGTTTCGTTGGCCATGGTTTTCTCTCTCTTCTGCCGGTGTGAAATGTGACTCAGTAATGCGGGGCTTGGAGCGGGAGTTCCTTCCCCTGGCGCGCGGGCAAAAAGAAACGGGGCCGCCGTGGGGCGACCCCGCTCTTTGCTTGACGGATATCAGGCGCCGCCGGTCTTGGTCGGCGCTGCGCTCTCGTCCTTATGGTCGACCGCGCCGATTGCCAGCAGCGCCTTGCGGACGCCACGCAGCAATTCGGCGGAGTGACCTTCCGGCGTGGTTTCCGCCGTCATGTTTTCTTCCGAAGCGACGAGGTTCTCCCGAAGGTCGAACTCCCATTGCCGCAGCAGCTTCACCTTCTGCTGGTGCGACAGATCATCCGATCCGATAATCTCCTTGGGATCCGCGAAGACCTTGGCGACATCGGTCAGCGCGTTCTCGAAGCGGGCGTTGTTCATCATGACGTCCCTCCGATTCCTGTATCAGGGCACACGACAAGCCCCGGGCAACCGATGGATTCGGTCCGGCTGTCTAGGCTCCTTGGCGAAACAACAAACCCGAGAAAATGGGGTTCCACAGGGTTTCGGCGCTAGTCGGGCACTACCGGGATCGGGATCGGCGGCGTGGCGGTCTCTCGATTGGCCAGGATATCGCCCAGGCCGGCGGCCACGATCATCAATCCGCCCAGCACCTGGTGCCAGGTCAGCGGATCGCCGCTCAGCCAGGCGGCGGTCAGTGCGCCGCTGATCAGTTCGGTCATCAGCAGGATGCCGGTGCGCACCGGGCTGATCCGCTTCACGCCCCAGAACAACAGCAGCTGCGCCGGCACCCAGCCGAGCCAGGCGACGCCGATCAGCCAGCGCCAGCCGGTCGCGATCGTCTCGCCGCCGGGCGCCCCGCCGCTGACCAAGGCGAGCAGCAGCGCCGGTCCCAGGCCGCCGAGGAAGAAGGCGACGGCATTGGCCGCGACGCCGATATGCTCGTTGCGCCGGATGCGGATCGCGGTCAGCGCCCAGATGAAGCCGGCGGACAACGACATCCAGTCGCCGATGTTGCGCGGGATCGGCCAGCCGCCATCCGCCGAGAGCATGACGGTCAGCCCCAGCAGCCCGATCACCACGCAGCCCATGCGCACCGCGCCGGTCCGCTCGCGGAGCCAGAGCTTGGCGATCAGCACGCTCCAGACCGGCGAGAGATAGAACAGGAACAGCACGTTGAAGATGCTGGTATGCGCGTAGGCATTGCAGTAGAGCGCGAAGGCGGCGCCGTTGCCCAGCGCCAGCCCGATCAGCGAACGTCCATGCGCGCGAAGCTCGGCGCGGGCGACGTATCCCAGCAGCGGCACGGCCGGCAGGCAGGCGATGAAGAGGCAGGCGGTCACCCATTCGCCGGTGAAGCCCAGCGCCTGCAGCTCGCGCAGCGGCAGCCAGTAGATGCCCCAGAAGGCGCCGACCAAGGCGACGCCGGCCGAAGCCGCGGTCGACCATCCTCGAGAAGGCGCGGCAGCCGGGTTCATGTCAGAGCGCGCACCAGCCGCCATCGACCGGCAGCACCGTGCCGGTGATGAAGGAGGCGGCATCCGAGGCGAGGAAGATCGCGACACCGACCACCTCTTCGACCCGGCCGCGTCGCCCCATCGGCGTCATCCGCAGGATCGCGGCCTCGGTCTCGGGATCGCGGTCATAGCCTTCCGAGCGCGACATCGAATGCTCGAGATAGCCGGGGTTGAAGGCGTTGACCCGGATGTTGCGCGGGGCCCATTCGACCGCCAGGGTCTTCACCATCTGGTCCACGCCGCCCTTGGAGATGTTGTAGGTGAGGAGATCGGGAAAGGCGACCAGGCTGGCATTGGACGAGGTCACCACGATCGACCCGCCGTCCTGTTTCTCCATCTGCTGCGCCGCCGCCTGCGCGCAATAGAGCGCGCCACCGACATTGATGCTGAGCGTCTGCTCCAGCTCCGCCCGCGTCGCCCGGTCGGCCGGGTTGGTCAGGATGATCCCGGCATTGCAGGCCATGATGTCCAGCCGCCCGAACTCTTGAACGGCCCTAGCCACCAGCGCCTTGCAGGCCGCGGGATCGGCGACGTCAGTGACGACGGAGAGCGCCTTGCCGCCGGCGGCGCGGATCTCCACCGCCGCGGATTCCGCTTCCTCGCCATGCCGCGATGTGGTGACAACCGCGGCCCCGGCCTCGGCCATGCCCTTGGCGATCGCGCGCCCCAGGCCGCGCCCCGATCCGGTGACGACCGCGACCTTGCCGTCGAGGGAGAAGCGCGCGAGCGACATCTATTGCCGATAATCCGGCTCTTCGGCGTCGAGGATCGCCTTCACCTCGTTGAGGTGGTCGTCGGCGAGATGCGGATAGTCGAGCCATTGCCTGGCGGTGATGCTGGCCACCTCATGCGAGGCGAGCCGCAGCTTCTTGCCGGTGGAGTAGGCGATCATCAGGGTTTGCGCGGCGCGCTCGAAATAGACCATCTCGTCGAAGGCGAAGGCGATCGACGGGGCCGTGACGGTCAGCCCGTGATTGCCCATCATCAGGATCGACTTCTTGCCCATCAAGCCCGCCAGCCGGTCGCCTTCCTCGTTGGCCAGCGCCATGCCGCCGAAATCGGGATCGGTGGCGATGCGGTCGTAGAACCGCATCGTGTTCTGGTCGATCGGATACATCGTGCTGTCTTCGAGCCCCGCCAGCGCCGTGGTGTAGGTCGGGTGGAGGTGCATGACGCAGCGTGCCTCGGGCAGCAGCGCATGCAGCCGGCCGTGGATGAACCAGGCGGTGGGATCCGGCGCATCGGAGCGCTTCAAGGTTGCCTGGTCGCTGGAATCCAGCAGCAGGAGTTCGCTCGCCTTGATGCGCGAGAAATGCCGGCCGCGCGGATTCATCAGGAACTTCGATCCGTCCTTGGAGACCGCGACCGAGAGGTGGTTGGCGACGGCCTCATGCATCCCGAGCCGCGCGAACCAGCGGAAGCTGGCGGCGAGATCGACCCGCGCCGCCTGGATCTCGGCATCCGACAGCATATCGTCGTTGCGCAGCATCACGGTCATCGGTTGGTGCTCCCTAACGCTGTGACGTTTCCCATTGCGGGTGAATCCAGACCGGCGCCTCGCTCGGCGTCAAGGCCGGTCTCCCGCGAATCATGTCCGACGCCTTCTCGGCGATCATGATGGTCGGCGCATTGGTGTTGCCGCTGACGATCGCCGGCATGATCGAGGCATCCACCACCCGCAATCCCTCCACCCCATGCACCCGGAGCGCGTCATCGACCACGGCGGTTGCGTCGGTATCGCGCCCCATCTTGCAGGTGCCGACCGGATGATAGCAGGTCTCGACCGCCTGCCGCACCCAGGCATCGACGGCCTGGTCGCTCTTCACATCCGGCCCGGGAAAGAGCTCGTCGCCGCGATAGGGATCGAGCGCCGCCTGGGCCAGGATCTCGCGGATCAGCGCCACCGACCGGCGGAAGTCGTCGCGGTCGCGCTGGCTCTTCAGGTAATTGAACAGGATCGAGGGCGGCTTGCGGGGATCGACGCTCTGCGCTTCGACCCGGCCGAGGCTTTCCGGCCGCAACAGGTCGATATGCACCTGGAAGCTATGCTCAGGCCTGGTCTCGACCGTGCCCGGCATCACCGCCAGCGGCATGAAGGTGAATTGCAGATCCGGATGCTCGATCCCGGCCCGACTCCGAATGAAGCCGCCCGCCTCGAAGTGGTTGCTCGCCGCCGGTCCCGACTTCGACAGGAACCATTGCGCTCCGGTCAGGAATTTCCCGGGCGCCCGGGCCTTCTTCGCCAAGGTCACCGGCTGCTTGCAGGCGTATTGCACGACGATGTCGGGATGGTCGCTCAAATTGGCGCCGACACCCGGCAAAGCCTGCCTGATCTTCACGCCCAGGCGCTGCAGCAAGGCGGGATCGCCGACACCGGAGAGCTGCAGCAGCTGCGGCGAGTTGATCGCGCCGCCGCAGAGAATGAGCTCGCGTTCGGCGCGCGCCGTCTGCCGCGCGCCGTTCACCGCATAGGCGACACCGGTCGCGCGCCGGCCCTCGAACAGCACCTCCAGCGCCAGGGCCCGCGTGACAATGGTGAGGTTCGCCCGGTCGCGCACCGGATCGAGGTACCCGCGCGCGGTGCTCCAGCGCTTGCCGGCATGGGTGGTGCGGTCGGTGGGCCCGAAGCCTTCCTGCTGCGCGCCGTTGCAATCCGGCGTGAAGGGATAGCCGGCCTGCTGTCCCGCCGTGATGAAGGCCTGGCCCAGGGGAGCCGCCTGTCCATTCGGTGAGGTCACGCGCAGCGGCCCGTCGCCGCCGTGATATTCGCTGGCGCCGTCCTGGTGACGCTCTGCCCGCTTGAAGTAAGGCAGCAGGTCGGCATAGCGCCAACCCCTGTTCCCGCTCTGCGCCCAGCCGTCGTAGTCGCGCGCATGGCCGCGGACATACATCATACCGTTGATGGAGGAGGAGCCGCCGAGCACGCGGCCCCGCGGGTGGCTGAGCCGCCGGTTGTCGAGATAGGGCTCGGGATCGCCGACATAGGCCCAGTTGAAGCGGTCGCTTGCCAGAAGGCGGCCCAGACCCGACGGCATGTCGATCTCCCAGGCCTTTGCCTCCGGCCCGGCCTCCAGCAGCAGCACGCGAACATCGGCATCCTCGGTCAGCCGCGCGGCCAGCACGCTGCCCGCCGAACCGGCGCCGACGATGATGTAGTCGAAGGCTTTCATGGACCTATTGCGCCGCCAGCAATGCCGGCTTCACCGCCTGGTGCACCAGGCGGTGGAAGTGGTGCACCAGATGCTCGCTCTCATTGCTGCGCTCGGCATCGATCAGGTAGCGGCCCTGGTTGTAGCCGAAGGACTTGAGGCCCCTCTGGTTGGTGACATTGAGCTCGATGTCTTCCGGCCCGAGCTTCTGGTTCATCCATTCGATGCAGGACCGGGTCACCGCCGGCATTTCGCGCTGCGCCGGCCCGTAATAGCCGAAGCGGAGCAGCGACTTCTCCGGCTCCAGCGGAATCATCAGGAAGGTTCCGCAGATATCGGCGAAGGGGAAGCAATAGAAGGTCGTGTTCGGCCAGATGCCGATGTTGAAGAACCAGTCGGTCTGCCAGGTGGCGCCCTCCAGCGGCACGCCATAGGCCGAGGCGACATTGTCCTTCGGCGGGCCGATATAGGTCCACCATTTGTCATGGGCCTCCAGCGCGTATTGCTTGAAGTCGATGAGCGCCGCCAGCTCCTTGTGGACCGGACCCGAGAGGCCGAAGTGATAGCCCTCGATCGAGTTGTCCATGATCACCTTCCAGTTCGACGGCACGACCACATCGACTTCGGAGATCAGCTTCATATTCGCGAGATCGGGCAGGTATTGCGCCATCTTCGCCTCGGCGCCGGCCGAGATGCTGGCAAGCGGTGCCGCGTCGGGGTCCATGTTGATGAAGACGAAGCAGCCCATGACCTCGATCTTCACCGGCTTCAACCCATACAGCTTCTTGTCGAAATCTGGTAGGCGTTCGGTGCGCGGCGCGTTGCGCAACCCGCCGGACCGGTCATAGCACCAGGAGTGATAGCCGCAGCGAAACACCGGGCCGGCCTGGCCGCGGCGTTCGTTGACCAGCCGGTTCCCGCGGTGCTGGCAGGCATTGTAGAAGGCATGCAGCTCGCCGTCGTGATTGCTGACGATCACCGACTGGTCGAGGATGTCGAAGGTGACGAAGCGGCCGGGCTCGGCCAGTTCGCTCACATGCGCGACGCAATGCCAGGCCGGATAGAAGATCCGCTCGCGCTCCGCCTCGAACACCTTGGGGTCGTAGAAATAACGGGCCGGCAGGGTCAGCGACCGCTCCGGCGCGGCTTCGATCCAGTCCAGCGACTTTTGTTGAATCATGGTCCCGTGTTCCTTCAAGGCGGGCGCATCCGCTTGACCGAACGCTACGACGGTGCGACAAGTTGACTTGATCGAAAACGCCAATCCTCTGTCGTAAAAGATCAGGAAGCCCGATGGCGCAAAAGCCGAAGCAGGTCGGCATCCTGCTGCTGCCAAGCTTCGCGCATGTGGCCCTGGGCGCCGTGGTCGAGCCGCTCTTCGTCGCCAACTGGCTGGCCGGGCGGCCGCTCTATCGCTGGCGCACGATCTCGCTCGACGGCAAGCCGGCGCGCACGTCCAGCGAGATTGCCGTGCCCGCCGATGCGGCGATTGCCGACGGCGCCGAGTTCGACGCGCTCTATGTCCTGGCCAGCTTCGACGTGAAGCGTCTCACCCGCGACCGCGGCTTGAAGGCCTGGCTGCGGCGGGTCGCGCGCCATGGCGCCACCATCGCCGCGATCGAGACGGCGTCGGAAGTGGCGGCGGCGGCCGGACTGCTCGACGGCCGCAAGGTGGCGGTGCATTGGGACAACCTGCAGGGCTTCGCCGAATCCCATCCGCAATGCCGCGCCGTGGCCGAGCTCTACACCGTGTCGCCCGGCCGCCTCACCTGCGCCGGGCACAGCGCGATCTTCGACATGATGCTGCAGGGCATCGCCGCGGAGCACGGCGCGGACCTGGCCGGCGAGATCGCCGCGCACTTGATGCTGCCCGGCTGGCGCAAGGGCGAGGACAGCCAGCCGGCTCCCGGCGTCAAGGCGCGCCAGGCCGCGGACCCGGTGCTGGAACGCGCCCTCGCCCTGATGGAGAAGAGCATCGAGGAGCCGATCCCCTGCAGCAGCATCGCCCGGCGGGTCGGCGTCACCACGCGGCAATTGCAGCGGATCTTTGCCCGCGAGCTGGAGACCACACCGGTCCGGCATTATCAGCGCCTGCGGCTGTCACGCGCCCATGCGCTCTTGCAGCAAACCGACCTTTCGGTGACCGAGATTGCGGTGGGTGCAGGTTTTAACTCCTTGGAGCACTTCTGCCGGCTTTATCGGCGTCAATTCAATTGCCGCCCGCGGGACGACCGCCGCCAGAGCGTCGCCGCCCCGGTGCTGCGGCGGCGGGCATAGGCCTCGCGGGGGAACCCCGCTTCGTTCCGGCGTGTTGTTCCCGGGGTCGAAAAGGGGGCCAAAGATTCGATGACGTTGCAGGAGAAGCGCGCCCCGTCGCCGATCTCTAACACCCCGGGATTCCTGTCGGGCGGTGGGGAGATGGGCGCGCTCATGCGGGCCCATGACTGGTCGGCGACGCCGCTGGGCGCGCCGGAAACCTGGCCACGCAACCTGCAGACCGCCTTGCGGATCATGCTCGCCTCGCGCCAGCCGATCTGGATCGGCTGGGGGCCGGAGCTGATCTATTTCTACAACGATCCCTACAAGTCGATCATCGGCGGCCGGCATCCCTGGGCGCTCGGCCGCCCGACCGCCGAAGTCTGGCGCGAGATCTGGCCCCAGATCAGCCCGCTCCTGGAAACCGCGATGTCGGGCAGCCAGGGCACCTATTCCGAAGCCGAGCTCCTGATCATGGAGCGCAACGGCTATCCGGAAGAGACCTATTACACCTTCTCCTACAGCCCGGTGCCGAACGACGACGGCACGGTCGGCGGCATAATCTGCGCCAATACCGACGACACCCAGCGGGTGATCGGCGAGCGACAGATGGCCCTGCTCCGCGATCTCGCCGCCGACGCGACCCATGCCCGCACTTGGGTCGAAGCCTGCACCCGCAGCGCCGCGGCTCTCGCCACCGATGCCCGCGATATTCCCTTCGCCCTGATCTACATGTCCGAGCCCGAGCCCGAGGGGTTCCGGCTCGCCGCGACCACCGGCATCGACTCCGGCTACGCCGCAGCGCTCTGGCCGGTCGCGGATGCAGTGCGCGATCATGAAACCAAGCTGGTCGCCGATCTTTCGGAGGAGCTGGCGCTGCCGACCGGGCCCTGGTCGGTGCCGGCGCGCCAGGCGGCCGTGGTGCCGATCCTCCCCGCCGGCGAGACCGGCCGGGCCGGCGCGCTGGTGGTCGGGCTCAATCCCTTCCGGCTGTTCAACGAGAACTATCGCAGCTTCCTCGGACTGGTCGCGGGGCAGATCGCCGGCGCCATCGCCAACGCCCAGGCCTATGAGGAGGAACGCCGCCGCGCCGAAGCGCTGGCGGAGATCGACCGCGCCAAGACCGCGTTCTTCTCCAATGTCAGCCACGAGTTCCGCACGCCGCTCACCCTGATGCTGGCGCCGATCGAGGACGCGTTGAACGACCGGGATGCCGATGCCCTGCTGCCGCTGCATCGCAACCGGCTCGAGACCGCGCACCGCAACAGCCTGCGCCTGCTGAAGCTGGTGAACTCGCTGCTCGACTTCTCGCGCATCGAAGCCGGCAGGGTCGAGGCGCATTACGAACCGGTCGATCTCGCCGCATTGACCGCGGAGCTCGCCTCCAACTTCGAATCGGCGACGGAAAAGGCCGGCCTCGCCCTCAGCATCGACTGCAGGCCCTTGCCCGCGCCGGTCCATGTCGATCGCGACATGTGGGAGAAGATCGTCCTCAACCTGATCTCCAATGCCTTCAAGTTCACCTTCGACGGTGAAATCGTGGTGACGCTGCGGGCGGCACCGGGCGGAGAATCCGCCGAGCTCACCATCCGGGACACCGGCGTCGGCGTGCCCGAGGCCGAGCTGCCGCGGCTGTTCGAGCGCTTCCACCGCGTCGAGGGCCAGCAGAGCCGGTCCTTCGAAGGCTCCGGCATCGGCCTCGCTTTGGTTCAGGAGCTGGTCAAGCTGCATGGCGGCGCGATCCGCGCCGAAAGCTCGGTCGGCAAGGGCACAGCCTTCACGGTCACGGTCCCCTTCGGCACCGCGCATCTGCCCGCGGAGCGGATCGGCGCCGCGCAGCCGCGTCCAACGGCTTCGCTGCGCGCCGACGCCTATGTGGAGGAGGCCTTGCGCTGGCTGCCGGCGTCCGAGGTCGGCGCCGTGCCGACCGACCGGGCCGAAGATGCGGCGCTGCCGCTCCATGCCGGGTCGGCCGGGCCGGCCCGCATCCTGGTGGCGGACGACAATGCCGACATGCGGGCCTATATCGCGCGGTTGCTCGGCCAGCGCTGGCAGGTCGAGACCGTGGCGGACGGGGCGGCGGCGCTGGACGCGATCCGCCGCGAGCGGCCGGACCTGGTGCTGACCGACGTGATGATGCCGAAGCTCGGCGGCTTCGAGCTGTTGCGCAGCCTGCGCGACGATCCGCACTCGCGCGACCTGCCGGTGATCGTGCTCTCGGCCCGGGCGGGCGAGGAGGCGCGGGTCGAGGGCCTCGATGCGGGTGCCGACGACTATCTCACCAAGCCGTTCTCCGCCCGCGAGCTGATCGCCCGGGTGAACGCCAATCTCGAGCTCGCCCGCGTCCGCCAGGCGGCGACCGCGGAGCTGCGCGAGAGCGAGGCCCGGTTCCGCAACATGGCCGAGCATGCGCCGGTCATCATGTGGATGACCGACACCGAAGGGTCGATCAACTACATCAACTCGCTCTGGAGCGAGTTCACCGGCCAGTCGCCGGAGGATTCCCTGGGCTACGGCGCCTGGGACGCCATCCATCCCGACGACCGCGCCGCCTCGCGCGAGCGCTTCCGCGCCGCCATCGCCCGGCGCGAGCCGTTCCAGATCGAGAACCGCCTGCGCCGCTACGACGGCAATTATCGCTGGGCGTTGAGCACCGCGGCGCCGCGCTTCGCCGGCGTCGGCGAGGACGGTCCTTTTCTCGGATATATCGGCTCGATCGTCGACATCAGCGAGCGCAAGGAGGCCGAACACATCCTCCAGCGCACCAACGAGGTCCTGGGGCAGCGCGTGACCGCGGCCATGGCCGAGCGCGCCGAGGCCGAGGCCCAGCTCCGACAGGCGCAGAAGATGGAGGCGGTCGGCAAGCTGACCGGTGGGGTCGCGCATGACTTCAACAACGTGCTGCAGGTGATCGGCGGCAATCTCCAGCTCCTGGTGCGCGACGTCGCCGGGAATCTCCGCGCCGAGCAGCGCCTGCAGACCGCGATCGCCGCGATCTCGCGCGGCTCGAAGCTGGCCTCGCAGCTCCTCGCCTTCGGCCGCCGCCAGCCGCTGGCGCCCAAGGCGGTCAATCTCGGCCGCTTGGTCCGCGGCATCGACGACATGCTGCGCCGGGCGCTGGGCGAAGGCATCGAGATCGAGACCATCATTGCCGGCGGCCTATGGAACACCTTCGTCGACAAGGCGCAGCTCGAGAACGCGATCCTCAACCTCGCGATCAACGCGCGCGACGCCATGGCCGGCCAGGGCCGGCTCACCATCGAGGCCTGCAACGCCGCGCTCGACGAGGTCTACACCGCGCGCCATGACGAGGTGCTGCCCGGCCAGTATGTGATGGTCGCGGTCAGCGACAACGGCGCCGGCATGTCGGCGGAAGTTCTCGATCGCGCCTTCGAGCCGTTCTTCACCACCAAGCCGGAAGGCCACGGCACCGGACTCGGCCTCTCCATGGTCTACGGCTTCGTGAAGCAGTCCGGCGGCCATGTGAAGATCTACAGCGAGCCCGGTCAGGGCACCACCATCCGCCTCTATCTGCCGCGCTCGCGCGAGGAAGAGGATGTCGAGATCGCGTTCGACGCCGGCCCGGCGACCGGCGGCACCGAGACCGTGCTGGTGGTCGAGGACGACGAGGACGTGCGCGGCACCGTGATCGACATGCTGGGCGATCTCGGCTATCGCGTCCTGAAGGCCAAGGACGCCCAGAGCGCGCTCGCCATTATCGAGAGCGGTGTCGCGATCGACATGCTGTTCACCGACGTGGTGATGCCGGGCCCGCTGCGCAGCCCCGAGCTCGCGCGCAAGGCCCGGGAGCGGCTGCCGAACCTCGCCGTGCTGTTCACCTCGGGCTATACTGAGAACGCCATCGTCCATGGCGGCCGGCTCGACGAAGGCGTCGATCTCCTCAGCAAGCCCTATACCCGCGAGGCCCTGGCACGGAAGCTCCGGCATGTGTTGCGCAATCAGCAGCAGCGCCGGATCAGCAGCGAGCGCGCGGCCGCGACCGCGCAGCGGCGCGAGGAGCCGCCGCAACAGCGGCCGCGATTGCTGCGGGTCCTTTTGGTCGAGGATGACGCGCTCATCCGCATGTCCACCGCCGAGATGCTGATGGATCTCGGCCATGCCGTGACCGAGGCCGAGGACGGCCCGGCGGCACTCGGCCTGCTGGAGCAGGATCGCTTCGACGTGATGCTGACCGATCTCTCCTTGCCCGGCCTCTCCGGCGACGCGCTCGCCGCCGTGGCCGTGGAGCGCCAGCCCGGCCTCGGCGTCATCTTCGCCTCCGGCTATGACCGCGTCCCCAACCGCAGCGGTGCGCTGCAGGGCGCGATGCTGTTGCAGAAACCCTACGACGAAAGCGCGCTCGCCGACGCGCTCGCTTCCGTCACCGCCGGCCGCAGCGGACGCGAACGATAGCGGTCGTCACCGCCCCGGCGCGATCCGACGATAGGAGAGCGCCTCCGCCACATGCACCCGCTTCACTGGCGCGCTGGCTTCGAGATCGGCGAGCGTTCTGGCAACGCGGAGAACGCGGTGATAGCCGCGCGCGGAGAGCTTGAATCGCTCTACGGCTTGCGTGAGCAGCTTCAACCCGTCCGGCTCCGGCGTCGCGACCTGGTCCAGCAATTCGCCGTCGGCTTCGGCATTGATGCGGATGCCGCGATCCTGGTAACGCGCGCCTTGGATCGCGCGGGCCTTGGCGACCCGCGCCGCGACCTCGGCGCTGCCTTCCGCCGGCGGCGGCAGCGAGAGATCGGCGGCCGCGACCGCCGGCACATCGACATGGAGGTCGATCCGATCGAACAACGGCCCGGAGATCCGCGACTGGTAGTCCATCGCGCAGCGCGGGGCCTTGCCGCAGGCCAGCGCCGCATCGTCAAGATGCCCGCAGCGGCAGGGATTCATCGCCGCCACCAGCTGCACCCGCGCCGGATAGGTCACATGCGCATTGGCCCGCGCGATGGTGACCCGGCCGGTCTCCATCGGCTGGCGCAGGGATTCCAGGGTCTGGCGCTGGAACTCCGGTATTAGGTAGCAAAGTTCGGAAAGGCCCCGCCGGACCCTGCACCGATCCGGCGCGACTCACAAGTTGGGGGCGTTTATGTCGAGTCGCCGACTCCCGAGAGGCGCGCGGTAAGGGGAGTCGTGAGTTTGATTCCGGCGATAATCCAGCCCGCATCCCGGAATTTATCGGTTAGGTGTGTTTGCTACCTAATACCGGAATAGTAGGGGTGCGTGTTCTGCGCTTGTTCCACTCTCGGAATGTTGCTAGATTGCCACAGTGTTGGCGGATTTTGCTATTTGACTTGTCGCAACTTATTGATCCAGCGGGCATTTATGCTTTGTCAAGAGTCCTTTGAGCATACTAAGTGCCTGGAATAGAATGCGAATCAAATCGACGGAGTGACTCGGTGGCCCCTATCCCTGGGTACAACGTCCGCAAAGCGGCACAAGTGGTCGCGTACTTCGCGCAGCGAAGCGGCGGCACGATCAATGTTCTCAAGCTTATCAAGCTAGTTTATCTCGCAGAGCGTACCTTTATCGGAAAGTACGACTTCCCGATGCTGTGGGATCGCTTAGTGTCGATGCCTCAGGGGCCGGTTCCTTCAGACACGCTCAATTTCGTGAATGGTGAATACGGCGACAACGAAGACTGGGACTCTTTGATTTCAGACCGAGAAGAACACTTGGTTGGTTTGCGCAATGCGCAAATCACGGAAGACGATCTCGACGAGCTGAGCGATGCCGAAATCGAAGTGCTCGGGGAAGTATGGGGCCAGTTTGGCCGCATGGATCGCTTTGCGCTGGTCAAATACACTCACGATAATTGCCCGGAATGGGAAGATCCGCACGGATCATCTAGCCCTATCCCCTATCAAAGAATCTTGCGCTACCTAGGCAAGCCCCACGCCTCAGATACCGCCCATGAGATTGAATCTCTGCGAAACTTAGACGCCGCAATCGCGCGCGCTCAGTGAGTATCGTTGTTGCAAAAAGAAACACGTTCCTAGTTCCATCCGGGACTGCAACTAACGAGGACGGGAAGCATCTATTTGTTGTCGTAACAGATAGATGCAAAGACAATCAGCATCTATTGCTGCCGATTTGCAGCATTCGGGACGGGGTCCACCACGACCCCACGTGCGTGATTCAAGCAGGGGAGCATCCGTTCATTAAGTGGCCAAGTTACATCCTGTATGCAAAGGCCGCTCAAGCTCACTCTGATAGAATAGCTAAACTCGTGGGCGGCTGGGTTTATATCCAGAAAGAGGACTGCGAAGAAGCGTTGTTTGGACGCATCCGCGCGGGGATTAAAACCTCCATTTTCATGCCTAGGTGGGGGCGGACCTATTTTGCGGCCAATGAGTAACGCGTCACTTCACCCTCCACAAAATGAAGCTCCCCGGCCCCTTAGTCCCCTCAAGGACTCCGCGGTTCCTATAATGCTTGAGGCAGGCCCCGATCCGCTTCTGGATTGTGCGGACCAGCCTCTTATCGGACACATTTAGGCCGCGCTCCGCCATCACGAAATGGGTTATCTCCTGCGAGTGCATCGGCCGCCCGGCATTGCGGAGTGCCGCTAGGATGATCCGGGACATTTCGCCCTTGAAGGCGCTATGTCGGGGCGGGAGCGGCGAAGGCCGGATCTCCTCTAGATCGATGTCGGGGCGAAATAGCCGGATGGCGCAGTCCAGATTGTCCAGGTCGATAATTAGTTGACGCAGGACTAACTGCGCATCTTCGATTTTGCCCGCGATCTCTTGCCGCTTGCGGACCATGCCGCTCACTACGTTGTCGTTTTCCATT
This sequence comes from Dongia sp., assembly GCF_041905885.1. Taxonomy (NCBI): domain Bacteria; kingdom Pseudomonadati; phylum Pseudomonadota; class Alphaproteobacteria; order Rhodospirillales; family Dongiaceae; genus Dongia; species Dongia sp. Next base: position 83,599 of record NZ_JAYRKD010000002.1, on the reverse strand, counting down.
TATGCCTTCCTCTGCCAGTAACCGCACCACAGGCGGCTCTTGGGTTGCTTGAGTGCCGAGTTGATGGTCATGCGGAATTGCTCGCCATTGGCGATGCGGCGGTGATCTTCGCGCCACGCCATTTCCGAGGCATAAGCCGCGAGGTATGGGCCGGCGACGTGATGATGAACGCCAATCTCGGCCCGGCGCAGCCGCGAGAAGAAGCTTTCGGCCTGATTGGTGCAGCCTTCGCCTTCGCCGTCGCTGTAGCTCTGCGAATGGTTGATGCGCTTGACGGGTAAACGGGCCTGGAGAATGTCCCAGTGCGACGCCTCGTCAGCATGGATCTCGGAGCCTTCGGCCACGTGCTGCGGGATCGCCGGAATGGACTTCGCTTCAGTCTTGAAAATCGCCGTCTTGGAGCGGCCTTCCCGCTCACGCATTACAACGACAACCTGGCGCTTGCCGGTCTGGTTCTTTGCCTTGCGGAGATCGCGGCGGTTCTCTTTGTGATTGGCAGGCTTCACGTAGCCGCCGAAGTAACCGCCGTCGATTTCGACGGTCTTGCCCTCACCGCCGACCCGCTCCACGCCTTCAGCCGCCATGGCTTCGCGGATCTTGTGCGCCATGACGAAAGCCGTCTTGTACTGGCAATCCAGATCGCGGCTGAGCTGCAAGGCGCTGTGGCCCTTGGCACCGTTCACGAAGATGGCGATTGCCAGCAGATAGTCGCGAATGGGGAGTTTGCGGGAGGCAAAGAGGGTGCCGGACGTGACGCTAAAGACGTGGCCGCACTCGCGGCACTCCCACAGCGGCTTGGCCTTTCGGGCATACGGCGCGAGACCACCGCACTTGGAGCAATAGGGCTTGCCGTCGTTAGGCGCCCAGCGGATCGCCTTGAAGGTTTCCAGGGCTTCCTCGTCGGACAGCCGGGCGACGGCGCTCAAGCTGAGCGACCGGGCTTTGGCTGAGAGGAGGAAGTGCTGAGACATCTGACCCCAACGAATATCGTTGAGGTAGTACATAATAACGGATACCGTTGCTGTCAACGATTTCCGTTGGTCTTGACGAAAATAGTTTTGGTCCGTATTTATCAGGCATGTTGTCACCGGAGCAGAGTCGAGCCGCCCGAGGGTGGCTCGACTGGTCCCAACAGGACTTGGCGACGCGGGCAAAGGTGTCGCTAAGTACCGTCAGGGACTTTGAAAAAGGCCGCAGGACGCCCATTGCCAACAACCTGGAGGCGATGGCGCGGGCGCTTGAAGCGGCCGGTATGGTGCTTATGTGGAGCGCCGATGGCGCGGCCTCTGGCATAGGCAAGCGGGTCTAGGCCCAATTTGGCTAGAAACGCTTATACCGCAGTGGCATAATCCCCGAGCCGTGGGGCCGATCTCGCGACCGACCCCACAGCCCGGTGATTAGTCTAGGCTAATGTCCGGGCCATGTACCACATGGCGCACCTCCGTTCTCTGCGTGCCGTCCAGCACTGGGAAATGGGGTGGTCTGCACCAACGGGGCCGGGGTGAACCGGCTTATCCGTTGGCTCCGTGCCCTGATGGAAGGGGCCGGATACTGGTGGAGGTAGCGGGACTTGCACCCGCCGGGCGTGGACTGGGAAGGCCTGCCCTGCACTGTGCACCCCCTAGTTCAATGCGAAGAGCCGGACGTTTGCGCGTTCGGCTCTTCGTTCTTGGCAATCCAGCGGTCCTTGCGCTTGCCGAGCTTGCCGTCCTTTCTCTTGTTCCAGAGCTGACTGCGAAGCGTTTCCCGCCGAACCGCCATGCCCCATTTACCGGCCATGTCCACCAAGTCGTCGGTCGTGTAACCCTTCGGATTCAATCGGATGGCGTCCATCAACATCGCGATCCGGCCGCCCTCCTCTGGCGTGCGAATCGCGACCGTGCCGCCGGGCACGACGTGATGCGCGGTGCCGCCCCCGGCGAAGGTGACTGTATTGCTGGTCGCCGCCGGGGCCTCGGGCGCTGGCTTGGCAAACGGCTGATGCGACCGGATGTACTCGCTCAGATTCTCCTCCAGAGCGTCGGCCACGGCCGTGGCGCTGGCCGCGTCCTGCCGGTACTTGGCAATCCGTTCCCGCGTAGTGCGGATGTAGGCTTCGTCAGCGTAGGTAACCGCCATGGTGAGACTCCACGTTAACGGTGTGGCAATCCACCACTAATAGACCCGGCAAAAATTTCCGTCAACACCCGGGTTACGACACACACGGGCAATAATCGCGGTTTTCTGCGGGGAGTTGTCGACAGGATGCGACACAACACGACACAAGGCGACATAAGGCTACACGGGACTACACGGGTGTTTATGGGAGTCTATGGGATCACGTGAGACCCCGGGCCTTTCCGAACTTTGCTACCTAATACCGTGGAACTCCGGCAATTCGTCGAGGAAGAGGACGCCGAGATGCGCGAGGCTGACTTCGCCCGGCCGTGCTCGGAGGCCACCGCCGACCAGCGCTGGCAGCGAAGCCGAATGATGCGGGTCGCGGAACGGTCGCTTGCGGATCAATCGCCCTTCGCTCAAGGATCCCGCGAGGCTGTGGATCATCGAAACCTCCAGCGCTTCCGCTGGATCGAGCGGTGGCAGGATGCCGGGCAGCCGCGCGGCCAGCATCGACTTGCCGGACCCCGGCGGCCCGATCATCAGGAGATTGTGCCCGCCGGCCGCCGCGACTTCGAGCGCGCGCTTCGCGGTCTCCTGGCCCTTGATGTCCTTCAGGTCCAATTCGCGTTCATTCAGCGCCGCCATCTTCGGTTCCGGCGGCCTCAGCACCTGCGTGCCCTTCAGATGATTGATCAGCGCGATCAGGTCGGCCGGCGCAACGACATCGATCTCGCCGGCCCAGGTGGCACAAAGTAATTGAGTCGTGCGCGCGTAATTGAGTTGAGAGGGGCAAGTCCCACTTTCCAATGCCTTGCGAATTTGGGGAATTGAGTTCTGAGTCTCCGGACAGATTGTATCCTGTCGCTACATCTTGTTATAATAATCGTGCGAGTGCACCACATATGGATAACTGGCTCAGAGGCTGCTTTGATCGGATTCGCGCCGCCACTGGAGGATGATGAGTCGTTCGAGGGCTACCAATCGAGAGTAGCTGGATTATTCGATCGCCGGGCCAAGTTCGCTCATTGCTACCAAGCTAACCGCGCAGGCCTGCCTTCAAGAATCAATTCGACCTTAAACAATCTCTCAGACAGCCCGAGCTTCGACGCGGACGACATAGTGGATGACAATTCGCTATTCCCACTCACGGCCGCGTTCTTGGATCCGCAGGAGGCGCAGTCACTCAGGGATTTTATGCTGCATGGTAATCGCTTTCCTGGCCGTCTCTATCTCGGCGTCCATCGCAGGCGCTTCTGCGCTCAGTGCGTGAGTGATGACGAGTCTAGACTCGGGTTTGCCTATTGGAGAAACATACATCTCTCCCCCCTCGTCTTCGTGTGCCCTATACATGAAGAGCAACTCATCGAGTGGACGGGGCGTGAAGATGGCCCACCATCTGTTCTTTCAAGTCGCACGATTCCCGCGATATCAGACTGGCTTCTGCAGACCGCCCTTTTGTGCCGAGTTTCTCAACTCGCCAAATGGATCTTGGAGAACAAGCCCGCACCAATTCCCGGCGGAATAAAGACTCTCGGTCAGCGGATGAAGATACTTCTGGCCGGGGCCGGCTTTTCCGTACCCGACGCGCTGCCTCGGAAGGTGGAAAGGTGCGGGGGTGTGAAAACTCGGGGGCTTAAAAGACTCTCTCGCTGCCTGCTAAACTGCTATGGGGCTGACGAGCTGCTGTTGTTAGGCGTTGTTACTGCCGATAACCAAAGATTGGTCGAGGGACCGGCGAGTATTCTGGCGCTTACTGCATACTTGAATATAGAGCCAGGCGACCTGTTTGGTGCTTCGTGTAGGCTGGCATCGACCCGCATCGCGCCATCAACGGCTGCTTGAATCAACTAGGGCAGAACACGCAAATCAATCTTAACGGCTGCTTCTTGGTTTCAGAATTCCGTTTGGAGCCAAATGCCTGACCGAGATACCATGACCGGTGATATTCACGGGATATTTTAGAAGGCTCGTGGCAGCGAGTTGCACCGTATGGAGAATTCGAGCTTCAATCCATTTGAGACCGTGCTGAATGAGCTGTTGGCTAGAAGGGCAGAAATTGATAGCGCCATTCTCGTTATCAGCAGGCTAAGAGATACTGCCTTTTCTGGTTATACTGGGGCGGCATGGGGTTCATTCCCGGGGGCGAACAATCCCGGAAGCTGCGATCGAGGTGTTATCCGCACGCAAGCGCCCGCTCCTCAATAGCGAGATTACTCGAGAGCTTGTCGCTGGCGGTATGCGGCTACGCTCCGGGAATCCATCCAATACGGTGGGATCTGTGCTCAGCCGCCGCTCCCGAAACGTTGGCGACATAGTCCGAGTCGGACGCGGATGCTGGGCTCTTAGAACTTGGGGCCATTCGGAAAAAGACTAGCGCCCCTAATGGCGCCTCGCGCGGCAGCTAAACTAACTTCACAGCACGTGTTCGTAAGCGATGGTTCTGGCGCATTATCGGAGGCCATCGGCTAATCTCAGAGATGCTTCCTAAGCTCTCTCATCGCCGGGAACGACGCAGGCCTTCTTGACAGCATCGCTTGATTTGCACACGATGAATGAGACATGTGCGACAAGCACGTGTCGACTTAAGTGATCATTTCCGTGTCAACCAAAGTAGAGCGATGACACCTGAAGTGACAACACTCAAGGCGGAACCCACCGCTCCTGCATATATGCGCGGGAGGCGGGCATATTTTTCATCACATGCATTGATAGTGTCGGTCGGCTATTGCCGCCCGGTCGTGTTCATTATGAACCGCATAGCCAAGCCCATGCGACCTCGCAGCTCTCTATAAGAGTTAAGGCAAAGCAATCCCAAGACTGAAACGGCCGCAAAACGGCCAAACAAGCTCGTTTGCGCTGCGCATCTATGGTCCGCAGCGTGTACGCGCGCGCTTTGTGAGGAGGCCAAGTGGGACACTCCATTCGCTATCGCTGTTGCGGGCAGAACTGCCCGTGCCTGGCCCGGATCGTGACAGATATGGCTCTCCGGGAGTTTCCAGATCGGTTCAAACTCAGTTCAAGCGGCTATGTCCGACGTGACGGAAGATTTGAAGCCGCAGTCACCAGGATGTTTCCGCTCTGCCCCAAGCAGACTGAGTGGAAGAAGGCCTATCGCGCGAACAGATTCGAGGTCAGGGAGGGCTTCAAATGAAGAGGCCAGAACTGACTCGCGACCCCACACTTCTGATCGCCGCTGGTCCGCATAACGAGGGCAAACCAAGGATCAATTGCCCGAAGAACAACGGTTCCGCTCGTCTGTCCTATCTCGGACGGCTGCAATCCCTCGGAGTGATGTTCGATACCCCGGATAGCGGAGTAGATCGTCCACTCGCCATATTTGCCTATGGCGATGGAGGCTTACGATGAGAAAGCGAATCTCAGAGGAGCGTCGCATCGCGCAGGGTCGCGGTTCCGGCTACGGATCGGGCTATTTGCCGTGGTTAAACATCAGAGATGGAAGTAGCTCCCAGGGCTGGACCGGAACAATAACGGGCCGAAAGGTCGGAAGGGATCACACATACCTCAGTAAACTCGAATACTACGCAATCTACCTTCTCCAAGATGATGACGAAATAATCGACATTCGCGAGCAATACCCACTGCTCGATAAGAAGGAGACGATCGAAATCGCGCGAGAGAAGGGGATAACGCACCCCCGGAACAAGGATGGTCGTCCCGTGGTCATGACCACGGATTTCCTGGTTACCTTCGGCAGCGCGTCAAACTGCCATATCGCGCTTCCAGTTAAGCAGAAGAAAGCTCTCGAAGATGAACATGTCCTCGAGTGGCTTGAGATTGATCGCATCTATCACCAGCGGCGTAACCATGGTTGGAAGCTTCTAACCGAGGACGAACTGGATATACCTCGCGCCAAGAATCTTTCCATTTTCGACGAGTACTGGGACTACGACAAGACGAAGCTAACCGATCTCTCGATTAGGGAGATCGAGTACGCCGCGTACGAACTGCTGAAAGATTCGCCGGAAGTCCCGTTACGCAGCATCTGCTCTGACTGCGACCGACATTTGGCGCTCGACGATGGCGCCACGTTGGCAACGGTCCAGCACCTGCTGGCTCGCAAACAGTGGAAAATCGACATGAGGCAGCCTTTCGAGCCCGAGGGGATCCTTCGAGGGATCGCGAGATCGAGCGCGGCTGTAGGGGGCACGAATGCTTAGTCCCTTCGCGAAGAACGATGTGATGGAAACAGACAAAGGGCTTCATCGCGTCCTCCGCGTCTTGGCGGAGTCCAACCAGATTGTAATGTTCGATCTTGAAATCAAAAACGCCTGGCCACGCTGGAGGTCGCTTAGCGAGGTAATTGACGAATACAAGTGTCGCGATCTCAAGCTTATCGAGGATCCTCACCGGGAGGCAATGCGAAGAACCGAGCTTTCCGATGCTGATAAAAGAATTCGCGACAAGCGGATGTCGATACTGCAGCCCCTCTTCGAAGACCCGCGTCTACAGATATTGTCTCTGCGCCCCAGAGCCATTATCGCCATCTTCTTTGGTGATGAATGCCCAGTCAGCGAAAACGCAATCACGAAGTGGCTGCGTCAATACTGGGAGCGGGGACAGGTTCCGAATGCCCTCATTCCGGACCTAAAAAACTGTGGCTACCCCCTGGAACCAAGAACGGTCACGAAGAAACTCGGCCGTCACCGCGGCGGCGATCCGACAGAGAGAACGGCAGGAATCAATATTACGCCAGACGACGCAGCTAAGCTCCGAACGGGAGCTATTCACATCGCCGCTGGTTCGACTTGGGAAAGCGCATTCAAGAAGACCTCAAAACTATATTGGGGCGGTGAACAAATTATCGACGGTGTCGCTCACGACTGGCTGCTTCCGCGAAATCAAAGACCCACCAAAGATCAGTTCGTGTACCACGCAGGGAAGGAGTTAAAGCGCGCCGACAAGATAATCGGCCGTGTCGGCCAGAATGCCTTCCACTTAATGCATCGCGAACGCACCGGCAGCGCTAAGGGAAACGCTCACGGCCCAGGTTCGATCTACCAAATCGACTCCACAGTTGCAGATGTCTACCTGCGAAGTCTGATCGACCCCAACCGCATCGTAGGCCGACCGGTAGTCTATTTCGTGGTAGACCATTACTCCGGAATGATTGTTGGGCTGTGGGTTAGCCTGCGTCCTGCGAGCGTTCAGGGATGCTTGCGAGCTCTCCGAGTGGCATTAATGCCAAAATCGCAGTTCTGCAGATATTTCAACATAGACATCGAAGACGAAGACTGGCCGGCTGACTGCATGTTCTTTGAGCTCCTCACAGACCGGGGGACAGACTTTACAAACCTGGTCGTGGACGCGTTGGTGAACATCTGGGAAATACGCAGATCAATGGCTGCACTCCGCCGCGGTGATTGGAAGGGGGCGGTCGAAACCACCTTCAATTGGCTGAACTACAAAGTGATCGAAGAATGGGTACCAGGCACGACGCATCTTCGGCGGCCTGGCGAACCGAGTTGCCCCGATGACTGCGTTCACACAATCGTTTCGTTCTGGAAGCTGCTTATCCTCGCAGTCTTGGACCACAACAATCGTAAATTAGAAGTACTGCCTCCAGGTTACGACCTTCTTCAAAATGGCCATCCGACGTCCCGCGAGGTCTTCCAGAATGGTTTTCGGCTCGAAGGTGGGAGGCGGAAACCGGATCTTGTGCTAGTAGACAAGGTGCTCATGCATACTGTGAGAGGTCATCTCTCCAACCGTGGCATCTATGTCCCCGGCGGATTGACCTACAGGTGCAAAAGCGGAATCGATCGTGACTGGTATGTTCGGCAGCCGAACCGCACTTGGGATGATGTTCTCGTCTACTCAGGCGAACTGGGTTTAGGCGATGCGAGGATTTGGTTAAAGGATAAGAGGCGGTTCGAGGATCTTGAGCTGACTCCGGATCTCCAATTCTTCTCCAACTGGTCGCTCGACGAATTCCTTGACCAGACCAAGTGGATGGAGGTCATGGATGGGCGAAAAACTGACGAAGATCTCAAAACCAAATTCGCGATCGAGTACCAGATGCGCAAAATCACCGCCGGCGCGGCTGCAGAGCTGGACGCCGCAGGCGGTGTCACGAAGGCGTACAACCTCCAGGAGGATCGAGCCAAAGAAATCGCTCATGTCGAATCAACGCTTGACACCCCGGCTTGTGCGCCCGCCGAGGTGACGACGGTCCCGCAACCCGATCCAGTTGCTTCCAAGGAGGGATCCACCAGCTTAGCTGCGCCTAGCCATAGAAGTGCGCTTAGAAGTCTCATCCGGACTGATCGCGGGGGGCGCAATGACAAGTGAAGCCGTCGCATTTCCAATGATTGGCCACTGGCCCAAGGCAGAGTACCGCACGGAGGCACTAACCGCGTACCAGGGTAATCCGTTTATCGAGGCCCTTCCACCGCGCCAAACCGCCCTGGAGTGGGCGTCCCGGATCAAGAGCGAAGTAGCATACGACGCTTCCTACGTCGGCCTTCCTACGGTTGACCGCATCGACTTCGTGTCACTACTACGAAATGTTTTGTTTCCGCTCGACTGGCACCTGGACTTTGCTGCAGCGCTGCATCGGCTAATTCGCGAAGGATATCTCGCGCGCAATCCAATGGATCGTGGTTTTCTCCCTCAGATCGCGGCCTATGGTTCTCCGAATGCATCACCACCAGGATCGAGAAGTACACTTTTTGGCACGCCTGGATCGTACGGACTGATCGGGCAGAGTGGCGTTGGAAAGTCGAAGGTGATCCGCTCCATCCTGCGCTATTTTCCACAAGTAATCGCTCACACGGACTACAACGGACAACCGTTCTCATGGAAGCAGCTGACATGGCTGCATATTGATTGCCCGCCTGACGCCTCACTCGCAAACTTCGGCATCAAGGTCTTAGAGCAGGCAGATCTGGCCCTAGGAACGAACTATCTAACCAGTTTTGTCGGGACTAGAAGTAAGGAGCGCCTGCAAATCAGCATGGCCAAAGTAGCTGCGCTTCAGGGCCTTGGTGTTTTGGTAATCGATCAAGTCAATGTTCTTAACAATGTTGATATAGGGGTACGCCGGCGGTTCCTCGACTTTGTCGCCGAGTTTAATAACCACTTAGGCGTTCCAGTAGTCCTGGTTGGCAACGACGACGGCAGAAAAGTGCTGACCGAGGACTTCGGCACCGCCCTGCGCTACACGGGCGTCGGAGCAACGGATGTTCCAACGCTATCTATAGATGACTTTGAGCTGATTTTAAGCGAGCTCTGGAGCTACAGGATCTTAAGACAAGCAGGGGAGCTCACCAGCGAGATAACCCGCCTCTTTCATGACCTTTGCGGTGCTAACCCGGACCTATGCTGTAAGCTCTATCAGCTATCGACGCGTAGGGCGCTTTCACTCGGGGAAGAGTCACTGAGCTGTGAGCTGGTAAAGCACGTCTACGGAGAGTACTTCTCGCTTATCAAGCTGGCGCTGGCCGCCATTGCACAAGGCCGCCCTTCAGGGCCAGTGCGCTTCAACGCAGCGATGACATCGCCAGAGTTTGCAGCGGCCATTTCCCGGGGCTTTCAGCAGCCAAGCATTTCTGGCGTTTGGACAACCGGGTCTACAATAACACCGACTGCCAGATTGATCGACGAGTCTAGGCTTCCATCAAGCAGTGACGGCATACCATCAAGAGAACTCCCCAAGACAAAAATCATCAAGCCCAGCCAATGTGCTTTGGTAAATGTGGTGCGGGATGGCAGAGCTAAAGGTCTGGGGGCCTACGAATCGCTGAAGGCTGCAGGGCTGGTTTATAGGTGGCCGTCATCATGATCGGCTTTCTGCCGGCGCTCTATCAGGACGAATTGCTTTCCGGCGGTTTGGCAAGAGCCCTTCACGCAATTTCGACCTCTCTGTCACGAGACTCCGTAAAAAGGCTATTCGGACGCCGCTTGAATGTGCGCACAGCCTTAAACGTGAGCGGAATAGATTGTCTCTCGTCGCAATCAAGCATGGAAATCGGCGTTGAGATCCGAATTCTCGCCGAAAGGCATAGCCTTCTACCTTACGCGGGCTTTCTATCTTCGTCCGAGCAGTACGGTCGTTTACTTGACGCGATGCGCCAATCGCGAAGCCCGTCGCAGCAGCAAGGGTGTGGATCTAAGCTTTTCAAGTGCCCGCGCTTTCTAAAGATCTGCCCTGAGTGCTTGGATTCAGATTCTGCTGACGATCGACAGCGATATTGGCGACGCACTCATCAACTTCCGGGCGTCTATCTTTGCCCAGACCACGAAACCGACCTCGTTGAGACCTTCTACAGAACTTCGGGTGGGAAAGACGTGCTGCCGCCGGATCCCGCGGTAGCAGGCATAGACTGGGGCGGCATGAAGTCGGTGCCAATTGCGGCTCGTCAGGACCTCCTCGAGATAGCGCGCGCGTCAAAGAGCATACTCGAGGCGCCGTGCATCACTGAGAGTGCGGCCATTGTCACTACAACTCTTCGAAGACTGGTCTCCCAGAAGGGATATAGCTGGAGTAAGGCTCCGTCCCTCGTCAGCATGCGCCAACTCGTTCGCGATATGTTGAGCCGCCCTAGCGTGCAATTTCTTCTTGAGCCATCTTCAGCCGACGCAGCAGATCGGCTGGCGACCGCCTTGAACAAGCATCTGCGTGACGCTGGAGCGCAGAAGCATGCGCTCCTTACAATCCTACTTCTGCAGCACATGGACTGCTCACTGGCAGAGTTTCGGAGCGCAGTTTCGTCAACTTGCTCGGTGTCCAACCGAGCGGCGGCAGTATCGGAACAATGGCCGTGCTCCAATCCGAAATGTGCGCGATTTGAGGGGGCAGTTGGCATAAGGTTGTCCCAAACGCTAGATAACGGCCGGCATCGCATTCAATGTCAGCATTGTGGCTTCACCTATTCATGGACTTCGAATGCACCGGACCGTGTTTCCGTTCTGAGGACCGGCGAACTTTGGGATAGGGCAATCAAGGAGAAGATGCTCTCGACTTCAACCTCGCTTAGGCAACTGTCCTTGGAGTTCGGAGTATCGCTGCCGGCTCTTAAGAGGCATGCGCTTAGGTTGGGTGTTTGGAATCAAAGCTGGACGTTGCCGAAAAAGACACAGAGCCGGATCGACAGGCTATATGCACTAATGACGAAGCACCGCGAGACTTGGCAACAACAGCAGAATGATATCCCAACTTGCTGCGACAAGAAGATGTCAGCAAAGGGCCGTCGCGCGTATCGCTTCCTGCTTAAGCATGACCGCGATTGGCTCAAGAGCCACACTAAAGAGCAAGCACGGAAACGTCCGTCGAACTGGAAATCGCGAGAACTAGAACTCATTGCTCGCCTTGATGAGGCCGCCTGTTTGGCTGATCGAGTGAGTCTTCATAGACAGTCCCAGCCTTCCATGCGCGAAACACTCCATTTTGCCGGCATCAGGAACATTCTATGGAGAAACGCTGGCGCATTACCAAACCTTCAAAGGACGGCGCGGCTTCTCGGGAAGACGCGGGGGACCGGTTAGACTTACATGTAGCGAAACTTGTCAGTAGGGAGTCGTTAGCACACCCGTTTCGCATCGGACGATCAAGCTTGATTCTCCGTTATGAGGGCGAGGCTGATCACTTCCACATACCTTGGATGGTGGCCATAACATTCGCGCGAGGGCATGCCGAATCCTCCGCGATGTCAGATGAACCACGCGGCCGTGAAGTCTGCTCAAAGTGCGTCAGCAGATTTGAAGGTATGAAGCGCGTCCGAGCCGCCGTAACATATCGATCTCCACCCCGCGCCTGATTGGTCGCATAGAAGTTCCGCGGGACCAAGAGGTGCAGATGATCCCTCGCTCGCGTCATGGCCACATATAGTAGCCGTCGCTCTTCCTCAATGTCGTCGGACGTGCCCGTGCCGAGATCGGAAGGAATGCAGCCGTCAACGACATTCAGCACAAAGACGGATGTCCATTCTAATCCCTTCGCACTGTGGATGGTGGAAAGGGTGAGAAAGTCCTCGTCTTTGCTCGGTGGACCAGCCTCATCGCTGCCGGCTTGCGGCGGATCAAGGGTAAGTTCTGTCAGGAATTGCTGGCGGGACGCAAACGACCCAGCAATCTGGCCAAGCTGCTCCAGGTCGGCACCTCGAGATCGCGCATCTTCGTAAGCCATCTCTAAGAGCGGCTGGTACCACCGGCGCACAGCGTCGAACTCAGCAGGCCACCCTCCAAGGTCGGTCGTCAAGTGGCGCATAAGGTCCAAAAAGCTTGGCCAGATTTCCACAGCGCCCGCAGGAGGGCGGAAAGCTTCCAGATTTGATAGCAAGGAGGGCGCATCAGCGATTCCATCCACGAGGCGTCGCGCCGTCTTCGGGCCGACTCCCGGAAAGGTAAGCAATACACGAAACGCAGCCACGTTATCCCTTGGATTGGTTGCCCAGCGGAGAATGGCTAGGGTGTCTTTGACATGCGCCGTATCCAGGAAACGGAGTCCGCCAAACTTCACGAAAGGGATGTTCCGGCGGCTGAGTTCCAGCTCTAGCAGCGCACTGTGGTGCCCGGCACGGAACAGGACAGCTTGCGCCTTGAGCGCGGCGCCTTGTTCCCGGTTCTCGAGGACTTTGTCTGCGATGTAGCGAGCCTGCTCAACCCCATCCGGAACGGTGACGATCGCTGGCTTTTCTTGGGAGAGTCGGTCGGACCAAAGCTGCTTGCTGTAGCGCTCTTTGGCCAAACTGATGACGGCATTGGAAGCTTCAAGTACCGGCTGGGTGCTGCGGTAGTTCCGCTCCAACGGAATGATACGCGCGGGCGGCTGAAATTGGTCTGGGAACTCCAGGATGTTTCGAATGGTGGCTGCGCGAAAGGAATAGATCGCTTGTGCGTCATCACCGACAACGGCGAGCCCTCGGCCGTCTGGCCGCATGTTTAACAAGATTGAGGACTGCAGCCGGTTCGTATCCTGGTATTCATCGACCAGGATGTGGTCGAAGCGGGCGCTTATGTCGGACGCTAGTTCGGGCACCAGCATCATCTTCGACCAGTAGAGGAGCAGGTCGTCATAGTCCATCAGGCGCTGCGTCTGCTTTGACGCGACATAGCCAGCAAACAGGCTCCTCAGCTCTTGCGACCACATCCGGCAATACGGAAACGAGTCGTCGAGCACTTCCTCGAGAGGCTGCTCTGCATTAACGGCCCTGGAGTAGATCGAGAGGCATGTGCCCTTAGTTGGAAACCGCTCTTCGGTAGTCGAGAAGCCGAGTTCGTTGCGAACATAATTAAGCGCGTCTTCGGCATCACCGCGATCAAGGATCGTGAAGGCCGGATCCAAATCAATCTGCCGCGCATATATCCTCAACAGCCTCGCGCCGATCGCATGAAATGTTCCGGCCCAACCAATCTGGCCGGAACGCTGGACGTTGCGAGCGACGATGTGCTCCGCCCGTCGTCGCATCTCTTGAGCAGCGCGCCTCGAGAAGGTCAGCAGCAGTATTCGATTGGGATCGACGCCCGTCACGATGAGATGCGCGACCCGGTGGGCGAGCGTATTGGTCTTGCCCGAGCCCGCCCCGGCGATGATCAAGAGCGGGCCGGAACTTTCGCCATCACAGCCATGCTCAACCGCTTGGCGTTGCTGCAAATTTAGCCCATCGAGGTAGTGCCGCTCCAACCCGCCCTCCCGTCAACGCCTCGTCGGCCTTGACTAGGTTGGCCGAAGGGTGTTCCATATTTGTTCTATTCAACGGTGGATGCTGGCTGGCGTCAAGGGAGCGATGATGGAGAGGCAACTTTTCACGATCACATCTGACGACCGACCGCTCAGCATTGTTAGCGCCTCAGATGCGATTATGGCGATCGAGATTGCTGCGAAGCTGATCCGCATTGGACGAGGAGACACTATTCACGCGCCACTCGCTGCTCGCCAGGCTTCAGACCTTGAGTGTCGGGGATTTCGCGAGAAATGCTTCGATGTTCGCGGTGCGGTCAAGTTAGCGGCCATCCTAGTCGCGTAATATCGAGGCAGAGAGATCGGGCGTCCGGATGGGTCTCGCGATCTGATCGGAAGACCGACTTGTGCCCAGGCTGATCACTTTTTTCAGGGGCGCAACGATGATCGAACTTCGATCGACGAACACAGCCCAAAGCAGGCGTAAGGCCATTCGGAAAAGAGCGGCGGCGCTCCAGGGAGGATACTCCGCCGGCGACAAGTGGCTCAATACACCCGCGATGGCACTTAACGGAAGATCACCGAACAGTGTCCTGAGACAACCAGGTGGCATAGCTCTTGTCGAAGAGTTGCTGGGTCGTCTCGAGCACGGCGTTTACACTTAGCCGACGAACGACATGCCATGAGCAACATCTATCCAGGCGCCGGCGTCTTTCCGGAGACGGTCGGAGATCTCGACATCTTCAAAGTGCGAGCTCACTGCCGCAACTGCGGACGCTTGGTCGTGCTCGCGTCTCAGATGCTCTCGCAGCTCGACCGAAACCTGACTCTCATCGATCTCCTTGCACGGCTTCAATGTAAGGGGAATCGTAGTGGGGACCAGCGGGACAAAGGCTGCGGCGCCCGACCCGACGAGTTGCAAATCGTGATAGAGCCACCCGCGAACCCGGTCGCCTACCGGGCGGCCCGCATGTGGGTCATGGATCGCGCCGGTGAATGGGAAGAGCGACCGTACGATGTGCTCGATGAAATGGTCGAGCGGTGACGTTGCGTGCCAAATCCGGGTATCCATTTCCGCGGCACGCTGCGGAGCCTCAAAAAAGGCGAGTGCCTAGAACTCACCTGCGGTCGATGCGGCCATGTCGGCTTGATCACATTGCTCCAACTGGTGAAACGGAGATATGGACCGGAAACCCGCTTCGTTGAGCTAGAACGAAACTCTTACTGCAAGCGCTGTGGTCGGGGGCATTGGCTGAATAAAATTCGAGTGATCGATCCGAGGGCATAACTCGCGGATTGCGAAAGAAGCAGAACGATGTCGTGCAATCTTTACAGCTCGCCATTCGACCTGGAGAAAACTTCAATGACACGGAACGAACGCGCCCGAATGGCCCGGAGCCAACTCGACCAGAGATTTGCGGCCGCGAGCGATCTTAAGAACAACATGAAAGCGCCCGGCCGGGGTGGGTGGGTCAGAGCGATCCGCGGCAGCCTGGGAATGACCGTGATGCAACTCGCACAGCGGATGGGCACATCTGATTATCGTGTTAGAGAGCTCGAGGACGCGGAAACGATTGGGACGGCGCAGCTCTTTTCGCTGCAGCGCGCGGCTGAAGCTATGAACTGCACTGTGGTCTATGCCCTGGTGCCCAATGCTTCCCTGGAAGCATTCTACGATCGCCAAGCCCGTACCGTCGCCCGCGAGCAACTGAAGTGGGTTGAGCAGACGATGGCGCTGGAGGGCCAATCCGTCTCCCGAGAGGCTTCCGAACGAATACTGGAGGATTACATCAGGACAAAGCTGCCGCCGAACGAGGTTTGGAATGCGGAGGACGATTTCAGAGAACAGCTATTGCGGCGCAAGGGGCGCGATTGATCCGGATATCGACCTTGGGCAGGGAAGAAAATGACGCCGGGTTTCCCAAGTTCAGTAGGAATCGCCGGCAACCGGACGCTTGTTCGCTTTGCCATTCGCTCTGAATACGGCGTCGACCTTCTTGCGGAACGCTCGGGGATCTTTAAACGCCTCGTCCAATCGGCGGTCGAACTCTGCCTCAAGCTTCTTGATGCCTTCGCGTTGTTCTTTCGTCAGCTTTGCCACTTTCTGAGCTCCAATCCCACGCGCGTCTGAATGTAGGCTACCAGCACACCGCGAAAGGGCTGGTTTTGGCGCAAAGCGGACGTCGATCAAGAGAGCTGGGCTATTTTGCTCAGCGAGATAGCGACTGTCGCCAGAGCTTTGCCGTAGTCATAAGGGTCGCAACTTGCACGTCGGCGCACATTCGCCGTGGGAAGCCAGTCTGCGCTATTGCAATGAGAAAGGTCCGAGGATCAACATGTTAGTGAGTTCAGTCGGACTGTAGAAGGAGAGCTTCGTGAAAAGGAGACCGCGCAAGAAGAGGGCGCCAGCGAGAAAGAATATGCTGCGAGATTCCTCTAAAGCTGAGGCGTTCGCATTCCGCGACGATGGCACCCTTGGCAGGCCGACCATCGAGGTCCTCATCAATCCTTACACTCGCCAGGTCCTCAAAGTGGACATCACTTAACTGACGAGTATCCGTAAGCTTCCCAAATCGCCTCAGTCAATGACGTTATGTCGACCTTTGGCGCTAAACGGACTCTAGTCAGGCACCGACGCAGTGGCGCTATACTCGGGCCCAGGAGGACGTCATGCCGGACAAGCGAACGAAACAAAAGAATACGATTCAGGGCAAGGTTGAGGGGCCGATCAAAGAACCGCCGAGACTTGCCCCGGAGGGGAGCGCCCTGCTGAATAAGCTGGGGTGGCCGGCAGGTGTCGAAGACATCGAGATTGAGTTTCCGCGTTCGCGCGAACGCGCGCAACCCGCGGATCTTGCTGACGGCAAAGACTGGCCGGCACCGAGGCGACGCAAGATCGACTGATCCGGACCAAATACCCGAGGTCCGGGCAGTCGGGTTGATCGACAAGGATAATTGTTCGCTCAACCTTCTTCGAGGCACGGCCGCTCCTGGCGCAAAGCGGACTCTCATCTCGCTACAAGCGCCCCAACCCCGAGCTAAGCCCTAGAGTTGATGTCAGCTTTGCGCCACAAGCTGTCACGGCGGCCGGACGAGCGAGGTGGTGCCGCAAGCCTTTGAAAGCTCTCGGCTGAGCACAACTAGGATTTTGCCTTGCAGAGAGGCCAGCGCCTGCGATTAGAATTGGCTAAAAGGGGAGATAATTTGCCGAAGGTTTTCATCACCAAGGCTTGGGGCTGGAACCCAGAGACGCATCCGACCTTTGGCTTCTCTTCCGAAGGCGGGCGCGCCAAGTTCTTAAGGGAATCCGGACCGGGCGATTGGCTCGTCGTTGCCGGCACCAAGAACGACAAGACAGAGACCGATGAGCAGGGTCATCTGCTCGGGATGTGTCAGGTCGGCCACCAGCTCGTGAATGCCGATACCATCATGAAAGCGCTGGGCGCCGATCCGTCGGGTCCAGAGTTCCACCCGAACGGCGCCTACCGTTGGCCGTATGCGATGCCGGTACTCAAGGCCGTGCGCTTCAATCCACAGCCGGACACCAAAACTATCCTTGGCAGCTACCTCCCGGGGCAGGAATGGTCGGCATTCGCGATCGATGTCGAAAGGCGCTTTGGCCAAACCTTCGTGGATAGGATATTAGCGCTTCCATCTGACCCCTGTGAGCTCCCGCCACTTCCGGATCTCGCCCGGGCGTCGGCGCTGGAACAAGCATTATCGCTCCGCAGGAAGAATGGGCCTAGCGGCCCTCCGCCCTCCGGGCATCGCGGGAGCAGCGATCGCACGCTCGGCGTCGGCCATGTGTACGCTTTCAAGCTCGAAGGCGGAAAGGTGAAAAACGCGATCAAGATCGGCAGCTCGAGCGACGTCAACGAGCGCCAGCGCCAGCTCAACCGCGAGCTTCGCTATCATCTCACCGGCTGTCGATGGACTCATGGCCTGACGCAACCATTTCCGACAGAACGTCAAGCCTATCAATTCGAGCAGTTGCTCTTGAGGCGCTTCGCATCGAGAATCGTTGAAGGCGACCTCGAGGTGATCGCGATGCCATTCGCCGAGTTTGAGACCGAATGGGCCATTCTCCTCATGAGCAAGGAATGGGCGACCGAGCCCGCTGCGACGCCGAGCCCCGCGCATCCGGACGCCGATCGCGAAGAGGAAGCGGTACGGAACTGATCGCAGAAGCCACGACAGTTCGCTGTTATGGCAGTTGAGTCCGCTTTGCGCCAGGAGCGGACATTGGGAGGAGGCCAGTACGCAATTGCACGGGCTAATGAAGGCATTGGCGCAGTCTGCTGGTTCAACGAGCATGTCGGACCAGCATTTATGACGTCAGCCGATTGGCAAGCTCGAACAACTTCGCAATATCCTCATCTTCGTTGTAGACGTGAGGAGTGATCCGCATCTTCGTTCCGCGGATTGTCACGAAGACCTTGGCCTCCTTGAGCTGGCGCGCGAGCTCGCCGCGAAACCGTTCGCCAAGCTCCACAACGGAAATATGCGGCGCCCGCAGATCCGCCCTCGGACCGCCGAAGCCATGCCGTTCCGCCTCACGCCAGATCAGGCAGTTCAGGTGCGAGAGCCGTTCTAATACGGCCGGCGCCCCCCAGCCCTGAAGCAGCTCCATCGCATTGATCGCAATGGGCAGGACCGCGAAGTCCGAGCGTTCCCCCATATCGAAGCGGCGGGCACCGGGCAGATAGTCCGGCATCGTCTCCAGATAGAAGTCGGAACGATCGCCGCCGATGCGGTTCCACGAGTGGAACTCGATCGGTCGGCCTTTGTCCTGCCAGGTCTTGTCGGCGTAAAGGAATGCCAGGCGGTAAGGACCGAGCAGGAATTTGTAGGTCGCAAAGGATAGAAAGTCCGGACGAACACGGGACACATCGAAGGGAACTGCGCCGACCCATTGCGTGCCGTCCAGGACCAGGCTCGCACCGGCGGCGCGGGCCGCTTCCGCGACCACCGCGATGTCCACGGTCATCCCTTCGAACCAGTGAACAAGGGTACCGGCGACGACCGAGACCGGCGCCTTCGAGTTCCGGACCGCCGCCGCGATCGCTTCTGCCCAGGGTTGGTCGGGGTGCCGCGGCACAGTGACCACCGCAGCGTCCTTTTGCCGCGCGATTTCGTACCAGGCGTAGCGATGCGACGGATGCTCGTTCTCCATCATCATGATGACGGAGCTTGCCTTGACCGGGACATTGGCTGCGGCGACGGCAATGCCGTAGCTGGTGGCCGGAATGATGGCGATGTCGTCGGCCGTCGCACCGATGAACGAAGCCGCCAGCGACCGGGCGCGTTCGCACTCGTCATAATAGGAGCCGATGGTCATGGCCCAAGGCGCCGCCTTCACCTGCACGCCCCTCGCCCCCGCCTCGGCGGCGCTCCGCGGTATCGGCGACATGTAGGCGGCATCCAGGTAGGTCACGTCTTCGGGAATCGAGAACAGATGGCGCTGGCTGGAAAGCATGCGAACCCTCACAGTGAAATTTCGACGCCGCGGCCGAGCTCCCGCGCCCTGCGATAGACGAAGTTGGCGAACTCGATGTCCTGCGCCGGGACGCCGAGCGAGCGGTACAGCGTGATCTCCCGGTCGTCGCGACGGCCCGGCGCCTGACCATTGAGCACGGCGCCGATTTCACCGACGAGCTGCGCGCGATCGATGAGGCCAGCGGAGAGAGGTTCGAAGATGTCCGACGCCGCCGTCATCGCCATCGGCATATAGTCGACCCAGATGCGTGCGCGCGTGACACAGTCGAGATCGATCTCGCGCAGCGCCGCGACGCTCGCGCCAATCGCGTTGACATGGGTGCCGGATGCCAGCCACGCGCCGTGCAGCACTGGCAATTGCGCGGAAGTGACGGTGCAGACGATGTCTGCGCCCTCGACCGCGGCTTGCGCCGTCGGCATCGGATCGACATGGTGGCCCTTCTCCCTCTGCGCCTTCGCGAAGGTCTCGGCTTTTCGAAGGTTCCGCCCCCAGACTCTAATGCGGGAGATCGATCGCACCAAAGCGATGCTGGCGATGTGGCGCTCGGCTTGCTCGCCATAACCGAGAATGGCCAGTTCGCAGGATTCCGGCCGCGACAAGATCCGGGTCGCGACCGCGGTCGCGGCCGGCGTCCGCAGTCCGGTGATCGCGGTGGCGTTGATCAAGGCGACCGGCCTTCCCGCATCCCCTTCGAACAGGATCACACCGCCCTGGTGGGACGGCATCCGCTGCTCGAAGTTCTTCGGGAATACCGATTGGACCTTGGCGCCGAAATGTGGCTGGTCCGCCAGCGACGCATACATCAGCGACAGGCACGTCCCCGCCTCTCCCGGTAGGCCGAGCGTGCGCCGGACATCCTGATGCGCGACGCCGCTGGAGGTCTTTCTAAGCGCGTCCTCGACCAGCTCCAGCGCCTCGGCCGGGCCGACCAGGTCTTCCACGGTGGCGCCGTCGATCACGAGCAAGCCGCTCGCCGGACCTTCGATCCGAGGAAGAGACGCGGACATCGGCGATCCTGGACTGATTTCCAACACAACAAGGAATAGCACCGGGCGTCGGGCGTACCGCCCTCGAAACTTCATAACCCGTCGCAACAGGCTCTTGCGGCAATTTCATAGGAAGGCGCTCGCAGCTCCCAGGGGGCGCATCTTGCGCGCCCTTCATAACTCTCGGCGATGAGCCGTCGCGGTGTGGTTATTTGACCGCGCGGGCCGGCTTCCACGAAAAGGATCTGACGAGCATTGCAATACTGGCGGAGATGGACGTGAAGATCGAGCGTATCGGGAAAACAGAGCGTTTGAGCCGTGTCGTCGTGCATGAAAAGGTGGCGTACTTCTCCGGCTTGACGGCGGACGACCGGAAGCAGGATGTCGTCGGCCAAACCCGGCAGATTCTCGAGAAGGCGGATACGTTTCTGGAATCGATCGGCTCAAATCGCGCCGCGGTGCTCAGCGCGACGATCTGGCTGCGCGATATCGCTGATTTCGACCGCATGAACACCGCCTGGATCGAGTGGATCGACCGCAACGAGCCTCCGGCGCGGGCGACCGTGCAGGCGGTGCTGGGCCTCCCCGATATCCAGGTCGAGATTCAGTTCACCGCCGCGGTCCCGTCGTAAAGATTGCATCGGACCGAGCGGCCTTCACGGACAAGCGCTGCCGGCTCCGTCGCGGCGCATCGGTCGAATGCGTCCGGACAGCGGGTGCGGAAGCTGCACCCGCTGGGCGGCGCGAAGGGACTGGGCAGATCGCCTTTTAAGACCGCCTGCTCGCGATGCCGCTCGATCTCCGGGTCGATGCCCAGAATCGCCGCGGTCAGCGCCCGGCTGTAGGGGTGGAGTGGCTGCGCATAAAGCGCATCGCTCGGACCGCTCTCGACGATGCGACCCAGATACATGACATTGACCCGAGCGCTGGCCTGGCGAACCAAAGCGAGGTCGTGCGCAATCAAGACGATCGCGACGCCCAGTTCGTCGCGCAGGTTGAGAAACACGTTCATCACCTGCGCTCTCAGCGAAGTGTCGAGCGAGCTCACCGGTTCATCGCAGATGAGCAGTTTCGGGTCAGCCAAGAGCGCCCGCGCGATACACACGCGCTGACGCTGCCCGCCCGAGAGCTCGCGCGGACGCCGCGTCAGGATCCCTGAAGTGAGATTGGTCGCCGCAAGGATTTCCCCGATCCGTGCCGCGCGGGCGCGCATATTGCGCTCGCCGCGGATGATGAGCGCCTCGTGGAGCGCGGAGCCGATGGTCTGCCGGGGCTCGAGCGCCGCCAGGGAATCCTGGAAGATGTACTGGACCTTTCGTCGCGCCTGGCGCCGTGCCGCGGCGGAGAGGGTCAGAATATCCATGCCGTCGAAGACGATCGAACCCGATCGCGGGTGCTCGAGGCCGACGATGGCGCGGCCCAGAGTGGACTTGCCGCAACCGGACTCGCCGACTAGGCCGACGATCTCGCCTTCCTCGATGTCGAGCGAGACCTGGTTGCAGGCACGGTTGATACGACCTGTAGCGGTATCCTGGAACTCGACCACCAAGTCCGACACCTTGAGCAGAGTCATCGCGTCAGCCTTTCGCCAGCCTGCGGTGTCGACACCCAGCAAGCAGCGAGATGGCCGCCGCCCTCGTTCGGAGTCAGCACCGGTGTCGCCAGCCCGCATTCAGCCTGCACCAGAGGACAGCGCGGGGCGAAGGCGCAGCCGACCACGGGATTGCTGAGATCGGGCGGCGAGCCCGAAAGGCCGTTGAATCGGCTGCCGACGGGCGCATCGGGTGTCGGCACGGCCGCAAGCAAGGCGCGCGTATAGGGATGCCGTGGCCGTTTCAGGATCTCTTGCGCCGTGCCTAGCTCGACGATCGCGCCGGCATACATCACCGCGACGCGGTCGGCGACGCGCGCCACAACACCGACGTCGTGGGTGATGAGGACCATGGCCATGCCCAGCTGCTTCTGCAATCGCATGAGCAGCTCGAGTATCTGGCTCTGGATCGTCACATCGAGTGCGGTGGTCGGCTCGTCGGCGATCAGGAGTTCCGGCTCAGCGGCGATCGCGATAGCGATCATCACCCGCTGCCGCATGCCGCCGGACATCTCGTGCGGGTACATGCGCAACCGGCGCTCCGGTTCGGGAATGCCGACCATGCGGAGGAACTCGATTGCCCGTGCGTGGGATGCTTTGGCATCGAGGCCTAGCCGTAGGTGAAACACTTCCTCGATCTGAGGCCCTATTCGGCGATTTGGGTTGAGGGCGCTGAGTGGATCCTGAAACACCACACCGACCTTTCGGCCCCGAACCTGCATCAGCCGGTCTTCGGTTGCCTGCGTCAGATCTTCGCCCGAGAGCTTGACCGAGCCGCTCACCACCGCCCGGACGCCGCCGGGCATTAACCCGAGGGGTGCGAGATTCATGACGGTCTTGCCGCTGCCGCTTTCGCCGACGATGGCCAAGGTCTCGCCGCGATGCACCGTATAGCCGACGTCGGTCACCGCGCGAACCGTGGCGGTCTCCGTGAACAGCAAGACCGAAAGGCCTTTGACGCTGAGGATAGGATTCCCAGCGCCGGCCACGGCGGATGTGGCATGATGGCGTTGCACGGTCACGGCATCGTCCGCGAAACAAGCAGCTTTTGCGCGGTTGCAAGCCGATTCCGCAAGGTCCGGCCGGAAATGGCGCGCGGCGCGTCCAGTGCCGCAAGGCGTTCGCCGAGGTAGTTGAACCCGGCGACCGTGAGCGTCAGCGCCAATCCGGGCAGCACGATCTGCCGTGGGCTGACGTCGAGATATGGCATCGCATCCACAAACATCTCTCCCCATTCGGACATCGGCGGCTGTATTCCCAAGCCCAGGAAGCTCAGGGTCGCAATGGCGAGCGCCAGCACACCGGCGTCAACCGAGGCATAGACGAGAATGGAGCGCAGCGCGGTGGGCACGAGATGCAAGGCGATCAGCCTTGTCCGCGAAGCGCCGAGCACCCAGAGGCTCTCAATATGAGGCTGGTGGACCGTGGCCACGACTACTCCCCGCGTGATGCGAGCATAGCTCGGTATCCAGGCGATGGTCAGAGCGGCGACCATGTTCCAATAGCCGAGCCCGAAGATTCCGATCATGGCCAGCGCGACGATAAGGGAAGGAACGCTCAGCATGAAATCCACGGCACGCATCACGATCTCGTCGATCCAGCCGCCGACATAGCCCGAGATCGTTCCGATCACGACCCCGATCAACATCGCAAGGAGAACCACAACCACAACCGCGACCAGTGTCGTCTGTGATCCCGCGATCAGGCGGCTGAGAGTATCTCGGCCGAGATGATCCGTGCCCAGCAGGTGCGCAGCGGAGAACGTCTGATTCGCCGACATCAGATCCTGGGCAGTCGGGCTATACGGCGTCAGATACTGCGCGAACAGCGCCAGAACCAGATCTACAGCCACGACCAGGATCGCCGCCCATCCCAGGCGACGTGCAAACGAGAGCGTCGTTGCCAGCCAGGTTGGCATCAGGCGAGCCTCTTCCGTGTTTGCTTGGGGTCGAGCGCCATTGAGATCAGATCAACCGACAGATTGACCAGGATGAAGAAAACGCAGAACACCAATAGGCACGACTGCAGCACCTGATAGTCGCGAAAACGAACGGCCTCCACGAAGTAGGCGGCAATGCCCTGCCAGGCGAAGATGGGTTCAATCACCAACGCCGCCTGGACCATGAAGGCGAAGTGCATGGCGAAGGCATTGATGGTCACCGGTAGGGCGTTCGGAAGGGCATCGTGGACGAGAATCCTCCGTCGCGCCAAACCCTTGCTGATTGCCGTTACCACATACTGCCGGCTCATTTCCTCCCCGAGCGCAACGCGCGCGACGCGGCTCAAGATCGAGCCCGGAATGATGCCAATTGATATGCAGGGCAGGATCCAGGAGGCCGGCCCGGCGAATCCATAAGTCGGCAACAGACGGGCGGCGACTCCAAACCCGTAGATCAGCAGTGCCGCAATGAAAAACTTCGGCGCGGAAGCCCCAATCAGTGACAGTACATGAATAAGCCGGTCGACGAACGAGCCGGGAAAGAGTGCACCCAAGAACGCCAGTCCCATGCCCATTACGAGCGTGAACGTCCCACCTCCAAGGATGAGGATGACAGTCGGCGGGGCGCGCTTGACCAAGTCCTTCGCCACCGGTTCACCCGTCCGTAGCGACTCCCCGAGATCGCCGCGTACCGCCCGTCCCGCCCAGCGCAGGTAACGTAGCGGCACCGGATCCTTGAGGCCGTATTGCACCTCGATCTGTTTTACGATCTCGTCCGAAACGGTCGCCGATCGCATCTCGGCGATAACTCGAGCAACATTACCGGGGAACACGGCGACAATCGAGAAGCACGCGACCGACGCCACGATCACCAAGACCAGCGCGCTCAAGAGGCGGCGAAAGACGACCTGGGACATCATGAGGTGAGAACGACTCCCTTATCGGGCATCTCATACTCCGTCGTCGGAAACACGAACTTGGTGACGCGGTCGGTGTGTGCCCAGATCCGCTTGGCGTGGTAGATGGGACAGATGGCGTGATTGTCCCTGAGCCAGTCGAGCACGGCCTGATATGCGGCATCCCGCCCGTTTTCATCGGCCCCCAAGGCCTTGAGAAGCAGTGGGTCGAGACGCTCGGCGTCCACGAACATCTTGCCGTCTGTGCCCGAGGTAAACGTGCTCAGGAAGAAGATCGTGATCGATCCGTGCGGGTCGTAAGGCGCGCCGTTGGTGATGAACAACGACATGTCGTATTTCATGTTCGGGATGTCGTCGTGCCGGGTTACGTGATCGACCTGGCGGATGGTGACGCCGAAGCCGGCCTCGTTGAGTTGGCTCTGGATCACTTCCGAGAGAGAGCGCGATCCGGGGACCGCGTCTTCTGAAATCACCAGCTCAAGGGCCAGCGGAACGCCGTCTTTCTGCCGCGTCGCGTCTCCGGTCCAGCCGGCCGCCTCGAGTTTCTGCTTGGCGGCTTCGACATCGCGGTTGGGAACCGGCTCGCGCCGTCCGGCATAGGGCACGCTGGGCGGAAAGAGGTTGGCCGTCGGATCGGCGTACCCGGCCATCACGACCTTGGCGATCGCCGCCCGGTCCAGGCAGAGGCTGATCGCCTCACGCACGGCCGGATCCTTGGTGATCGCGCGGTTCGGATTGAAGCCCAGCACAATCGTGTCGGTGCCCGTGTCGGTGACGACCGTGACGCCGGTAACTGTCTTCAACGTCTCGGCCTCCTGCGGCGAGATCTTCGCCGCGAAACTGCCGCCCATCATGTCGAGCTCGCCAGCGCGCATGGCCGCAACCCGGCTGCGGCCCTCCGGTATCACCGGAATGGACAGACGATCATGGCCCGGCTTGTCGCCCCAGTACTTGTCATTGCGAACAAACTCCGTGCCATTGGCGCTGCTGCTGACGACGACCCAGCGTCCGGTACCGACCGGCTTGACGTAGTTGCCGTCGGCATCTGCCGAGGCCGGGCTCAGGAAGCGCATCGGATTGATCGTGCTGAGCTCAATCAAGGCAGCGGATGCCGGTGCTTTGAGCTTGATGTCTATTTTATCGTCATCAATCTTCCGCATCGCCTCGAAATTTGCTGACACGCTCAACCAACTGTGGTCGCTCTGCCCGATCCAGTGCTTGAGGTTCCAGAGCGCGGCATCGGCATTGAACGGCGCACCGTCGCTAAACGTGACCCCCTTGCGCAGATTGAAGACATAGTCGAGCCCGTCATTGCTGACGGTCCAGGATTCCGCGAGCGCCGGGACGATCTTGCCGCCCGGGCCATAGCTGACCAGCGGATCGTAGATCAGCGAGGAAACAACCCATAGGCCGCTGTACTTCCACGGATTGAGGTCGTTCGCCTCGCGGGCGGTTGGAACTCGTAGAGTTCCCGAGCCGGACGCCTGCCCGACACTGGATGTGGTTCCGATAATCGCCGGAGCAATAGTCCCAGCGGCGAGCGCATGCAGGAAGAAGTCGCGTCTATTGAAAGCAGGCATCTCAAAATCCCCTTTCAGCTATGACCAGACCAAGTCTTATGACTTGTCCAGGAATTAGGCCTTCGTCCCCTCGAAGCTAGTATGACGAATGGAGTGATCGCTGATCCAATACTGAACGCGTGGCACATTGGACGATTCGGTTATGAAGTCCGCGCCAGGTAAAACCATCCTCTGCTTCGCACGCACCGGCGCGGTCATCGCAATTGCCGCTTCCGGCAGCGACAGGGGAATCAGAACAAACTTGTTCATCCCAATTCCCTACCCCTCAGCTGCAACGCGCTGTCTTTCAAATTCATCACTCAGCGCTGTGGCCAGATCGATCAGAAAGCCGTCAGCGCCATGCCGAGCGGAAACTTGCACTGATGCGGGAAGTGCGCCGGGTCGGTTGACTGGAACGGCGACCGCGGGGATGCCGATCGTGTTCGCCCACATGCGGAACTCGGCACCCGCCGCGCCATAGGGAACCCATCGGTCCCCGACCTTAGTGTGTTCGTCGGAGAGCCGCGGAGCCAAGCCCGGGCTCGCCGGTGACAGCATCGCATCGACCGTCGACAACTGCTCGTGCCATTTCCGGCGATGGTCTTCGACGGTGGCGATCGCATCTTCGTATTCCACGGCAGAGACTTCCGCGGCCGTCGTAAGGAACGCCTGAACGTCTTTTCCGACTCTGTCGCCTCTTGAAGCGACGACTGGGCGGTAGTGTTGGGAGAACTCCCGGCGGAGGATGACACGGCCTGCTTGTGCGAGAACTGCCGCATCACTGAATTCGATTTCGACGATCCGGCCGCCGGCGGTCCTTATAGCGTCGATGGCTCTCTGTAGTGCCGCCTGCACCGCTGGATCGACCGGTCCATGCAGAGCGACCGGCCGGGCGAAGACCCTGCCGGTGAGCGTCGGCTCTTCGGTTGAATGCTTCAGTCCAGCCAATGCCGCGAATGTCCTGGCAAGAACGGAACCGTTCCGGGCAAGAAGTCCCACCGTATCCAGGCTCGTTGCCAAGGGCGAGATGCCGTCTAAAGAGAGGCTGCCGTTGGTCGGTTTGAAGCCGAAAAGACCGGTTGCCGCCGCTGTCGATCGATTTGATCCCCCGCTGTCAGTGCCGAGTGCGAAATCACAGAGTTCCCCAGCAACAGCGGCGACCGATCCACTGCTCGTGCCCCCGGTTCCATGCTCGGCGGAGAGCGGATTGATGACCTGGCCGAACCAGGGATTGCGGGCTCCCCCCACCGCCAACTCATGCATGTTGGCTTTGCCGATGACAACCGCGCCGGCCGCCTCCAGCGCACTGACGCAGTGTGCGTCTTCGGTTGCGGAAGTGTCGTCAAACAGCCTCGAGCCACAGGTAGTCGGCAACCCTGCGACGTCGATCAGGTCCTTGGCGACAAATGTCAAGCCGAGCAGCGGTAGCGCCGTCCTAGACTCATCAATCGATGCGGCCCGAGATCGAGGCACCTCTGGCTCGAGATGGGTGATCGCGCGAATTCGGCCATTGTCCCGCGCGATGGCCGCGAGGGACGTTTCCACCGCGCGTGCTGCGATTCCATCAACCAACGGCGTACTCCCGCCGCTCAGCCTCGGAGAATCGGTTGAGGCCGAAGGGTGCTGCTTCCTTGGGAATCGATCCGGCGGAGATCCAGCCCGCCACGCGGTCGGCGTGGATCGCCGCGAGCGACACGCCACTGTGGCAGGTCACGAGAAACGCACCCGGCGCGATCTCATCATAGATCGGGGCATTGTCCGGGGCCAGGATCCGCAGCGCGGACCAGCTGCGGACCAGCCGGACCCTCTCGAGGAACGGAAAATACCGCACGACCAGTGCGGCGATGTCGCGTGTCACGTCGAAGGTTGTCGACGTGTCGTATCCGACATCCTCCCAGCTTCCGCCGAGCAAAAACGTGCCATCCTGCGTCTGGCGCACATTCTCGCTCGGCACGCTCAGGATCTTTTCATAGCGCTCCGTCACCAGGATCTGCCCGCGCATGGGCTTGATAGGCAGGGTGACGCCGAGGCATTTCGCCAACTGAATATTGCCGAGCCCCGCCGCCAGCACCACGCTTTGGCACTCGACCGTCGATTCCGCCGTGGTGATGCGGTAGCCGCCCCCGACCGGCTCGATCAGTTCGACCCGCGCGCCGCGGCGCAGACTCCCTTCATTCTCCACCAGCGCCGCGTGAAAGGCCCGCAGCAACTTCAGAGGATTCGCATGACCATCCTCGTCGGTATAGGTCGCCCCGGCGAAATTCTCGGAGACGCCCGGCATGAACCGGGCAATCTGGGCCGGCCGCATCACCTCGAATTGCAGGCCGCTGCGCTTGTAGAGGCGTTCCATAATCTCGGCACGCGCCTGCAAAGCGACCTCATCGGCGCAGAAAACGAAGCCTCCTCTCTGCTCCAGCTCGAGATCGACACCGGTCGCCGCGGTCAACTCCTTGGCGAAATCGCCCCACATGGCCGCGCCCTCGCGGGCCCAGGGCGAGTAGTCTTCGAGTTTATCGCCCTTCCCTTGAGCCCAGACCAAGCCGAAATTTCCGCGGCTTGCCCGGAAGGCCGCGTCGCCCTCGTCGAACAGAGCGACTTGCCGGCCCTTGCGCATCAACCCATAAGCCACCGCTGCGCCGACCAGCCCACCACCAATGACCGCGAACTCGACCCCGGAGCGCGATCTCACACTCATGCCACAGTCTCCAACTCAACTTGAGCCGCGCCGACCTTCCCGAGCGGCAGCGGTTTCAACGGCGGCCGGATGTCATGGCGGCCGACCGCCTGGACACTGCAGCCAATTTCCTTAGCCATGATTTCAGCAACGGCCATCGCGCAGCTTCTGCCCTGGCAGGGGCCCATGCCGCTCCGCGTGAACGACTTCAGCTGATCTGGCCCGGTGGCGCCCTGCGCCACGGCCGAGCGAATCTCCCCCGCGGTCACGTTCTCGCAGCGGCAGATCACCGCATCAGCTGCAGCCTGTTCCGCGCGCGAGATCAAGGGCGGAAACCGCTGTTCCAGGAAGGGGCGGAAGGCGCGCTGCCGCTTCAGCTTCAGCAGCGGTTCCCGCGCGCGCCGATCGCGCTCTTGCGCGTCAATGCGCCCAAGCTGCCTGCCGATCTCCAGCGCGGCGATTTCGCCCGCCAGCTCGGCGGCCTGCGCCCCCCAGATTCCGGTGCAGTCGCCCGCGGCGAAGATGCCGGGCAGCGATGTTTCCCCCCATTGGTCGGTGACCGGGCTGAAACAATGCTGTGCGGCGTTCCAACTTTCCCGGCAACCCAGCTGCCGTGTCACGTGGTCATTGGGAATGATGCCGTCGTGCAGCAGAGCCAGTTCGGTGTGGATGGACTGGTTGTGGCCGTTTGCGTCGGTGAACGCGACCTGCTCGACCCGCTCCCGTCCCAAGAGCGAAACTCCGGTCGCATGGCGATGCCAGGGAACGCGGGCGCGCTTAATGGCCCGCTGAAGCGCGAGTCCCTTCCGGAGCAGGTCCGGCGCATTCAAGGCCGCTGGCAACCCTTGCAGCGCCGCCGCGAAGCCCACGCGGGGCGTGGTCTCAACCAGGGCAGAGGGAACAACGCCGAAGTCGAGCAACTGCTTGGCCAGCAGCAGCAAGAGCGGGCCGCTTCCGACCAGGACGCACCGACCGCTTGGAACGGAACTGGCGGTCTTAAGCATCAGCTGCGCGGCGCCGGCATACATCACGCCCGGGAGGATCGCGCCGGGGATCGGGATCGGCCGTTCCATCGCGCCGGTGGCAACCAACAGCCTTTTCGGTCCAATCGACCGAACCGGTCCTTCCTCGCCCAGCGCAAAGGCGCGGCCGTCGCGCTCGATCCGCCAGGCCAGAGTGGCTTTGCTGAGCTTGGCGGCGCCGGCCGCGGCGAGCAGCGACCGACCCCGCGCATAGTCCGGCCCGAATGCTCCGTCGCCGTCGGTTCGCTCGCCGATCCCAGCGAAGAAGTTGCCGCCCAGCGCCGGCCGCTCATCGAGCAGCTCGACGGAAAGGTCGATGGCGCGCGCCGTGGCAGCGGCCGAAAGGCCCGCCGCGCCGCCGCCGACGATGAGAAGATCTGGCGCGGTCATGAGCGACCCGCTTCCGGGATTTGGCGCCGGATGCGCATGCCGTCCCGCACCCGCACCAGGCAACCCTGCTGGTTGGTCTGTCCGTCGATTTCCACCAGACATTCAAAACAGACGCCCATCATGCAGAGTGGCGCGCGCGGCAGGCCGGACGCCGCCGAGCGGCGATAGCGTTCGGGCGCGACGCTGCCGAGCAGGAGGCTGGCGACCGTCTCCCGCTCGCCCGCCATCACCGTCTCACCGTCGAGCTCCACCCGAACGACCCGGCGTTCATCGCGCAACGGTCGAAACAGAGGGCCTCGCGCGCTTGCATTCTTGTCTAGCTTGTTCATGAGACGAGCGTAGGCTATGCCTAATCAGGGCACCAATTCCATGATGGGGCAAGTCTCAGTCGAAAAGTTATAAAGTGGCGCCGCGGGGAACAGAGGGTGGGGACAGCGATGGATGAGGAGGACTTTAAGCCTCGAGAGATAGAAGTGTTCGCGGCTATCATGACACACGGCACGACGACCCGCGCCGCCGAAGCCCTGGAGCTCACCCAGCCCGCCGTCAGCAAGACCCTCGCCCGCTTCCAACAGAAAGCCGGGTTCGAGGTTTTCAAGAAGCATCGGCAGCGGCTCGTTCCCACGCAAGAAGCACACATGCTCTATGCCGAAGTGCAGCGGACCTATGAATCGGCCCGGCAAATCTCCCGGACGGCCAGGGACATTCGCAGCCTCCAGAACGGCCGGCTGAACATCTGCTCGCTACCAGCCATCGGCTTGACCGTCCTTCCCGGGATCGTCTCGGAATTTTCCGAAGCGCATCCGGATGTGCCCATCACCATCGACATCCGCAACTCGGCAACCGTCATCGAGCGGGCGAGCCGCGGTCAGATCGACATGGGAATTGCCGTGACCTCGACGATCGAAAATCCTGCGGTTACTCGGCGGTTACTTGCATTCACTAAAGCCGTTTGCGCCATTCCAAAGGGACATTCCCTGTTGGCCCTGGATGAGATCCGCCCGGCTGATATGGAGGGTATGGACTTCATCTCGTTCGGCAGCGCGGATCCGCTGCGGCTGCAGGTGGACCGCGTCTGCGAAGAAGCCGGTGTGAAGCGCAATATGCGCATCGAATGCACGCTGGCAGCGGCCTGCCTGCAGTTTGTCGCAGACGGTGCGGGAATCAGCGTTGTCGATAACATCTCCGCTTGGAAGATGCGCCACGCCGTTGAGTTTCGGCCTTTCACACCGCAGCTGCAGATCGAGTTAAGCTTGTATCGGCCCTGGGGGACTCCTCAGTCGGCGATATGCAATGCCTTCACTGAACATCTTGTCCGCCGCGTGAAGGAGATCTCAAAAAAGGCCGGCGCAGGTTGAGGTCGATTTTTACGGATTGGGAACGCTCGCTTTGCGCCAAAAGCAGCCGACTGACACGGCGGGATCGGGCGAATGGGCGATTTCAGGCAGCAGGCCCTGGCGAGATGCACTCTGAAGCGTGAACCGTCACTTCGACGGAAGATGATACCACCACTGGAATTCATTGAGCGACATGACCGGCTGGAACTCGAGCTTGATCAAGCTCGCATCCATTACCGAAGGGGTGCGGTTATCGAGCACCCACGCCTTATCGGCTTGATAGACCACCAAGACCGCATGCCCTATTCCACCCAGGCTGCGGATCCGCACCGTGAAAATGCGCATGTTCTCGGTCGGAATACCCACCTCGTTCAGCAGCATGTATTTGGAAATCGCGTAGTCCTCGCAGTCCCCGCTCTTCTTCAGAAATTCATAGCTGGTCGCCCAGAAATCGCTCTTCCCCCAGTTGGGTATGTCTTCAATGTAGGGATTCTTGTTCATCAGCGAGTTGGCGGTCTTGATCTGCGCCATCGGATCGCCCGCACCTTTCACCTTCGAAACCAGCGACGCCCAGTCCTTGGAGGTGCAAATTTTGGTCTCGCAGGGCGCGCCGTTCTTCCAGCGACCGAGCATTGCACGCCAGTCCGGCACCACACCTTTCTTGAAGTTCCAGTTGTTCGAGCCGATTTCCTTCGATCCGAACAGCGGCGGATAGGTCTTGGCATTGGCGGCGCCGCTGAAGACGAGCAACTGCAGGATGGCAATCAAGCAAATGAGGAAGCGACGGATCGGCATATAGCGTCTCAGTTTCCAGGCGGATGAACCCAAAAGGAGTTCGCGATTCAGCACTAATCGAGCACCATGACTTCATTCTTCACGAGTTCGGCGAGTTGATCCGGCCCGAATGAGGTGAGCCTCTTGCCGTTCACGAAGAAGGTCGGTGTTCCCTTGATCTGCATCGCCTGCACATCCGCGACATCCTGAGCGAGCACAAATTTCACTTCCTCCGAAGCGCCATCGCGTATGGCGCGGTCCAGGTCGAGACCCACGTCGCCGGCAATCCCCCAGGCGCGCGGTGCATTCGGCGCATTGTCAGCGCCCCATTCTTGCTGCCTGTCCAGCAAGGCCTCCAGGACCACCAGGAATTTGTCCTGCTTGCGCGCGGCTTCGAGGATCTTCACCGCTTCTTCCGAGCTGGGATGAAATGGTGTGTAGCGCAGAACTACTCGCACGTGCTCGGGGTTATCGGCCATGATGCGCTTCACGAACGGATAGAAGGCGCGGCAGGATTCGCAGGATGGATCGAAGAACTCAACGATCGTCACCCGAGCAGTCGTCGGCCCGAGAATGGGCGAATGCGGGCGAATGAGCGGGCTGTTCTCATTAGCTACCGGAAGGTTCGCAGGATCGTTCACCTGGCGCGAATAAATTACGGCACCGCCTGCGAACAAACAGGCCGCAGCCGCGGCCGCAGCGAGCACAATCATCTTTCGTCTGTTCATGAGTCGGACCTTCGCGTCGAGAGTGAAAGGAGGAGGGCAACGGCTGCGAAAGCGGCCGTCGAGAGATAGGGTAGCGGAATCCCGCCGAGGATTGTCATGCCTTCGCCCGTGCAGGATTGCCCCGCGGCGCAGGGCTTCAGAGCCTCAGCGACCAAGCCCGCATAGACAAGCGAGTGATAGCCGGCGATCAACCCGCCTATGACCGCCAGGGGAAGGCCGTATCGCCAGACCAGGCCGTCGCCCCGAAAAGTGCCTACCGCCAGGATGATCGCTAGGGGAAACATAAATGCGCGCTGATACCAGCAGAGGATGCAGGGCGTCTGGCCCATGATCTCGCCGACGAACAGGGCGCCGAGCGACGCCGCCAGGGCGACGAGCCATGCCAGGAATAGCATCCGCCATGAGTTCGTCACGGGCAGCTGGGACGCAACCATTTAACCCCGAGCTTGTAGAGCGCCAGCAAAGCTTACGACCTACAACGACTGGAGCTTCAAGCGCTTCTTGCTTGATGTCTGCTTATCCTTCCCAACCCGCGAGGGAACCTCCGTTAACGGAACATATACCTTGGGCTGCTACCCTCGCCGCAGAAGCGTTCGAACCGGGGTACAGGGATCATGAATTTTACCATTGCGCGAAAACTATTCTCTGGCTCTCTCGTAAATGTCGCAATCATGCTGGCGTTGTCAGGGGTCGCACTCTGGGCAGTCGAAGACCTGCGGAGCCTCCAGGAGGCTTCGGCGGAGACCTACGGCGACGTCATTGAGGCTACCAAGACTGCGGCGAGCAGTGCCGAGGCTTATCAAGTAATCGCCGACGCAGAAATCAACCGCGAGCTCGACGTCACCGCTAAGGACTGGGAAGCCGAGAAGGCTGTCATCGCCGAACAGCTTAAGGCAATGGAAGAAGACCCCGATATGTCCGATGAGGCGAAGGCCTCGGTCCAGAAAGCTCAGGAGGCATACAACCAGCTGGTCGAGTTGTTCGACAAGCAGATGATGCCGGCCCTTCAGCCGACCAAGGACGTGACCGACGAGATCCGAGAATTGGACGGCAAGATCGACGCCACCCTGACTGATATGGGTGCTGCCCTCAATTCGATTCGCGATTTGAAGACGAAGCACGCCGAGGAAGTGAATCAAGAGTTCGCCGACTCTGCGGCCTTCGCCAACACCCTCGTTTGGATCCTGGCCGCGCTTGCTACAGTGCTTGGCGTTGCCGTCGCGGTTCTTCTCGGGCGCGCCATCATCCGCCCGATCCGTGCGATGACGGCGGCTATGGGCAAGCTCGCTTCTGGCGACATGAGCGTCGCCATTCCCGGGACTGAACGCAGCGATGAAATCGGCGAGATGTCGAAAGCCGTCCTCGTGTTCAAGGACAACATGGTGGAAGCTGATCGTCTCCGGGCCGAACAAGAGGCTCAGAAGGAAATGGCGGCCAAGCAGCGCAAGTCAGAAATGACCCGTCTCGCCGATGACTTCGAGGGTGCCGTCGGTGTGATCGTGCATTCGGTCTCCAGCGCTGCCGAAGAGCTTCGCACCGCGGCTCAATCGATGGCGGCCACAGCACAGACCACCAATGAGCAATCGCGTGCGGTCGCGGCGGCTTCGACAGAAGCATCAGCAAGCGTTCAGACCGTGGCGGCCGCTGCCGAAGAGCTTTCAGCATCCGTGGATGAGATTGCCCGCCAAATCGGTCAATCGAATGACGTCACTGCAAAGGCCGTTGAGCAAGCTGCGACCACGACCAACGAGGTGTCCGCGCTCGCCAGCGCGACCCAGAGGATCGGTGACGTGGTGAAGCTGATCAGCGATATCGCCAGCCAGACGAATCTGCTGGCGCTGAACGCGACGATCGAAGCCGCGCGCGCCGGCGAAGCGGGCAAGGGATTTGCTGTCGTCGCCTCAGAGGTGAAGACGCTGGCCACACAGACCAGCAAGGCGACCGATGAGATCTCGACTCAGATCGCGTCTGTGCAGTCTGCGACGACCAGCTCGGTTACTTCGATCCGCGGCATCAGCGACACGATCCAGACGATGAGCAGCATCTCCGGCTCGATCGCTGCTGCCGTCGAAGAGCAGACTGCCGCCACGCGGGAGATCGCCCGTAACGTTCAGCAGGCCGCTCAGGGGACGAACGAAGTCAACGAAAACATCGGATCTGTGAGCGAAGCGGCGACCAAGACCGGTGCTGCGGCGAGCCAAGTATTGGGTGCGGCAGAACGGCTCTCCGACCAGTCGGACAAGCTGCGAACCGAATTGAACCGCTTCGTCGGTGTGGTCCGGGCCGCATAACCGCGTTTGCCACCCACCCAAGGGGATAGCCGATCGTCGCTCCGATAGGGGTTGATCCTATAGTCGCTACAGGTTGTAAGACCAGTGGCGCGCGGCGTCGCGCTGGTCCGCTGAAGAATCGACCCGGAGCAAGCTTGGCTAAAGCATCTCTCAAAAGGCACACAATGTGGGTTGCGGCCGCGTTCGTCGGCGCGCTCGGCATCGACATCGCTTCGAAGTGGGCGATCACAACAATCGTGATGCTCCCACCGCGCACGATCGAGATCGCGCCATTCTTCAACGTGATGCTCAGTTTCAATACCGGCGTCAGCTTCGGCCTGTTCCGGGACTTCTTCGAGGATCGCCCGTTGTTGCTGTCCGGCGTGAAGACGGCAATCGCAGCGGTCATCCTCCTCTGGGCTTTGCGCAGTGAAAGAAGAATTCAGGCCGCCGCGCTCGGCCTGATTGCCGGCGGTGCCGCCGGCAATATCGTGGATAGGGTCAGGAATGGCGCGGTCACGGACTTCCTCGACTTCCATTTGGGAGCTTGGCGCTGGCCGACGTTCAATATGGCCGATGTCGCGATCACCCTGGGCGCCATGCTGCTAATCACGCGATCGGTTGTTTCGACTGACAAGCAAGCATCGAGAAGCGCGACGCCATCGTGAACCGCTGCCGGTTTCGCATGACAAGAGAATGGAATTGGTAGCGCAGGGCGGCCGGCCTGCCGCCCTGCTTTTCAGCACCAAGTGCCCTTAGGATTTGAGCCAGGAGATCAGCTCAGGCCCGAGGAGCTCGGCGCTGATCTCTTCGTCGGACTTCTCCACGAATGCCTCGAGATCCCGGATGATCACGACGCCGGTGTTCTCGAATTTTTTCGCGATCGTCTTCAGGAACTTGAAGTCGACGTTGTGCTCGCAAGCGCCGATGAACAGAAAGTAGACGTTGTCGCCGCGGCTCTGCGAGGCTTCCAGCACCTGCATCGTTCGCCGCTCGTCACTGGCCTCGTTCTCACCGTCGGTGACGAAAATGACGATCGAGCGCTTCTGCTCGTGGTAGTGCGGTTCTTTCCTCGCTCCCCCGAAGAATCGGCTGATCAAGGCGCCCAGGCCGGTCTCGTGATCAGTCTCGCAAGGCAGCCAGCCAAAATGCTGCAGGTTCTTCTCCAGCACGTAGCTGTAGCTGGTGCCGCCCTTCCAGCCCGGCACACGATCGACCACATTCTCGAGGATGTATCCTTCGGACTCCTTCGGCGTGACCGTGCCGACGCGATGGGCATTGCCCCGGCCGTCGCTGAAGGTGAAGACGTCCATGGCACCGTCGGGATCAAGCACCATGCCATACGGCACTAGGCGCTCGATCAGCTGGCTGGTGGTGCCTTCCTCGTGCTCGTGCTCGAACGAGCCCGAGACATCGATGTCGAAGATCAGCTCCGCCTTGATGTTCTGGGCGACGCCGGCCTTGTCGAGCGACAGGCGGAGGCTCTGTGCGGCCTTGTTGAGGTCAAGCTTGAGCGGCGGTCGTGCGGCTTCACCATGTTCACTCATCGTCCCTCCTGAATCGCCATTTTGCTGATGATGTCCCGAAGCTTGTAGTGCAACTCGCCCGCTTCGGTCGGCGAGAGGCTCAGCTTCCGCCCATTGAGCGAAACCGCGGATGCGATGCTGGCGATCACGTCCGGTAGCGCCACCAGCGCAACGTCCTGGATCGCGTGAACGAGGCGCAGCGGGTAGTTGATCTGCATCTCACGAACACTGTCGTTCTGCCGGATCTGCGTCAGGGTCTGCGTGAGGCTCGCGCTGCGCTGGGTGAAGCCCTGCGCCAGGTTCGGCTTCTCGTTCTGCAGATATTGTGCGAGGAACGAGGCTGCCAAGGCGGATGCCTCCGATGCGACCGCGAGCTCATCCAGCCTCTTGGCCTGGGTCTCCAACTGGTCCTTGAGGTCCAGGAGCTCATCCAGGCCGCGACGCATATGCTTGATCAGTTGGTCGAGTTCGCGTTGCGCGACATCCAGTTCCTCCGGCGTGTCGATCTTGTTGTTGATGCCGCGAAAATAGCTGGCAATCCCTCCTTGGGCATTCCCGCTCGCGGAGACAACGTCGATCGACTTTAGGATGGTCATCATCCGGTCTATGTAGCCTTCGATGCGGACGAAGATCGGAGTCTGGGAGAGCTTCAGAACCTGCGCGATAAGTTCGCTGTGGGAGGTCTGGACGTCTTGACCCCACAGGATCACCTTGCGCTCGGTCGCCTTATCCAACACGAAAGTCTGAACCAGCCCAACGGCGAGCGCGCATGTCCGGGCATCGCTGCCAAAAGCCAGGTCGCGCAGTCTGGTGGCATCGATCGGTATGCGCTTACGCTCGACACCGGGGATGGCGGTCGGCGTGCGGACCGCCGGTGCCGGCTTTCCAGCCTCCGCCGACGTCTTTGTGGGTTTCTTCCGCGCGGGCGGCGGGGTTACCACCGTTGGCCGCGGACCGCCCTTCTTTTCCCCCGGCATCGAGCGTTCTTTACGAGAAATGCGCCAGGACGTCGTTGATCGTACCGGTGAAGCCGCGGCCGACCGGAGCGTAGACCCAGGCGCCATCTTCGGCCAGCATGATGCTGCCGAGCTGCACGACGTTGAAATCGCCGAACTCGTCGGAGAGCTTGTAGGCGGCGAGCTCCTTCCCGTTATCGTCCGAAATCGTCACGGAGCAAACCTCGATATCAGCAAAAGCGGCTTCTTCGTCGGAGTCATGATCGGACTCATGCTCATTGCCGTGATCGGCCTTGTGCACCGTTGCGAACAGCGGAATCTCATTCACACCGGCAGGCAGGCGAGAGCCGTCGATGGTGATCGTCTCGAAGTTGCCCTGCACCCGGATGTCACCGGAATGCTGCAAACCGCCGGACGGCGTCGCAAACGATCCATCGGCGTTGTTCGGCAAGACGCCGCCGCGCGGATTCATCTTCTTGGTATTATAGGTCGAGAGGACGCTCTCGAGGCTGGTGACGCGCGCACCGTTTCCGCTGTTGTTCGCCTCAAGCGCATGAACGTCGACGTCGTCCTGGTGGTCGGCCTCGCATTCCCAGGCGATCTTCACCGTGAAGCGTGCACCTTTGTTCAGCGACAGCTGGAGTTTCTTGGGCGCGGCAACGCCCGGCTTCTCCAAAGTCAAGGTCAGCATCTCTTGTCTCGCCCCGCGATGTTCGTCTTCTGATAGCCCTAAATAGGGTGGGTGTATGTTCTAGTCAATAAGTTGAAGAGGATCACCGCTCCGCAACGTCCAGTTCAAAAACCGTCACAAAAGGTCAGCCGCTCGAGGCGGGCACGACGAAGGATTTGGGCGTGGGTTGGGTCAGTCGCTGGCGAGTGCCGGTTCTGGCGCGCTGTGCCGATGGGCAACACAATGCCCGTGCGAGCTGTCTCCGAGCACTTCTATGACATGACACTCGGAGATCTTGCCGCCGGAGCATTCAGCGATCATCCGCTTCAACTCGGTGCGGAGCGCGCGCAGGCGTTTGATCCGATCCTCGACCGCTTTGAGCTGCCGGCGCGCGATTTCGTCCGCGGCGTTGCAATCTCGCTCCGGCGTATCGGAAAGGCTGAGCAGTTCGCGGATGGCCTCAAGCGGAAACCCGAGTTCGCGGCTATGACGCACGAAGGCCAGGCGAGCCACGTGATCGCGGCCATAGCGCCGCTGATTCCCTTCCGTCCGGCCGGCGGGTGGCAAGAGACCGATTTGCTCGTAATAGCGAATCGTCTGCACGCTGCTGCCGGTTTCGGCAGCCAATGATCCGATTGAAAGTCCGTTCACCCCGCCCTCCAGCCCAAAAGCTACCAGAGTTGTAGAGTTGAATTGGGGATCGCTGGCCTCGGTTTCAAGAGCCGAAGGGGATGAGTGTTACACTATATCATAGCGTTTTCAGATGGTTACCTTGGTGCTCCAAGCCACAATATCCCTTGAACCTATGGTCGCTACAGGTCCTACATTACTCGAGAACCGCCTATCCCACAGGAGACTCGCAATGGCCCAGGCACACGGATCGGACGAGCACAAAGAGTCCGAAGGCTGCTGCAGCCACGACCACGACCACCCGGGAAAGGGCCACGACCATAAGGCGCACAAGCACCGCGCCGGCGACTCTCACGACCACGGCCATGACCACGACGGTCATGATCACGATCACCACGATCATGACCACGGCGCACCCGTTGAGCCGCCCGCCTTCACAGGTGGCCGGTCTTTCAAGGTTCGCGGGATGGACTGCGCCGAAGAGGTGGCGGTGCTCAAGGGCGCGCTCGGATCGCTCGTCGGCGGCGAGGACAAGTTGGCCTTCGACGTCCTGAACGGCCGGATGATGGTGTCCGACGCTGCGAAGCATGTCGCCGACGACGCCATTTTGGGAGCGGTCGCCGATACCGGCATGAAGGCATCTCCGTGGCAGAAAGGCGCTCGTGATCAGGACGTGGATAGCCACCGGCGGCAGCAGGTGATCTTCACGGCGATCAGCGGGGCCTTCGTGGCGCTCGGCATCGCGATCCATCTCTGGTCTTCCTCCGATCTCCTGACCGGCTTGCGGCTGCTCGTCTCGCATGACCAGGAGCCTATGGCTTGGCCCGAAATCGCCGCCTATGTTGCCGCAGCCCTATTCGGCGCGCGCTTCGTGGTGATTAAGGCATGGTATGCCGTGCGCAACCTCCGGCCGGACATCAACCTCCTGATGGTCGTGGCCGTGATCGGCGCAGCGGCGATCGGCGAATGGTTCGAGGCCGCGACAGTCGCTTTCCTGTTCGCTCTCTCTCTTGCTCTTGAAGGATGGAGCGTCGGTCGCGCGCGCCGCGCCATTGCGACCTTGCTCAATCTCGCGCCGCCGACCGTCCGGAAGCTGATGCCCAACGGTTCCGACGCCGAGGTGCCCGTTGCCGATTTGAAGCCCGGCGAGCAGTTCATCGTTCCCGGCGGCGAGCGTATCGCCCTCGACGGCCGGATCGTATCCGGCGCCAGCGCCGTGAACCAGGCGCCGATCACCGGCGAGAGCGTGCCCGTTGAGAAAAGCGAAGGCAGTGAGGTCTATGCCGGCACCATCAACGGCGACGGCACGCTGACCGTCGAGGCCACCAAAGCCGCCGAAGACACGACCCTCGCACGCATCATCCGCATGGTCGAAGAAGCCCACGCCCGCCGGGCACCGACCGAGCAATGGGTGGAGAAGTTTGCGCGGATCTATACGCCTGCGGTCATGGTGCTGGCGCTGCTGGTCTTCGTGGTTCCACCGCTGCTGTTCGGCGGCCTTTGGGTCGACTGGCTCTACCGCGCGCTGGTGCTGCTGGTGATCGCTTGCCCATGCGCCCTGGTGATCTCCACGCCGGTCTCGATCGTTGCATCCTTGGCGGCCTCGGCTCGCGCCGGTGTCTTGGTCAAGGGTGGCGCCTATATCGAGCTTCCAGCCAAGCTGAAAGCGCTTGCGCTGGATAAGACCGGCACGATCACTCGCGGCGAGCCCGCAGTCGTGCGCGTGGTCCCACTCGGCGATCATGACGAGGCCGAGCTTCTGGCCCGTGCCGCAGCACTTGAGGCCCGCTCGACCCATCCGCTGGCGCGCGCGGTCATGAAGTATGCCGCCGCCAAGAACATCACCCCGGCGCCGGCCGAAGATGTCGAAGTCCTGAAGGGCAAAGGTCTCGCTGGAATTGTCAACGGCGAACCCTACTGGCTGGGCTCGCACCGCTATGTCGTCGAGCGCGACCAGGATACGCCCGAGACGACGCGAGAAGCAGAGGCGATGGAAGCCGACGGCAAGACTGTCCTGGTGGTCGGCAACGAGCGGCATGTTTGCGGCCTGATCGCGGTCGCCGATACCATTCGCCCTGAGGCTCGGGAAATCGTCGCGGAGCTGCACCGCGCCGGCATTGAGCGCGTGATCATGCTGACCGGCGACAATCGTGTCACCGCCGAGGCGATCGCGCGCGAGGTGGGAATCGACGAGGTCCATGCCGAGCTGCTGCCCGAGGACAAGGTCCGCGAAGTCGAGCGCCTGGTCGCTACACACAAGTTCGTCGGAATGGTGGGAGACGGCGTCAACGATGCCCCTGCCCTTGCCCGCGCGAGCATGGGAATCGCCATGGGCGCCATCGGCAGTGACGCCGCGATTGAAACCGCGGACGTGGCGCTGATGACCGATGATGTCTCGCGTCTGCCCTGGTTGGTCCACCACGCACAGAGGACGCTGACCGTGATCCGGCAGAACATCATATTCTCGCTGGGCGTGAAGGCGGTGTTCTTCGTACTCACCTTCGCCGGCATGGCCAGCCTTTGGGGCGCCATAGCGGCCGACGTCGGCGCCTCCCTGCTGGTGGTTTTTAATGCTCTGCGGCTACTGAATTCGGGCGTTGCTGAGAAGACGGTGGTTCAGCCGCAAGCCGCGAAACGAGAAGCAGCCAACCCCGCTTAGCCTCTCTTCACACACCGAGAGTGGCCACGCCTGAGCCCAAGAATGTGATCGGAATGCTTTGTCCCGTTTGCAAGGTCGACCTCATCATGACCGAGCGCCAGAACGTCGAAATCGACTACTGCCCGAAGTGCCGTGGAATCTGGTTAGATCGCGGCGAGCTCGACAAAATCATCGAGCGTTCTGCTGCCTCGAACCCGGCGCAAGTCATGTCCGAGCTTGCCGGACCGACCGGAATTGAGCAGAAGCACGGCTCATCAAGTCATGGAAAACATGGCAAACGTCGGAAGTCCTGGCTCGAGGAGATCTTCGACTGACTCGCATTGATCAACGGATTCGCTGCCGGCGAAGCCTAAGAGCACCAGCCCTTGTGCTCGCCTCTGTTCTTAGCTCGATCCCAATTGCCCAGGCGGACATGACTGCGGCCTGCAATGCGTACATCGGCAAGGATTACAAGAGTGCTCTAAAGGAACTATCGCCCCTCGCCGAAGGGGGCAATGCAGACGCGCAGCTGGCGATGGGCTGGCTCTACGACGCCGGGCTCGGCGTCGATCATGCGCCCGCCACGGCCGCCAAATGGTACGAGAAGGCCGCCAGGCAAGGCGATGATCGGGCCCAGCAATACCTCGGCACGATGTACGCGACCGGCGACGGCGTAACGAAGGATCTGAAAACAGCGGAGCGCTGGTTCCGTCTGTCGGCTGATCAGAACAATCCTGGCGGACAATTTGGACTGGGCGTCATCTATCGAGACGGCGTGGAAGTGCCGCGTGACCTCGTAGCGGCATATAAATGGTTTGGGCTGGCCGCGCGATCTAACGCAGCTACGCCGGAAGCGGGGGTCGATCAGTCAGCGGTCGCCCGATCGATGACGCCCGATCAGATCGCCGCCGGAAATGCCGGTATCGCTGCCTGGAAACCGAAAAAGCAGACTGAGCCGCGCAACATCTGCCCGTCAGGAGATGACTGACGACTGAACACACATAGCTGCCGTTGAGGGGCTCACGATGTGGTTCTACGCATTTTTGCCGATCGCCGTCGGGGCCTTGGGAGGCGCCTGGAGCACGATGCGGGTCCCGAGCCCAAAGATGGTCGGTGCCATCCAGCATTTTGCGGCCGGGCTCATTTTCTACGCGGCAGCCGGTGAACTTCTGCCGGATGTCCTCCACGGTGCTGTCTGGTCCGCCGTGATTGGCGGTGCCGCGGGCATCGCGGTGATGCTACTGCTCGCCCAAGTCACCAAGGGATACGAGGGACCTGTCGCGCTCATCGTCCTCGCCGCCGTGGATGCCCTGATAGATGGGGTGGTGCTTGGTCTCGGTTTTGATGCCGGCCAGCGGCAGGGCACATTGATCGCCATCGCGCTTTCAATGGAATTTCTATTCCTCGGACTTTCGATCGCCGGCGCATTCGGTGCGGGTGCCTCGAAATGGAAGGTCATAGCGATCACGGCGGGAGTTGCCTTAGCCGTTCCGCCCGGTATGCTCATTGCGCAGCCGATTGCAACCCTTTCGCCTGCGTGGCAAGCGGTTGCCTTCTCTTTCGGCTTAGTTGCTCTGCTGTACTTAGTTACGGAGGAACTATTGATCGAAGCGCATGAGCGGCCGGAGACGCCCTGGGGCACCGCGATGTTCTTCGTCGGCTTTCTCTCACTTGAGGTCATAGATAGAGCGATGGTGCCGTAGTCAGCGCTCAACCATCGCACCCATAGCTTCAGATCCCGAACCCGCACGTCATCAATACGCCCGCAACTAAGAGGCTCGAGCGGTAGAATGTCCGCTTCTGATGCTGTGGACGGCTCTCATCCAACCAGCCAGCCTCCTGGAGGTTGGTGGACAGGAGGAGAGCCATGGAAGCAGCAGTCACGATCGGTTTGGATCTGGGTAAGTCGGTCTTTCAAGTCCACGGCGTTGATCGAGAAGGGGTAGTCGTCGTGCAGCGGCGGCTAACCCGGGCCAGGTTGTTGCCGTTCTTCGCGAAGCAGCCAGCATGCCTGGTTGGAATGGAGGCCTGTGCGGCTGCCCACCACTGGGCCCGGGAGCTGCAGAAGCTTGGGCATCGGGCAAAGCTGATGCCACCACGATACGTCAAACCCTACGTGAAGCGGCAGAAGAACGATGCCGCCGATGCCGAGGCGATCTGCGAGGCGGTGACCCGACCCAACATGCGCTTCGTCGAGATCAAGAGCTGCGCGCAGCAGGGTGTGTTGGTCCTTCACCGCGTCCGGCTGATGTTGATGCGCCAGCGGATTGCGCTGTCGAACGCCATCCGTGGCCACATGGCGGAGTACGGCCTGGTGGCACCCGTCGGCCGCAATGGGCTGCAGCGCCTGATAGGGATCATTGCAGACGTGCAGGATGAGCGGTTGCCCGCAATGGCCCGCAGCTCCCTGATCATCCTGGCCTCCCAGCTTCAGCTGGTGAACGAGCAGGTGCTCGAGAACGACCGCCGGGTGAGAGTGAGTGCGCGGTCGACTGATATCGGGCGGCGGCTGATGGAAGTGCCCGGCGTCGGACCGGTGCTTGCCAGCGCGATCGTAGCCTCGGTCCCTGACCCCGCAGCGTTCCGATCGGGAAGGGATCTCGCGGCCTGGATTGGCCTGGTTCCGAAGCAAAACTCCAGCGGCGGCAAGGAGAAGCTAGGTGGCATCACCAAGCAGGGTGATCGGTATCTGCGCCAATTGCTGGTCGTCGGCGCCCTATCGGTCATCCGCTACGCCCAGCGGCATGGAACGCGCCGACCATGGCTGGTGGCACTGCTTTCTCGGCGATCATCCAAGATCGCGGCAGTCGCCTTAGCCAACAAGATGGCGAGAATGATCTGGGCGATGATGATGACCGGAGAACGCTACAGAGA
The DNA here is from genome assembly GCF_041905885.1 of Dongia sp. Classification (NCBI taxonomy): domain Bacteria; kingdom Pseudomonadati; phylum Pseudomonadota; class Alphaproteobacteria; order Rhodospirillales; family Dongiaceae; genus Dongia; species Dongia sp. Next base: position 38,883 of record NZ_JAYRKD010000002.1, on the reverse strand, counting down.
GCCGGTTCTCGTCAGCAGCGCCGGCTGAGAGAGTTTGGGAAGGGCAACTGCGATGTAATGCGTCCACCGGTCGATACCGAGAGCGGGAAAACCCATTTGCGCCATAGCGCCTCGAGCGCGTGCTTTTGGTCGGGACCCGGCTCCGCGGAAGGCATTATGGCCAGCGGCCCATGTGTGCCGCATCAACAGGCCGCACACATGGCCGCACCGACCAGGCGGAAGCATCCCATCTAAGAAAACCCTTGCAAAGGGAGAGCCGTCCACACATGGCGCATAGCGGACGTGCCACGATTTAACGTGCTCTCGCTGCGAGCCAACGGCCAACGGCTTTAAGCTTAGTGACTGTCAACGACGCTTCAAGCCACAGGGATCATCTGAGCGTTGCTCGTTGCTGCTCATCCCGCTTCTTGTCCGGATCATCGATCGACTCAACCGACTGGATGAATTTCTCGATATAGCCGGGCGGTATGCCGTGTTCCCGACCACCAGCAAGGACAAAGTCCTTGTACCAGCCGTATGGCTTCAGTGTGTCGTCGATGTAGTCGGGAGCGGCAATGTAGGTAAGAACTTTCCGCCGGCGACCCTTGTCGTTGATCACAGTGACCAACGCATGGTCGTAGCCCTTGCCGACGCCTTCGGCTGCATCCAACTTTACGCGCTCTGCCGGATCGAAGCTGAACAGAACTCCAATTACACTGCTGTCACCACCACAGGCAAACGCGTTGCACTTACCTGACTTATTCCCGGACTTATCGGCGCTGCACTTATGGAAGCGGAGTTCATGCCCCGGCAAGGTAGCAATGCCGAGCGGCTTGCAACTTGGCATGCGCTCACGGAGTCGGGCCGTTGACATGTTGGAACCATAGGCAAAGTAGACCGCTGGCTCCGGCGGCCTGGACTCTGTCTTCAGAAGTGGTCCCGTCGGCGGATCGCCCGGCTTACGCACTGCGCGCAATGGAGTTGCCATGAGGCTGTGTTCGCTGGAGTCGTCGCCTTCGCGAGTGATGATAGGCTGGTTATTCTCGAGGTCGAGAACTGGAACAGGCCTACCAGCCCATCCGCAGTCGGCGCAACGTGGACGCTCCCAGAGGATGCCGGGTGCCGCAGTATTTTCACCTTGTTCTGGTCCAAGATGCGGCGAGCCGCACTTAGGGCACTCCTCAGGCACACCACGCAACTCGCGAATGATGAATGAGGTTGCCATGCCCACAGCGTGCTGTGTCAGCGAGTCCGCCATCTCGGCATCGATCCAGGCGGCCGACTTTGAATGCGTCAACCAGTTGGAGAAGGTCCAGGCCGACTCAAGCGCACCCTTGAGAGCGCCTCGACGCTCTTTGTTAGTGTCACCCGGCAGGAGATCATTAGCGATGATCTCCACCCATTCGCGGAAGTTCGCACGCTGTGGCGGTGTGTCAGTCCACTTCGCCGAGTCCTGTGCAACAGAGATCAGTTCGAGAAGCACCTCGCGGCACCGGACGCCCATGGCTTGATAGTCCGTGAGGTTGTGCGCCTGCGTGACGGCGGTAGCGGCCTTCTCCATCTTCTCGTACACGGAACCGAACGGCAGGATGCGCTGGTCGCCTTCCCGTTGCTCTTCAGTGCGCGGGATGCGAAGCATCAAGCCAATATGGAAGGTAAGAGCGAGATCCATGTTAGGGAACTGCTCCTGAGAGTACAGGTTGGTCCCGCCTGTAATGACCCACCAGCGATCCTTATTGGTGTGAATGTCCCAGACATCGTGGCGAGTATTCACGACAACCTCTGAGTAGACCTTCTGCATGAAGGTGACTTCGAGATCAGACGCTTGCCATTCGAAGTATTCCCGGACTTCCTCAGTCTCCTCTGGGGTAGCTTTCAACATTGCACTATCACCGGTGCTTCTCGTAGCAACTCGATCCATTGGCGATCATGCAGCAAACGTAACCCCAGTTCGCAGAGGACATGTTCTTGGAACTTGCGTAGCTACGCGCGACATTGCCGCAAGAGGACAGTGTGACTGCTTCTCCCAGGTATTCTTCCCGCTGATCTGGGTAGTAGAAATATACGTTATAACTCGCAGCCTCGATCTCATCACAGGTGAAGTCCGAGTATTCGCGGCAGCTATCGCCACACCCGGACAGAAGGCCGGTTGCCATCAAGTAGGCGAACTGCCTTCTGAGAACCTGAAGTGTCCCCATGGGTGGCTCTCCTATAGTCGTTCTCGTGGTGGAGGCGACCGGAAGTCTTGCCCGCGCGGAACGCCCAGGAAGCCGCGCACGATCCAGCCCAGAATGTAGGTGATGATCCAGACGGCGACTGCCGCTCCGGCAAATGCCAACAGGCAGTTGAGCGCCATCTGGTGCACATTGCCGCGCGCGATGGTGATGGCCTCAGCTCGGTCGGACGGTGGCATCGCGAACTGCCGAATGAAGTCGTTCTCGTACTTGTTGACTTCATCGGAATAGGACTTTCCGGCCATCCATTTGCCGGTTGAGTCTATGTAAGGGATGTATTGTCCATCCTGAAGCGTGATGTTGCGAAAGCAGTAGACAACTTCCACATCGAACCACTCATAGACCGTCCCAATGAAGTGCCTTGTCGGGTCGTCATCGTAGTTGCACTCGGTTGCACGTTTAACCGGTTGCTTCATCTCGATGGAGTAAATGAACTTCTCAGCAGGATGGCTGTCGCTAACAAGGAACGCGAAAGCCGCCGCAAGGCAGGCGATGAGGAAGCCCACCACGGCCGCGATACGTCGGCCACCTGAGAAGATGTTTATTTGCATTCCGCCTGCCCCGTACGGAACAGCTATCTTACCAGCTTGAATGGGAGTGTTACCAGACGGATGGCATCGGGAGGTCGATCAGCGGCTCAGATCGCCAGGGTCAAGGAGGGTTGCTGCGGCCTGCGGCAGCTTGCGGAGGAGCTGTTCTATAGTGCGGTAAGCATCGCTCTACAAGGCTTCGCCGGGCTGTCTTCATCCGAACTCCTGCCGTCGCGTACGACGGCAGGCTAGGAGCTTGGCATCGACCTTCAGCGGTCGCGACCTCTCTGGTATGGCATGGAGCGGCAGCGCAGTCTCGTTGGTCGGTGACGTAGCGAAGCCGAAGGCGGGGCGCCCGATCATGTCCGCAGTTGGCGCTAAGCCGACTTGGCCGTCGCCGTCTTTTCCTAGTTGAAACCGGCCGAGATCGGCCGGAGCATCATGGAATGCGAATCGATCAAGCATTCGAGGATTTCAGGGACTCGCCGGACATAAATCCGATGGCCCGAGCCAAGGCTGTCGCTACCGGGCAGCTCACCGTAATGTCTTTGCGTTTTGCCCGTGGCGGATCGGAATTCGGCGCACGCTCGTTCATTGAGCGATTGCGGGTCGTGAGGCTGGTGCGGCTCCGAAAGCTGCTGCGCCAAGACGTCCACACCCTTAACCGGAAACGCCTCATCTGCGCATCCTGCTGCTCTCCGGTTTTCCTGGCGGCCTTGGCCGTTCAGCCCAATGGTCATGAATTCTACTTTGCCCATCCCCGCTCCGAAGACCCGGCCCTCCTCCAATGTCCCTACCGTGCGGAACGTCCTTCCCAGGAGGAAATCGAGCGTTGGCGCTATTGCGGGCAACGCGAGAGCGCTGGACACAAGCTCACGAAGGCACGGATCGCGCGAGGCCTGCGGGTAGTGGCGAGCATCCGGGATGTGGTCGAGGAGGCAATCTGGATCGGCCGAGAGGGCTGGAAGAAGCCGGATGTCTCCGCGGTATGGATGAAGGACGGGAGAGACGTCCGCCTGGCGATCGAGGCCCAGCTCTCCACCACTTTCATTAGCACCATCGTGAAGCGGGAAGCCTTCTATGCGACCGAGGGCGCCGCCCTCGTCTGGATACTGCGGAAATTCGATCCCGCCAGGATCCGCATGATGGAAAACGACGTCGTTCTCCCCAACAACCGGAATGCGCTCGTCGTCAACCAGGAAACCGACGAAGCCTCGACCGCGGCCGGCACCTTCATGGTCGAGGCACATTGGCATGAGCCCACTCTTATTGACGGCGAGATCCAAGGCATATGGAAAAGCCGGATCGTCCCTTTCGAAGCGCTCGCGATCTCACCGGAAGACCAGACCTGTTTCTACTTTGACGTCGCCGCCCGGGAGGCGGAGCTCCGAGAGCAGTTGAGGATCGAGAAGGCGCGCGCTGAGGCCAGACGGCAGGAGGAAGAACAACTCCGGCGCCGACAAGAAGCAACAGATCTCTTCCTGGACCTCGCCCTCCGGCGGCCAATCAGGGAGATCGACGAAGACGGAATCCTCTGGGACCGGACGAACGATCCAAAACGAGTCCAGGACCTCCATCGCGCCCAAAGCACGTTCCGGGCGCTTGGCGCGCCCTTTCTCCTTGACCCCGGCACCGATCGTCAGATTCAAGTCATTCTGCAGGCGGTCCTCTCAGCGAAAGCTGGAGTACCCATAGGTTGGGCCTACAGCAAGCTCATCGATATCCCGCATCATCTTCTGCAGCACTATCCATACGCCCTCCCAGCCTTTGCGGCAGCCGTGCAGGCCTACGGGCGCCGGGAGATGATCGAGAAGCAGGACCGGACTGGAAAGTGGGCGGCCAAGAAGACAGAGGTCTGGAAGGCCATCAAGGCTAAGTCGGAACCCTTCGTCCATGACAGCCGCTGGGATAAGGTCCTCGCGATCCTTTTCCCGGAGATCTATACCGAGGACACAAAGCTCACGATCCTCGGCAATTGATCTTACCGCCTTCCCGTACAGGCGATATCGCCTCCTACGCACAGTGGACTTTCTGCAGCGGAGCTTTCCGCGATTGATGGCTCATGGGCGCCCGATCAACTCGCTATCCGACCATATTCTGGTCGTATGGAGACCTGATTAGGCAACGGGGTCATGCCGCTGCTGGCGCGAAGCGGACTCACCCTCTGTGTCTTGTCTGTAGCTCAGCGAGTGATGGGCGACCTCGCTTGCAGTGGGTTAGATTAGCCGGTTATCTGGCCGGCGGCTGTTGCGCTTGGCGATTTTTCTACTTCAGCTTCATCAACGCCACCCGCCTTGATTTCCATCGGATCACCTACAAGTTAGTCCGCAACTTTTGCAGACGTTCTGGCAAACCAAGGAGACTGAACCGCGCCTCAAAAATCTGCGCAAAGAGGAACAAGGCACACAACCCGGCGCGAGCAGTGTGCTTGAATGTCATGTCGAGCGGTATGCTATCGGGGTGCAGGTAATTCAATAGAAACTGAGTGTCATTGCCATCCTCTTTGAGAATGGCGCTCATAGCGACAGCGCCTATATTGGGATGCGCTCCTAGATCGATTGCTTCCTGGTAGAAGCGGTCAAACAGTTCGGCCAGCTTCTTGTCTTTGGCGATGATCGCTTCTCGGATCGCACCCGTCGTGAACTCCTTGCGCATGGCTTTGATGCCATCAGTTGTTTGGTGACGTTCCATCCAAGTATGGGCGAGAGCAGGCCTAGCAGCCATGAGGATGGCATAGCCCGCGGATTCGAGGCAGGAGCGCGTGAGAGCAGGGACCTCGCCTGCATGGCTCGCGCTCACCATAGAAACGGCCCCACGGAACGCGACCGCATCAACAACAGCGAACCGACCATGTCCTGCGTTTGCTGCTGGTTGGTAGCCGCCTTCACGAAACACGCATCGATCTTGATGAGCTTAGCCCACAGCGGTTGCTTGTTTGTGAACGAGCTGAGCTGATTGTTTTGCGCATCCCGGATGAAGGCAGACAGAGCGTCATTGCCCCAGGCGGCAGGTTCGTCCCGAGTGCGGCGAACGGATGGCACTTTAGGCGGCATCACGTCTGCTTCTTGTTGTCGTTCATCTTCCTGAACGTAGCCTTGGCATCCCGAAACGAAAAGTAGAAGTGCTGCGCCCGCCCATCGTCTTTGAAGCGGATGATGACGGTCGAGTGCCGATAGCACCGTCGGCGTGAGTACCACCCGCTGGCCGCAATTTCGCAGAACGCTTGCAACTTGAAGAGTCGAGATATTCGACGGTTTCTCGAAAGACGCCTGTGCCTGGGTGGATGTCGCTCATGGCTCCCTCTTGACTTAGGCAATCTCATGAGAACAAGATGAGAACTCATTCAGTTGAAGGTATCTTCGTTCTTCGGATCCGGCCTAGGCGCGCCACGCTCGTCGTGGCGGCCTCGATTCCGCCTGCATACGCTGATATGCGCGTCAGCCATGTAGCTTGTCTTCATCGCTCGTGCGGCCTGGATAGTACGCCCGTATCGCCGCCAATCATCGACCACGAAGTAATCTCCTGTTCAAGTCGCACTCGTTGATTTGTGGTTGGCAGTTTCGTAGAGTTCACCACCTTGCCGAGCAGCGCGCGTGGTTAATGCCGCATCAAATAAGCGCCGGTGAGGGTAGGCGGGGGATACGACTACCAACCATGTCAACGCAGTTCGATTTAACAGCGAACCCTTTTCATGTGCTCTCGGTTTCGCTTCGAAGCCGGCAAGAGGACATTCTTGCGGCTCATGACGATGCTCTAGCGGATGGGCATCGAACGGAGACTGAGCTCGGTGCTGCGATGCGCGCTCTTCTTACTCCAAAGACGCGTCTCGACGCAGAGTTGGGCTGGTTACCCTTGATGGCGCCAGCAGCGGCAAAGGAGGTCGGGCGAAAGCTGGCGGCGGGCGAAACGGGGTCAGGTGATGAACTTCTAGGTAAACTCGGTGGCCTCGATGAAGCCAATGTTGCTGCGCATCTCTGCGCATACGAGAAATCTAGATCATTCTGGATATACCCAACCTTTCTCATTAGCGCCTATGAAGAATTCGACGAACAATCTCTGGCGGAGGCGCTTGCGCAGAATCGCCAAGTCTCCGGCTTCCAAAAAATTGACAAATCCATGCTATCGAGTGCGCTCAGTGATCTGCGGAAGCGTCACGCTCGAGCTGCACTAAATGTCATCAAGCGAAACGCGGACCCGGGCGATCAAATGCTGTTGCTCATGTCCGAGTACGTTCCGATGGCAACCAATGGTCATCAGCCGACAAAGTCATCACGAAATGTCGATCTGCTCATCGAAGCCATAGCCCAAGAGTACGATGCTTGGTCGGAAGCTGGCCTCCGGAAGATCAGCGATGAGATCGATCAATTGGCAGCAAAGCTGAGATCGACTCCAGCAGCCTCCGGCATCGTGGAGGACATCACCAGCGCGTTAAAGCGCTGGGACAAGATCAGTCAGCCGATGCAGGTTCTCGAGCAAGCGAAGGGACATGACGAACCGCGTTCGCGCAAAATCTATGAAGAATTGCGCGGTCTCTGCCTCTGGCTTGCGAACGATAAGAAGAGTTATGAGCCGGCATTAGGCATCTCCAGGGCACTGCAGGACACATTCCCCGAGCTGCCGTCCGTCTCTGTCGCGTTAAGTGATGACGTCGAAACTCTCGAAGGGCTAGTCGAGGAGGCCCGCAAGACCCGGGTCTTCGAGCCTATGCTCAATGCTCTTGGCGGCGGCGATGATGAGGCGCTAGGAGACCTTGAGACACACCTAATGGGCAGTGGCTTCGGCCCAACCTCGAGCGGGAGAGCGAAGCTTCTCTACGATGCGTTCGAGCGTTGTATGGCTGCTGTTACGAAGACTGAAGACGAGGCGATCCTCTGGCACATCCTCCGAGCTGCAATGCTGCGGATGAACAATGAACGGAACGCACAACGGGCCGCTTTGGCACTAGGTGAAGGACTGGATCGCCACTCCAATCGGCCGCCAGCCGAAATGGCGTCGCAATTCAAGGAGGACCTGCTCACCATTCGCGGCAACGTAGCGCTGGACGACGCAACGGCACTACTCGCCCGCAAAGAGACGAGTGAGGCGATCAAAGTGATTGATCGCGCTCTCAGTCTAGGTGTTGCGGATGATCAATCCAATACGCTGCGAGGAATTAGGTCTGTCCTGCGTCGTCGCGCTGCGGTGCGCAAGATAAAGTTAGCCATTGGCGCGGCCGTCGCGATTGGCATCGCCTATGCTATCTACTCGGATAATTCCAGCTCTCGCTATTCACCAAGCTACAACTCAAGCTCGTCTTCCTACTCGACCCCTTCTTACAACGCTCCTTCGGCACCGACCTACAGCGCTCCGGCACAGCCCACCTATATCGATGATTTCTCGGAATTGCGGCCAGCAATTGGGACAAATAACACCCTCTCGATTGCAGAGCTGAGGTACTGCCAGTTTCAGAAAGAGAGGCTGGAGTACATTCGGCTCAAAGCAACGGACCAAGTGCTCGCTCAGTTCAACGCAGCGGTCGACGACTACAATCTAAGATGCTCGAGCTTTCGATATATGCCGGCCGACCTTAGCGCCGTCCAGGCAAGCACGGTCAAGTACAAGATGCAGATCAATGCCAGTGCTGATCGGCTTCTCGCCTCCTGGGGTCAGTCTGGAAGCAACGCTTGGCAGCCCAGTCCGCCGCCATCTCCTGGTGTCGATACGTCTTCTAGCGATTGGGTCGGCGGGGATACGATTGGAGACCAAGGTGCAGGCGAAGGGGTCGCGGATGATAACGATCATCCCGTCAAATATGACCTCTCAACCGCCGAAGGCGCCACGGCCGTTCAAGCACGTTTGCGGGATCTGGGATTTTACCAGGGCAAGGTAGACGGGCACTGGAATCAAGGATCGAAGGATGCTTTGGCCGCCTGGAAGAAAAGTGCAGGTTTCGACCAGGATGACAGATGGGATTGGGTCGTTGAGACGATGCTTATGCAAAACTGAGGCAGGCACATGGGGGATGACGAGACTGTGATGGCTAGATTGGCCATCGAATATTGGAAACTCCTGAGAGCGTTCGAGCGAACGCTGGATCGGGTGGCAGAGGAGCACCGGTCAAAGACCGCTGCGCAGCTGAAGTTCTCGGCTTCAAGGCTAGATTCACTAACACGCGAAGGCGGCATCTCGCTCGCGACATTCGAAGGTCAGGCATTTTCGCCCAACCTTCCGGTGACTGCCGTCAATGGCGAGGACTTCGAGGACGGCGCTGCGCTCATTATCGAGAGCACACTAGAGCCCGCCGTCGTTCAGGGAACGAGAGTAATCGCTATGGGCAAGGTGACCCTGGTGAAGGGGGAAGACCATGTATCTCGGGATTGATTTAGGAACGTCGAACTCTGCGATCGTTGGAAACTCCGGATCCGATTTGCGTCTCTTTAAGACCGCAGAGGGAACGGATGTCCTGCCCAGCGTCATCAACATCAACAAGACCGGCCACCGGTTTGTTGGCAATCGTGCCTACCAGCAGGCGTTGTTGTCGCCCGAGAATGTCGCCCAAGGGTTCAAGCGGCTTATGGGCACCGATAGCCCGATTGGCTTCGCCGCCGCAAAGCTGACTATGACGCCTGAAGAATGTAGCACCGAGATCATCCGCACCCTCCTTAGTCAAACCAAGACCGAGGTCGGAGATGTCTCGATCGACGGCACCATCGTTACAATACCGGCTGCATTCAATCAGATGCAATCGGAGGCAACACTCCGAGCTGCGGCCGCAGCCGGCCTCGAAAAAGTGGGTCTGCTGCAAGAGCCAATCGCCGCGGCGATGGCGTCGATTGCCCATTCTAAGAACAAGAACGGTCAGTTCCTTGTCTACGATCTTGGCGGAGGTACTTTTGACGTAGCCCTCGTCCAGAGCATAGGGGGATCTGTAAATGTTGTCGCCCATGAGGGCATCAACATGCTTGGTGGACGTGACTTTGACCGCATGATCGTCAACTCGATCGTCCGGCCGTGGCTTCTTGAGCAGTTCGATCTCCCGGCCGACTTTCAAACCAATCCGAAATATCGCCGCCTCATTGGCGTCGCGCGCGCCGCAGCTGAGAAGGCCAAGATCGAACTCTCCTCAGCAGACAGGGCTATTGTCTTTGCCGGTGAGGAGGAAACGCGGGTACAGGACGAGCAAGGCGAGGATGTCTATCTGTCAGTGGACGTATCTCGTGCACAAATCGAGGATCTGATCGCAGAGCAGATCGCTGATTCGGTGTCGCTCTGCCGTAAGGTAATCAAGGACAACGGGTATTCGTCGGAAGATATCGACCGCATCGTTTTGATTGGCGGACCGTCCAAGATGCCGTGGATAAGGACAAGAATCCCGGCGGAGCTTGGCATCCCAGCCGACCTGCAGACCGATCCAATGACTGCTGTCGCAATCGGCGCCGCAATCTTCGCTGAAAGCCGCGAATGGACGAGCAAGGCGACCACGAGGAAGGCCTCTCGCGGCACCTCGACCACCAGGGGGGAGATTGAAGTCCGCTACGATTTCCCAGCTCGCACTTCGGACGATCGGGCGCGGATCAGAGTGCGGCCAGCAGGAACTCCAAGTGGCTACCGCCTTCAGATCGACACGACCGACGGATGGAGTTCAGGGGTTGTCGATCTCGCGTCTGACACGTCCATCGAGGTTCCATTGACGCAACGTGGTGAAAACCAATGCCGTGTCACAATATACGATCCTTCGGGCGCCCCAGCACCAGGTGCGTCGACCGTGCTGACAATAACCCGTACCCACGCCAGTGCGGCGGGCATTCCGGCAACCCAGACAATCTCGGTGAAGGTCGTCGACAAAATTGGCGGTGCGGAGCGGAATTCACTAGCCGCATTGGTGAAAAAAGGAACGCCTCTGCCGGCAGAGGGAACCCAGAGCTTCCGTGCGGCGGTCGATCTTCGTGGTGGCGAGCCAGGTGAGATCGCGATCGAGCTCTACCAGCAGCGAGATGATCGGGTGTCGGATCCCGAGTTGAACCTCTTCGTTGGATCGTTCGTCTTGAAAGCTCAGGACGACCTAGAGCGGTCGGAAATTCTTCGCAAAGGCGAAGAGGTGATCATCAGATGGTCAATGGATGATAATGGACTACTCAATTGCTCGATCGACGTTCCATCGCTCGGTAAATCCTTCGATACCGGCAAATTCTATGTCTCGGCGACCGGCCATCGCAATTTTGAGGGATCGGATGGAGAGACCCTTGCTGCAAGTGTTCTCCAGCAAGCAGAGGACGATCTTGATCTGGCGGAAGACGTCATCGGGGACAAACAGGCGATCGAGGATCTCAAGCGTCGCCTCGATCGCCAGAAAGAGGCTTTGAGCCAGTCAGTCGAAGCCGATGTTCGACGCTCGGCCACTGAGGAAGCGAGGGCAGTTCGACAGCAAGTGTCGATCCTAAAGCACTCTCCCGAAAATCAGGGTAAGGTACTGCAGCAGGATCTCGATGCATTCAAAACCTCCTTCGACGCAACCATCCGAGAGGCGGCCGATCCAAGGATGACTGAGATCGTCGACCGACTGGCCGGGACAGCGCAAGCGGCAATTCGGGCAAGTCGTTTCGATGAGGCTGAAAGGGCACTTCAGGAAATGCGGAGTCTGGCCCATCGTGAGCTCATGCGCATGCCGAGCTATCTAATCCACCTTTTCCGCGACCTTGCCGCACGGAAGCACTTGGCTATCGACAAGGCGAAGCACGCGTCGCTCTCGACACGGGGAGAAGCGGCGCTGGCCTCAAATGACATGGATTCGTTGAGGCGCGTAATTTTCGAGATGATTCCAAATCTCTTCCTGGTTGATACCGACACAGGCAACGTTGCTGCTCTCGCAGGGCTGATGCGGGCTTAAATGCAGGAATTTCCGTGGCTGCCGCTCGGATTTGATGTTGCCGTCGGCGTTAAGTGCGGACGCCTGATTGCTCAAAGCGCGGGCTACCAAGTTGTCGCGCAGTTCCGAAGCCCTGGTTGCGTCCTTCTCTTGGAAAGCCAAACTCTGCCGCAGAGTCCTTTGTTGCTTCGCCTACTGGGCCGATCTGAGAGTGTTGAGTTTGGAGAGAGAAAGTACCGCGCAATTGTGTTTGCTGAGGATGAACGACCGACACGTATCGGCGACCTGCATCTTAACGGTGCCATTACCTCTCTGGAACTGTCTGCTCTGCTGAAGGCAATGCGGCGTATGCAGCAAGAGGCGCCGACTGCTACCTGGGAGGATGCTCTTCACCTCCCCGCCGACGGGGAGTGTCTTCCGGTGAAATTGGGACGAGATCGTCTGTCGCGTCGAGAAATCGCCGTCCGAGTCATGACCGGCGGTGTCGGTGATGAGAAACTGTCAGCGCGCCAAATTAAGAGCCTAACCCCGTGGCTTACACTCAACGAAGTCGAGGAATTTCTGACATTCTGCGGCGACGCGCCAAAGGTACGTGAAGCCGCCGAGACGGTTAGCACCTTTCTCCTTGCGGGACAGCCCGAGTTCACGCGCGTCGCAAATGAATACATAGTGGAGTTTCAACGTCAGCCCGAGCGGTTCGCGGCGATGCGGGTCCGGATGCCCAACGCGATTCTGCTTCATGGTCCGGCCGGTACGGGCAAGACCTATGCCCTTAAAAAGCTGTCGGACCATCTAGGCTGGTGCACAATGGAGGCGAGCCTTGGCACCGTCGGCAGCGCCTTCCTCCATCACACCAGCCAGAAGATGCGCGCACTTTTCCATGACGCGGCCGCCAAGAGGCCTACGTTGCTAATTCTGAACGAGGTCGATGCGCTGACCTCCGAGCGTACAGCCATTTCCGCGGATTTTCGGATAGAGGAAACCAACGAGCTTCTCGCCCTTATCGAAAACGCATCCAGCCAAGGAGTCTTGGTGGCAGGTACGACGAACCGAATCGAGGCGATTGATCCGGCATTTCTGCGGAAGGGACGTTTCGACATCCAAATTAAAATGCTCTATCCGGAGCGGGCACAGGTTCTGGAGATACTGACCGCCCTCCTCAACGAGCGGCCTCACGTTGCGGGGCTCAATCTTGAGCGAGCGGTTGACGAACTGAAGGGAAGGCCGCCGTCTGACATTGACTGGCTCGTCAACGAAGCAGCTCGACTCGCCGCTCGGTCGGGAAAAGAGGCGATCGACGACATTTGCCTTTTCAACGCCTTTGGGCGCCTCGATAAGCGCGTTAACCGATAGCGTGGACCTGAAACTCTACATTGTTTCATGCGCTGCCCTCATTCTGCGCTCCATCGTGATCGTGGCAGTAGCAATTTCGCCTGCATACAGTGCTATGCTCGTCGGTCAGGCGAGCACGATCGATGGCGACACGATCGAAATTCACGGACAGCGCATTAGATTGGCTGGTATCGATGCACCGGAGTCGCGCCAGTCCTGCCTTGATGCAGCACACAAGAAGTACCGATGCGGGAAAGTTGCTGCTTTTGCTCTCGCCGATCGTATTGGACGCGCGATCGTCAGGTGCGAGGGAAATGAACATGACCGCTACAGGCGCCTCATAGCTACTTGCTTCATCGGTCCAACCGACCTCAACGCCTGGATGGTGACACAGGGGCATGCTGTGGCCTATCGCAAGTACTCAACGGCATATATTGGACTGGAAGACGAAGCGAAGGCGGAGCACCGCGGCATGTGGGCCGGTGAGTTTCAGATGCCTTGGGATTGGAGACGGGCGCACTAGATTCGCAGACGGTGTAGCTAATAGGCCGCCCGAAATCTTGACCGCCGGAAGCGCAAGCGCTTTCACTTGCCGCAAACCATGGTGATGCCGGTTTAGAACCCCGTCACGGGGCGTTCTGCCCTCTTCGCGATAACGTTCCATCTGTCATAGGCGTCGGCAACTGTGTGTTGTCCTCGCCGGGCGGTGACCCTATTATGACTCTACGCTTCAGAGTTGCCGGGGGACACGATGGGGCATTTCCTCAAGACTACCTCAGTCGCGGGCTGTGGCCTGGTAACGTCGCTGATAACCGCGGCAATCGTAGCTCTCATAGAGCATTACACAGGGTTCGGAATTTTTTCGTTCAGCCTGTGGTTCGTGATACCCGTCGGAGCCATTTGCACCGGAATTGCTGCCGCCTCTGGTTACTATTTTGGAAGCTTATACTTTCATATCCGCCCGAACGCCTTACTGCTTGCGCAAATGGTCATTGTTGCTGGCCTGACCGCCATTCTTATTTACTACGTCCAGTATGCGACGCTGGTCCTTGATGACGGGAGGAGGGTCAGCGACTACCTGTCGTTTGGCGACTACCTCGATATCGTTCTCACAAGTGCCCACTATCGAGTTGGGCGCGCTTTGCAAGCGGATGTCGGTGAGGTCGGCGATTACGGCTATGCTCTTGCGGCGTTACAGTTCATTGGGTTTCTTCTGGGTGGCTTCGCCATAGGCGGTTTCCTATTAGGCCATCCTACGTGCACTAAGTGCGGCAAATACCTTAGAGTGCTGGCCCGGTCTCAAAAGCTCTTTGGCGGCGCCAACGAGATTTCCGCCTACCGCGGTGCGCTCTTCAGTTCCCCTCTAAATTCCCCGGAGTTCGCAGAACTGGCGAAGGCCAAACACAAGGCAAAGATCGTGAAGGGAAGCTGGCAGATGAATCTCATGGTTCGAGGGTGCTCAGACTGCAAGTCACAGACATTTTCATCCAACTGCCAAGTGTTCGACGGGGACAACTGGAAATCTGTCGACGAGCTAAACCAAAACGCATTGATCCCAGACGACGTAGATCTGCGGCATGTGTTCCGCGCCTAGCCGGCATTGGATCAGAGCTAGGCCTCTCGTCACTTCTAAGGGCGAAATCAAGCAAACGATCATGTCATCTCGCTTCTGAGGCTGAGGTCGGTACGAGAGATACCCAATGCCAACGCGATAATTTGGGCGATTAGCATACAGGGCCTTCGATCACTCGTCTTAGTTCCAAGAAGCTGTTGAGGCTTGGGCGCTTCCGCTAGACTGCATAGCCGAAGCAATTGTTTTCAAGCCTTGACCTAGGCAAGGTCGGTCGCCACCTTCTCTAGCCACAGCAAAATTCTCTTGGGTATCGAAGAGCTCGCTCGACAATCGTAGATTTTCTGACTGCGGGCTTGAACTCTGCACACAGTGAAAGCTTCTTGCTCATCACCGCTATTGTCTACGAGGATACTGGCATCGGCGACGGGGATCGCAGCTCTGATTGCGGCCTGAGTTCTCGGAAATCTCTCCTTGAGCTTTGCATCGGGCACCGCATGTCCGCCCTGATACACGCGGCTCGCGACGCGAGCTCGAGACAGATCAGCGTTTGTGAGCCCGACAAAAACCAACAGAACGTAATAACCGGCCTTCTGCATGTCGCGGATACTGTCAATCTTGGACGCGTAAGAGCCATCTGGCTGCCGCTTCCAATGAGAAAAAACAGTCTCCATCGCAAATGGAACTTGGTTGCTCATCGCTTGGGCGACGAAAGCCTGAACACCCTGCTGAGAAACGCGCATCCATCCTTCATGTTTGTCGCGGAGTGTTTGCGCCCACTTGGGTAAAGGATGCTCGGGCAACACCTGCTCCGGCAGGATCGACATCATGAGCCGATCCGCATTGACTAAAGGCATTTTGAGCACAGGCGCAAGACGCTTGTACCACAACGTCGACTTGCCGGACCCATTGTGGCCGGCGAGGACGATTGCCAGGGGCTTACCGGACGCGCGCTGGGTCTTACTGACCCAGTCGACCGCGCCCTTAAGGCTATTTATGGATGACCCGGAAACGACCGCCTTTGAGGAGGACGCCTTTTTCTTTTTTGCCATTGAGTTCCCGGATGATCGTCTTCGGATCGTCCCTATCCGCATAAAAGAGTGGCACGTCTTTCGACACCTTTAGGGCAACGCCGCTATGTGTCAGCGCACCAGCGGCCCGCTTCAGAGCCGTCTGGCCTTCTTTGATATTCTTGCGGACCAACTTCAATGATTGAACAGGAGCGGAGACGGTCACACCACCGAAAGTGACTTTCGCCGTCTTCTTTGCTGAGCCGGTTGGCTCACTCCTCATTCTTAGTTCGGAGCGCCCGACTACGGCTGCTTTGTTCGAGTTCTTAGCCATCTGCTTTGCTATCTCTTGGCGCTAAGTCATTGCTGCCGAATAAATTTGCGAGCCTGATCAACATTGCTTGCTGACTGACCTGATAGCGTTGGGCCAGTTCTTGCACTTCGATACTGTCATCGAGATCGATCAAATCTCCACGCAGATCCCCACGAATCCAGTGATACGGCATCAGAAGATTAGCGGCGAAGGCGTTCGCCTCTATCTCCTCTATATCCTGGCCCTGCGAGGAAAGTGGATTGCGAAGATTGACCCTGAAACCTTGATCGACATGAACCGGCACACCGCGATGAAGTGCTAGGTGTCCAATCTCATGCGCGATAGTGAAACGTTGTCTGGTCAGGGGATGCCGCTCATTCACCGCGATCACCTTATGATCCGCCTGGCGATAGAGAATTCCGGCGACATCCTTCTCCATCTCAAACAGGCGCACGGAGGCGCCCAAGGCTTCGGCTATCGCGTTTACATCGACCGGCGGCTCGCTTTGTCCCTTTAGCAGATCGCGAGCTCGACTTCGAAGACGTGCGTAGTTGATACCCACGCGCCTAATCGCCCTTAGGAGCTTCGCTCTTTAGGATCTCTACGACTCGCGCCACGTCCGGACGCAAAGCGGGATCCTGAGCGGCGACAGCACCAGCCGGCATCAATTCGCGAACGTTGACGTCCAGAGCGGAAGCGATTTCAACGACCTGGTGGAGCAGCACACGCTGCCGACCTTTCTCGATGTTAGTAATTGAGGTTCGCGAGAGGTCGACTCGCCTGGCGAGCTCCTCCTGGGTGACGTTTTTCTGGTCTCTGATTTCGCGAACCCGGTCGCCGAAGAGGCGATAAAGCGAGTCGTCCATGGCTGCCCCGGTCATTCTCTCCCCGAAAGATAAGCCCTAGGCCGCAGAAGCGCAAGAAAATGTTTGCCACATCAACGGTTTGTATATCGCACATTATATATGTTTGTAATATTGACATTGCGGAATGAGGGGGGTAAATTCGGGTCACTCAGAAATGGAGGTAGCCATGAGTGACGAAAAAATCGACCTGCTGGTTGTCGTGGAAGGTGAAAAGCAGCCGCGGCTGGTGGCGAGTCGACCCGAGGCGACGGTCAAGGAGGTCCTGGGCCTGGTGGCCGAGGGCACTGGCCGCGCCGATCTCGTGGAGGTTTTCCTCGAGGACGGCGACGAGCCGCTGATCGCGGAACGGGCCATCCGTGACATCCTCAAGGAGCTCGACAAGCTCCTCCATGTGGCCACGGCCGGACTCGTGAAGGTGACCGTGGAATACGCTCAGAAGAGTGTCTCGCGTACCTTCCGTCCCAGCGCAACGATGGAGCGCATCATCCGCTGGGCCATCCAGCCGAACGAGCTCGCCGTCGCGGCGCCGGTCGAAGACCTGCAGTTGAAGCTCGGCAAGGATGTCGTGCCTGCCGACACTCACCTCGGCCAGGTCACCCATGGCCATAAGGCCGTGACCTTCCAACTCGTCTTCAAGGTCAAGCCGCAGGGATGAGTGAGATGGCACCCGACGAAGCCGCGCTCAGAACGGACCTCGCTTCAACTCGCTATCGTGCAGGCGAGGTCCGCGGGAAGTGGAAGCAGGTGGGCTTGGAGTTTCCGACGACCTGGTTCCGCGTCCGCGCCGCCAGCCGACCTTCGAGCCCCGACTGGTTCCTATTGAAGATGAACTGTGCCGGCTACCGTGGAATCGCTCCGACCGCTCAGCTTTGGAACGGGCCGGATGGAATCGCTCTGGCGCCGGCGTTGCGCCCGCACAGCGCCAACGGGCTGATGACGGCGTTCTCAGACTGGAATCAGTGTCTCTACCATCCGATCGACCGGGTGGCGCGAGATCACTGGCCCGGGAAGCATGCCGATCTTGCTTGGTCGCCCGACAAAGACGTCGTCGATTATCTGGAGGTCGTTCATGGTCTTCTCCACGATCCGGAGTATGTGGTTTCCCAGGCGCCCGCCGGCGCGGCTTACCTGCCAGGGGAAACTTTGGAAATACGTTCTGCTTGATCTTCGTCGTCGCGGCCGCGGCAATAGGGAGAGCGGCGGGTTCCTTCTCGGCCGCAATCTCGGCGATACCCGGGAGATTCAGAGCTTCCTCGCCTACGATGATGTAGACCCGCGGTGCTTGCGCGGCGCGATCGTCTTCGACGGATCTCGAATGGACAAGGTCTGGGAGCGGTGCCGCGCTCTTAGGCAGGATGTCGTCGCAGACGTGCATACCCATCCGATGGGCTTCGGCCAGAGCGCGATCGATCAAGCGAACCCGATGATGCCGGAAGTCGGCCATCTGGCGCTGATCGTGCCGCGCTATGCCAACAAGCTCTACTTCCCTGGGGACATCGGCATGTATGAGTTCAGGGGCCGCGACGGTTGGCTCGATCATAGCCATCTCGGGCAGACTTTCTTCAAGCTGAAGGGATGGTACTGATGAGCTCGATCGCATTCGACCGTACAGCCCAGATGGTCATGGCAAGCGACAGTGCTGCCGACTATCACGACGCCCGCCGCCGCCTCGACAGCGCCAGCATCAAAATCAGGCTTGCCGACGGCCTGGCCGAAGCGCGTTGGGCCCAAGCCGCGCTACTCGTCATGATCTCTTGCGGAAGCAGGATGTTTCCCCGCGGCGTCTTTCTCGAGCTGAATCGGGAGACTCGATGCAACCTGCCGCTCTATGCGAACCGGACGCTGGCCAGGGTCTGTGAGGAGATGGGGGCTAAGTTCGAAGACTTTCCAGACGACGCTCTCGCAGTCCAGATCGGATCGGAAAACGGAGGTGACGCGGATCTCTACTGTGGCGCGGTCGCCTGGACGGCATCCGTCAGCGCCCGCCCGCTCGCATTCGCGAGCACCGCAAACGAGCTCTCTGGCGCGCTCTCTGGCGCGCTCGCGATCTCCGCTGCATTTCGTGCAAGGGTGCTTGGCGATCCTTTGGCGCTCCGCCGCGACCAGACCCTCTCGCTTTGGGAGGGAGGTGATGCGCCGGAGATTAAGTATCTACCTACGGCGCTCTGGTTTCTCGGCCTGGGAAACCTCGGCCAAGCCGCGCTGCTTCTGCTGAGCTTCCTACCGTACGCCGACGCCGGCGCGGTGCAACTCCTTCTTCAGGACTTCGATAGTGTTGGTCCCGAGAACATCTCTGTTCAGGTGCTGACCCGCCCTGCATGGCTAGGTAAGCAAAAGGCGCGGGTCGTCGCAGATTGGGCAGAGACTATGGGCTTCCAGGCGAAGATCACCGAGCGTCGATTCACCGAATTGGATGGGCCAAGCGGGAACGAGCCTCGGACGGCGATCGTGGGAGTTGATAACCTTGATGCCCGGCGGTCTGCTGCAACCGCGCCGTTTACATTCGTGATCGACGCGGGCCTCGGCGCAACAGGCCCGGAAGCGTTCGATCTTCGCCTTCATGCATTTCCCGGCGCTCGATCACCGGCCACCGCTTGGCCGGAGCTACCACCGGACGAGCCGGTGGCACTGACCCCGGCGCTGGAGAGCTTGGTCCGTGAGGGGGCGATCAGTCGGTGCGGAGCGATGATGATCGCCGGAAAATCGGTAGGTGTTCCTTGCACGGCGATCGCGGCCGCGGCGCTGCAGTTGACTCAGGTTGTGCGAGCTATCAGCGGCGCAGGTTATGCAGATATGTTCGATGTCAGCTTGCGCGACTGTAAGCGCGCCGTTCACAGCGTGTCCTCAGATCGCCCGGTCATCCCGTTTCAGCGCGCTCTGAGCTTTGATTCCAGGCGGACGCGGCCGGCATAAGGGCCGTCTTCCTCGAACACGCTGGCCTGCTCTCTCTTTTTGGGGTCCTTGGAATTAATGTCCCGTTCCACGAGAACATGAGGACTGTGGATCATTAGGAGGTCGCTGTTCGGACCGCCAGTGCTCGTCGCGTTAACGACCGCATGGCCGATAATCGGCCTATAATGATGCTCGGGGTGAAGTGCTGACTCGGGGTCGAGAAATTCAGTCACCCAGACGAAATGCGGCAGCACCCGGGTAATCATCGTGCTCCCGATTTCCACCTGCTGGCCGCTCTTCGCCAGGTGGTGGCGATACCTTCCCGCGCTGGTCAGGTAGGTGCGCCGCAGCAGCAGCTTGTTGGTGACACGCTGGTGGAAGTCGCGAACCTTGCCCTTGGCTTCCTCGCTCTCGATCTCGGCGATCAGGCCCTCGCTCGCCGCCGAGGCCTGGCGGACAAGGTGGTCATGAGCCATGACCTCAGCCTTCTCGGCTCGGATCAGCACGCGCGAGGGCAGCGGAACGAAGATATGCGAGATCACCTCATCGACGACGAGGACCTTGCCGTTATCGATCAGCAATCGATCCCGTGGCAGGAAGTCGACGTCCGCCTTCGTCAGCGGCATGTAGCGGTATGGACCCCGCTGATCGTCGTGCACAATGAAGGCACGGACGAATGAGTCGTAGGTTGTGCCCGGACGGCACTGCCCTGCGGTGGATTCGACATAGCCAACCGCAGTGATCGCGTGAGCCATATCAGGGGTGATCACGCCAAGGATCACAGGTAGGCCGGAGTCGAGATAGCGGAACACGACCTCGGCAGCCGGTAAGGACGGCGCGATCGCTTGTTCGGCGGTATCCTTCTCCGGTTTGCTTTTGTCTCCAAGATAGTAGCCCAGTGGCTGGTGCCCCAGGCCCTTCAAGGCCCTGATGACGTGCAGTGGGCTCAGCCCCATCGAGCCTGCTGGCAGCTCGTAGGTCAGTTCCGCATCGGTCGGAGTTGTGGCGAGGTTTGTGATCTCGGCCATCGAATGCCAGCCGGTGTGCTGATGCCGTACGTGCAGGACGCGATCCGCGATCCACAGGGCAGCTTGCGCGCACGCGCTTATGCGATGGTCCTGCTGAATGAATGGCGCACCGTTAACGCAGAAGCCCCTGCCGAAAAGATGGAGGTTAAAGGGCGCGCGGACCATAGGCCGCACGCGCAGAGTATCGGTTGATTTGGGAAACTTTAAGACCGTCCGTCCGATCGGCCCTTGCTCGAGTGGACGGATGACAATGTATCCGAGGTACGACTCATCAACATCCTCGCCTTCAAGGAGTTTGGCCAGGTCG
Source organism: Dongia sp. (assembly GCF_041905885.1). Taxonomy (NCBI): domain Bacteria; kingdom Pseudomonadati; phylum Pseudomonadota; class Alphaproteobacteria; order Rhodospirillales; family Dongiaceae; genus Dongia; species Dongia sp. The sequence continues at coordinate 17,977 of NZ_JAYRKD010000002.1, read as the reverse complement.
GCCCCGAACTTCTCCCGCACATCGGAAGCGAAAATGTGGGCGCGCCGGGTGGTGCGCTCATAGTCCTTGAATGCCGATGAATAGAAGGCCTGGTAGTCGGACGAGTAGTCCTTGTCGATGTAAGGATCTTCCACGATCGCGTACTTCGCGCCGAGGTCAATGAGGTGGGAGATCAGCGCATCAGCCGCTGGGCTAGAGGAATTCGACAGAAGCTCCCGCAGACGTTGTGAGCCTTGTGGGTCGAGCTCGAAGCCGTCCAGATTGAGATACATGCGAGAGAGACGAATCGCTTAGCGGAATGCGAACTTCGCGGCTGTTGTCAGCACCATGTTCTCGCGCGTCTCCGCCCGCTTGATCTCTTCCCGCGCCGAATCCGAAATCTGCGCCTCGAATCCCAGATCCAAGAGATTGACGACTTTCACTCGCGACCGGTCGACCTTCGGCGTGAGATCAGTGATCCCAGCGTCTCCGGTAATCCCCGTACGCTTGATTGTGCTCGTCGCTGACATGGTCGATCCGTATCCGCTGATACGCCTAAAAGGCTTATTTTTCGCGATTGTTTACAGGTTGTGCGGCGCTTGGCAACTCCCGAACGCCTCGTCCGAACAGTAAGATAGGGGCATTAACGCCGGATTACCCTGCGGGTTACGGCGATTTGACGTTGAAGCCGGCGGCCGGCTGGCATACATTGTTTGTATGGCAAACAAAAAGGTCAGCAGCGCTCCGCTTTTCGGCAGCCCAACGGTCCAGCAGGTGAAATCCGTGCAGGACGCGATCGAAGCCTATGCCGCGAACCTCGTGAAGAATGGGGCACAAGCACGGAAGCTACTAACCGAGATCGAACCGGCCGAGGAGCCCGGCGACCCGGCCGTCGACGAGAAGTAAATGCCTCGATCCGCGACCGGTTTCGTCCTCGGCTACCATGGCTGCGACGAAACCGTGGCGGAGCGGCTGATCGACGGCGAAGCCATCGCCCCCAGCAGAAATCAGTACGACTGGCTCGGTTGGGGCGCGTATTTCTGGGAGAACGACCCACTCAGGGCCCTCCGCTGGTCGCGTCTCTCCCTTGAGAGACGCGGCGCGAAGGGCAAACCGGCTGTCGTCGGCGCGATCATCGAACTCGGCGACTGCCTTGACCTAACCGTCCAGTCATCCCTAGCCGTCATCGAAACTGCCTTCAACTCGATGAAGACGGTTTACGAGGCTGTCGGGAAGCCTATGCCGGAAAACAAGGACGAGCTCCGGCGGCCGCTGGACTGTGCGGTATTGAACTTCCTCTACGACTCTATGCCGGAACCTCGCTATCAGACGGTCCGTGGCGTGTTCCTGGAAGGCGGCCCGCTATTTCCGGGCTCACATATCCAAAGCAAGACCCACGTTCAGATCGCGGTCCGCGACCTCTCCTGCATCCGCGGGGTTTTTCGAGTTCCACCCTCTGAGCTTGCGGGCTTCCAAGCTGATCAGGCTGGCTGACACCGCTCTATCGGCGTGTGCCTGTGCCGGCGCGCCGCCCACCGGATGCCATTACCGATGGACCTCGGCAATGCGCCGCGGACCTCTTCGCAAAGCCGCAAACCCAGCCAGTAGAGCAGTACGCGATATTGTGCCGCCCTAGTTCGCGATAGCGTGGGTCGGTCCGCAGCATCGCGTTGTTTCATAGTTGGTATACGCAGCCTGCGCAGCTCCGCGGAGTGGTGTGGATCGCGAAAGGGCAGCTCATTCCAAGCCCCCTTGCTCACGACACAATTACCCAAGTCTGTAATCGCCTGATTTAGTGAGAGAATTTGCTTCTCAACCTCCAGCACGTGTCCGATTTCGGATTTTGCTCACGACTCAATTACTTTAGGTCCGGCGACGCGGTTCGCTAAGTTGCTGGAATCGCTGACCTGAGGGTCAGGACTCAATTACCTACAGCCACCAGGCCGCCTCGCCGCCCTGCGCCTGCGGGCAGATCAGGCCGAGGTCACTGGAAGCTGCATGGATCGCCGCCGGCAGCACGCCGGAAACCGAGTTGATTCGGCCATCGAGCCCAAGCTCGCCCAGCACCGCGAAGCTCGCCACCGCATCGCTCTCGATCGCACCCATCGCGATCAGCATGCCGAGCGCTATCGGCAGGTCGAAATGCGATCCTTCCTTAATGAGATCGGCCGGCGCCAAGTTGACGGTGATACGCTTGGGCGGCACGCCGAGCCCGATCGCGGTCAAGGCGGCATGCACCCGGTCCCGGCTCTCGCGCACCGCCTTGTCCGGCAGGCCCACGACGTTGAAGGCAGGAAGCCCCTGCGCGATCTGCACCTCGGCATCGACGCCGAGCACGTCGATCCCCTGGAACGCCACGGTGCGGACCCGCGCGACCATCAGCGCGCCGCCTCAGCTCGGAATGCCAGCCCCACCGCTTATGCCCCCTTTAAATTCGACCCTTTGGCCGACCCCGCGCGATGATGGCAAGGCCGGAACGAAAGCGCAACCTTGGCGTCGGTGTGCTAGGGTCATCACCGCGGGGACGATTCTTGAGGTCGAATGATGTCTGGCCTGCTCAGGAAAGCTTGGCATTCAAAGCGAGTGGCAGTCGTCGTCTATCTATTGATCGGCCTTTTCATCGCGTGGAAGGCATACAGTTCCTACGAACTCGGCCGCCGATCGGACGAACTCCTGGCGACGATTCGCGAAGGCCTGCCCGTTGAGAATGCGTCCGTCGGGCTCTTCTCATTGACCGATCCGATTGCGCCCGATGCCGCATATTTTTGCGTCCTTGGGGGCTACAGCACCGCTGCCAGCGTCGAGCCCCTGGACAGGGCACATTTTCCGTTGGGCGGTTGGTCGGCGGAAGACATGGTGGCGGAAGGCTCAGTGGTGATCGTGCTTGCGAACAACAAGCTCGAAGTCCTGCAAACCTTCGAACTCCGCCGCCATGAGCTTGACGGACTCGGGTACGGGCGATGCTACCAACGCCAGGATGAACCCGTTCTCCTGCGCGAAGATAAGTCCGGCGCCACGACTTGGTCGATCCGATCCAAGAAGACGGCGACGTAAGCGGCCAGATCTAGACCATCACCCCCATCTCTCTGACCGCATCCGGCAGGCGTTTCCTGCGGCGGTAGACGGCGGGCGTGTCGGCGACCAGGCGCTTGAACAGGCGGCGGAAGGAGACGGTGTCGCCATAACCAACCTCGCAGGCGACGGTCTCGACCGGATCGTCGGTGGTCTCCAGCATCTGCTTGGCTTCCTCGATCCGCAGGCGCTGCACGTAGTCCAAAGGCGCGGTGCCGGTCGCGTTCTTGAAGCGGCGGTTGAAGGTGCGGCGGGAGAGGCCCGAGCGGCGGATCATCGAGGCGACCGGATCGCCGGCCGCGTAGTTCTCGGCGAGCCAGGTCTGGCATTCCTGGATCAGCTTGTCCTTGCCCTGCATCTTGGTGGTGAGGCGCGAATAGGGGTTCTGCCCGTCATGGTGCCAGTCAAACAGCGACATCTTGGCGAGCCGCCGCGCTTCCTCCGGCCCGGCGAAGGCGCCGACCAGATAGAGCACCAGGTCCATCCATGAGGTGGCGCCGCCGGCGGTGACGACGCGGTTGTCCTCCGCGGCGGAGACCAGGATGCGGTCGGTCTGCCAGCGCACATTCGGATACTCAGCCTTCATCGCCGCGGCGAAGGCCCAATGCGTGGTCGCGTCCTTGTTGTCGAGCAGCCCGGCCTCGGCCAGCAGGTAGGCGCCGCTGCAGGCGGAGACCACATGGGCGCCTTCGGCATGGGCGCGGCAGACCCAGTCGATGAGCTCCGGATTCTCGCGGCCGAACTGCGCGCCCGACGCGATCAGCAGCGAGGGCACGAAGACGATGTCGGTATGCGTGGCCTCGCTGAAGGTGCGGTGCGGCTCGAGGCGCACCCCGGTGCCGGTCATCAGCGGCGCGCGGGTCGCGGCCACGATCTCGGGGCAGAAGCGCGGCGCCTCGGTCTCGCCCATGACCCGGTTCCAGAGCGTGCCGACCGCCCAGAAGGCGTCGTGGATCCCGACCGCGACCCAGGGTTCGGCATCCGGCGCGACGACGATCGACACTTTGATTTGATTACGGCTGATCTGATTCATGGCGAGGTCCTCCACAAGCGCAGTGTGCGGACTCTGGCAGGATTCGTCCGTGACAACCATCACAACTGTGGGAAGTCTGGCAAAACTCGCCCCACCTGGTCCCATCCGCCACTGTCGGCAGGGGACCGATCGGCAGAGGTTGTGGCCGTCCGCAGCACCCCGCGGCGGATCCCGGGCCGGTCCTGAGCCGGCCTCACACAAGGAGCACCAAGATGCGTCGTTTCGTTATCGAGCGGGACATCCCGCAGGTGGGTTCGCTGGACGGCATGCAGCTGAAGGCCGCCGCGGCCAAGTCGAACGAAGCCCTGGCCAAGCTCTCACCGGACATCCAGTGGGAGCATTCCTACGTGGTCGGCGACAAGACCTTCTGCATCTACATGGCCAAGGATGAGGCGGTGATCCGCCGCCACGCCGAGATCAGCGGCTTCCCGGCCAACAAGATCACCGAGGTCCGCAACGTGATCGACCCGATGACCGCGAGCCGGTGATGGGCGTGCAGCAGATGCCGGCGCCCCGCCTGACAGCGTCCCGGCACGCGGCGGCGGCATTCAGGGCCGCCGCCGCCTTCGCCGCCTGGTGGCAGCGGACCGGCGATACGCTTCTGATCTGGCTGGAGCGCTATCGCCAGCGCCGCGCGCTGGTCGCCATGAGCGATCACATGCTGAAGGATCTCGGGCTGTCGCGCAGCGATGCCGGGCGTGAAGGCGGCAAGCGGTTCTGGGAAGGTTGAGCGCTCAGCCCTGCAGCTGGCGCATCAGCGCCGGCAGGTCGATCAAGTTCCAGCTTTCGCGGATCTGCCCGCTGGCCACGCGCCAGAAGGCCATGCAGCCGAGCTCGATCCGCCGCCCGATCGGCGGCAGGCCGCGGAAGCTGCCCTGATGCGTGCCGCGCCAGGTGCCGCGCACGGCCACCAGGTCGCCTTCCGCCACCAAGTCCTCGATCGTCACGGTGAGATCGGGGAAGGCGGCGCGCAAGGCACGGGCCTGCGCCTTCACGCCTTCCGGACCGCAGGCGTCCGGGCTTGTGTGATCGACGAAATCCGCGGCGACCTGGCGATCGATCACCGAAGGCCGATAGGCATTGGCGGCGGAATCGTAATGGGCGCGGATCAGTGCTTTGTTGGCTTCGGCCTGGTTCATCGCTGTCCCCAATACTGGCGATGATAATCGTCGTGTCGTCCCGCGTTCCGGTTCGACCAGCTGATCTAAGGCTCCGCCGCCGCGAGCCGCTATGATGCCGGTCACAAGCGCCACGCAACATGGGTCACTGGACAGCGCGGCGTCCCGGCGCTAGTTTGCGCCTGCCATGACCCTAACGCGCGCCCTTCCCACCTCTCGATTTTGGTACCGCTGGTACAATCCGGCGGTCTAGGAAGCGCACGCAAGTTGCTCAACCCGAAGCCGCCCGATCCCGAGGCGGCTTTCGCATTCAGGCCCATCTCTTCCGGCCGAGAACCCCGAGAAACGCCAGACGGATCGAGCGGCTTCCAAACCAGGAGGCCTTTGTCATGTCCGTTTCACGATCCGCAAGTTTGCTCGCCCGCGAGAGCGCGGCGGCGTTCGACTTCGATGTCGTCACCGATGCGCCGGTGTTGAAGTCGCGAAAACCGGACCCTTCCCCCGCGCCCGCCCAACCCGGCGCCCAGCGTGACCGGCCGGAGACCGCGAAAAGCTGACGTCAGGCCGGCGCCGATTGCACGGCGGCGGGTTTGGCTGTAGCCATGCGCGCGTGCCAGCGCTGCATCGCACCCACCGCGCCGTAGATCAGCACGGCGCCGAGCAGGCCGGCGTAGCAGTCGAGCGCGTAATGCCAGCCGAGATGGACAGCGCCGACCATGATCGCGATCAGATAGAGCGCGGCCGCAAGGCGCGGCAGCCGCCCCAGCGGCCAGGCATAGAGCGCATAGAGCGTCGCCACCGCGACATGGACGCTTGGGAATGCCGAGATGCCGGTGCCGAGCTGGGTCGCGCCCTGGACATAGGCCTGCCAGAGGTAGCGCTGGAATGAGATGGCGGAGAAGTCGCCGTTGGAATCGACCTGCGTCAGATAGGCGAACAGACCGGCATAGTCGTTCTGCTTGGCGCCGCTGAACTCGAACCAGAACGGCCCGGCGGACATGAACGCCCCCGCCGCGACGTTGCCGAGCAGGATGAACACCAGGATGCAGCTGATCAGGAAGCGCGACCGCGCGGCTGAGTCCGCCCGGCACAGCGCGACGGCGAAGGGCACCGCCACCAGCAGCACGCCCCAGAAGGCATAGGTCGATTCCAGCACGCGCGTCAGCGCCGGGTTCTCGATGTCGAGCCACTGCCAGGCATGCTGGCCGAAATGCAGCGCGCGCCCGATCTCCACGAATGTCGAGTCCCAGGTAAAGGGCACGACTTCGTTCAGCAGGTTCTTCATCGCCGTGAAGCCGGCCATGAAGAACGGCCAGGCGATCAGGAACGGGGCCGCCGCGATCAGGCGGTGCAGGAACTCGCGCGGCGTCCACACGCGCGCGAAAAACAGGAACGGCCGCGCGCTGCGCCCGGACCAGTGGCGCACCCCGACCACCACGAAGATGATCGCGTAGCCGAGCAGATAGCTGGAGGAGAATGCCGGCAGATACAGCGCCGGCCGGAAGTCGGCGCCGCGGCCGAAGCCGAAGCAGAGCAATGCCGCCATGGCCGTATAGGCCAGCATGAAGCCGGGGAGGGCGAGGTTCAGCCCCTGCCAGCCATGGCGTTGCGCGAAGTCATGGATGAAAGTCGCAGCTGCTTCTGCCAGCGACCGGAGACCGGAGCGGCGGTGAAGGGCAATCAAACGAAGATCGTAACCCATTGTCGGATCGCACAGCCGCAGAGATGACAGAACTTCAGTGTGAATGATGAGCCACTGCTTACGCAACTGAAACTAATTAGCTTAAATTCAATATACAGCTCCAGGTTGCCTATATTCCTGCCATTCCACAGAAGATGGCAGCATTTTCCCAGGCTGGAGGCACACACGCGGTGATTCGCTTGGTTCGACGAATCTGCCGGAGGTTCGGTTCAAACGGCCAAAACACGCCGAACCGCATGATGAGAGCACGCCAGGGTAAAGGCTTGTTTAAAGCTTCCGCCCTAGGCTGATAGGACTAGGGCCGCGTCGGCTGCTTTGCTATCTTGCGCCGGCCGGACACCGACCATCGCTGACTGGGACCCGATGAAGCTCACCGCCTTGTTCCGCCGATCACGCTTTCCCGTGCTTGGCGTCGTCTTACTTGCGCTGGTCACCGTCATCGCCGCCCACAGCGGTGCGTCCGCCGCCGGCTTCGGCGGCGACGATCGCGTCTCGCGCGCCCGTGAAAAAGGAACGCCCTATGGGGCGATCGGCCTGGTGGAGCATAAGTACGGCGGCGGAGCCGGCCTCGGCACCGGCTTCCTGGTGGCACCCTGCCATGTGATGACCGCCTATCATGTGGTCGCGAGCAACGGAAAGGTCTCCGCCGGCGATACCGCCACCTTCTATGTCGGCGAAGGCGATGTGGGCCCCGATTATACCGGCGGCCGGCGCTATGCCGAGAGCGCAGAAGCGCATCCCGTGGCCTGGGGTGATTATGTCGATGACGACGATGGGAAGATCGCCAAGCGGATTAAGGCGGTGCAGGCCAACGGCTGGAACGACTGGGTGCTGCTGAAGCTCGATCGCTGCCTCGGCGACCCGGCGGAAGGCTGGGGCTATCTGAAGCTTGCGCCGCAATCGACGCGCGACCTCGCCCGCTCCGGTCTCACCTTGGATGCAATCGTCGTCGGCCTGCCGAAGGACAAGTCCGAGAAGAAGCTGACGGAAGATCCCGATTGCCGTGTCATCGGCCAGATGTCGGGATCGGGGTGGCAGCATGACTGCCTGACCTTGCCCGGCAATTCCGGCGGTCCGATCCTGGAGCGGAACGCGAAAGAGCCGGGTGTCTGGCCGCGCGTGCTGGGGATCAACGTCTCCCTGATCCTGCTCGACGGCCTGGAGACCGAGGCCGCCGAATCGGCCCTGGTCTCGGCCGACGACCCGAGCTACTTCAACCTGCTCTCGAATGCCGTGCCGGTCTCCGCCTTCATCAACAAGGTGGCGCAGTATCTGCCCCAGGACCCGGAGATCAGCGCCTATATCGCCCGCCAGAGCCGCGACAGCGGCTACAGCCGGGCCGACGATATGGATTATGACGCTTCGATCGCCGATCTCACGGCGGCGCTGAAGGCAAGGCCGCAGGATGCGGAGCTCTACGTCCGCCGCGGCCTGTGGCTTGCGGCCTCGGACAAGACCGACGCGGCGATCGCCGACTTCAGCAAGGCGCTGGAGCAACAGCCGGGCTATCCGGCCGCACTGCTGTCGCGCAGCGAGAGTCTTTCCGCCCGCGACGACAACGCCAAAGGGGATCTCGAGAACGCGATCGCCGATCTCACCGCGCTGATCGACCGCTTCAAGGACTCCGCCGAGCTGATCATGAGCCGCGGCTATATCTACATGCGCGACCGCAAGTTCGACCTGGCCGCCGCCGACTTCACGGAATTCCTGCGGCTGCGGCCGGAAAGCAGCGCCGCATTGCGCGCCCGCGCCGGCGCCTATGCCGATCTGAAGCAGTATGACAAGGCCGCCGAGGATTACGACGCGGCGATCGAACGCGATCCCGACCTACCGCTCTCCTACGTCGCGCGCGGCAATTTCCATTCGCAGCTCGGCCAGGATACCGAGGCTTTGGCCGACTTCGCCCGCGCCATTACGCTCTACCCCGGGTCAAGCGCCGCGCATAGCGGCCGCGCCTACGCCCTGCTGCAGCAGGGCGACTACAGGGGCGCGATCAAGAGCTTCGACCAGGCGATGAAGTACGACGACAAGGCGTCCTATGCGCTCGGCGGCCGCGCCAGCGTCTATCAGGTCATCGGCGATCATGAGGCTTCGCTGCGCGACTACAAGAAGGCGGTGGAGCTCGATCCCAGCGAGCCGTTCATCAAGCTGCTCTACTTCGTCGAGCAACTGCATGCCGGCCAGGCCGAGGCGGCGAAGAAGAACTTCGTCGAGTTCGCCGCCGACCCCCGCTACGAGGATTGGCCGCGCACCCTGGCGCGGTTCTTCGCCGGCGAGATCGATGCCGCCGCGGTCGAGCGCGTCGCGGCCGAGGCCAAGACCGACTTCGACAAGATGGCGCGCGCCTTCGACCGCGACTTCTACCTCGGCCAGGCCGCGCTGATCGCCGGCGACAATCCCGAAGCGGTGAAGCGGCTGGGTGCGGTGGTCGCGACCGGCGAGCGTCAGTACATGGAATACAACATCGCCGCGGCGGAGGTCGCCAAGCTCAAGGGCGTCGCCCAGACCGACACCCCGCCGGCCAACACCACGCAGAACTGAGCTCCGATGATGCGGCAAGCGGCCTGAGGAAACTCAGGCCGCTTTCGCTTGTTCAGAGCTTCGGCCGGTGCCCGTTATCGCGATACCAGCCGCCGAGCGCGGCTTCGTAGGCGGTCGCCGCCTGGAACACGGTTGCATCCTCATAGGTGCGGCTGATGATCTGGATGCCGGTCGGCACGCCGTTCTTGGCGTGGCCCGAGGGCACCGCCAGCACCGGGCAGCGCGACAGGGTGTTGAACGGCGTGGTCATGCACCAGCCGAGCACCGGGTTGAACTTCGAGACCTTGCCGTTGATCTTCAGCACTTCCGGCCCGGACATGAAATCCGCCTTCACCGCCGGCAGCGCCAAGGTCGGGCAGATGAAGGCGTCATACTTCTCCATCAACGGACCGAAGGTCTCGTACATCTTCGCGGCGCCCTCCATGGCGGCGAGGAAGTCCGAGGCCTTGGACTTGACGGCTGCCTTGGCGAAGTCGAGCGCGTAATAGGTCATGATCTTGCGGTGCTTCTTCGCCAGCTTGGCGAGCGAGCTGCCGAACAGATGATCGAGATGCGCGACCCCGGTCTCCAGCGCCCAGGGCCCCCAGCCGAGCTCGACTTCCTCGACCGTGGCGCCGAGGCTCTTGAACACCTCGAGCGCCGCCCTGGTGTTGGCGACCACTTCCTTGTCGACCTCGAAACAGTCGAGATCCATCGAATAGGCGATCTTCCAGCCCTTGATCGGCTTGTAGTCGGTGGGCAGCGTCAGCTTCGGCTTCAGGCTGGCGATGTCGGTCGGCGACGGACCGCAGATCACGTTCTGCAGCAGGATCGCATCCGCCACCGAGCGGGTCATCGGCCCGGTATGGCAATAGGGGTCGAGGTTGAACGGCGCGTCGTCCGCGTTGCGGCCATAGGGCGGCTTGTAGCCGACCACACCGGTGGCCGACGCCGGAATCCGGATCGAGCCGCCGATATCCGAGCCCATGGCCAGCGTCGTGGCGCCGGCGGCCAGAGCCGAGCCGGAACCGCCCGAGGAGCCGCCTGGGGTGAATTTCGGGTTCCAGGGGTTGCGGGTGATGCCCCAGGCCTTGGAATGGGTGACCGAGCAGCAGGAGAATTCCGGCGTCGCGGTGCGGCCGACCACGATCGCGCCGGCCTTGAGGATCCGCTCGTTGTTGACCGAGCTCTTCTCCGGGATCGTGTCCTTGGTGATCAGCGAGCCGAACGAGGTCGGCTTGCCGGCGATGTAGCTCTCGTCCTTGATCGCGATCGGCAGGCCCTCGAGCGCGCCGGTCTTGCCGCCCTTGGCGTATTTCGCCTCGGCTTTCTTGGCGAGATCCATCGCCTCGTCGAAATGCATGTAGGTATAGGGCTTCAGCTTCGGCTGCACCTGCTCGGCGCGGTCGATCACCGCCTGCATCAGCTCGACCGGCGACAGCTTTTTCGCCTTGAAGCGCTTCAGCGCCTCGGTTGCCGTCAGATAGCAGAGTTCCTGGTCCGCCATGATTTCTCCCCCCAGTCTTGTCAGATTTGCGGCCGCTTCCTGGCCGAGTTGTACCAGCCGCCGAGCGCGGCTTCGTAGGCGATGCCCGCCTGGAACACATCGGCGTCGCTGTAGGAGCGGCCGACGATCTGGATGCCGGTGGGCACCCCGTTCGCGGCATGGCCCGACGGCACCGCCAGCACCGGGCAGCGCGACAGCGTGTTGAAGACCGGCGTCATCACCCAGGCAAGGTCGGTCGGCAGCTTGGTCGGCTTGCCGTTGATCCGGATCCTGTCGCGCGACAGCTTGAAGTCGGCCTTCACCGCCGGCAGCGCGGTGGTCGGGCAGATGAAGGCGTCGTATTTCTCCATCATCGGCCCGAAGGTCGAATACATCTTCGCCGCACCCTCCATCGAGGCGAGGAAGGTCGAAGCCTTGGATTTCCGCCCGAACTCTCCCAGCTCGATCGCGTATTCGCACATCAGCTTGCGGTGCTTCTTCAACTGGTGCTCGGCCAGATAGGTGCCGAACAGATGCCAGAGATGCCCGGTCGCGGTCTTGAGCGCATCGATGCCCCAGCCGAGATCGACCTCCTCGACCGTGGCGCCCAGGCTCTTGAACACTTCGAGCGCCGCCTTGGTGTTGGCGACCACATCCTTGTCGACCTCGTAGAAGCCGAGGTCCATGGAATAGGCGATCTTCCAGCCCTTGATCGGCTTATAAGTCGTCGGCAGGGTCAGCTTCGGCCTGAGGCTCGCGATATCCGTCGGGGAAGGCCCGCAGATCACGTTCTGCAGCAGGATCGCATCGGCGACCGACCGCGTCATCGGCCCGGTATGGCAATAGGGATCGAGATTGAACGGTGCGTCATCGGGATTGCGGCCATAGGGCGGCTTATAGCCGACCACGCCGCAGGCCGAGGCCGGGATCCGGATCGAGCCGCCGATATCCGAGCCCATGGCGAGCAGCGAGGTGCCGGCGGCGAGGGTCGCGCCCGAGCCGCCCGACGAGCCGCCGGTGGTGAATTTCGGGTTCCAGGGATTGCGGGTGACGCCCCAGAGCTTGGTGTTGGTATAGGTCGCGCAGGAGAATTCCGGCGTCGCCGTCCGTGCGTGCACGATGCCGCCGGCCCTGAGGATACGTTCGTTGTTGGGCGAGGTCGTGTCCGGCACGAAATCCTGGGTGATCAGCGAGCCGAAGGAAGTCGGCTTGCCGGCGATGAAGCTCTCGTCCTTGATGCCGATCGGCAGCCCCTCCAGCGCGCCCGTCCTCGCACCCTTGGCGTATTTCGCTTCCGCCTTCCTGGCGAGGTCCATCGCCTCGTCGAAATGGGTGAAGGTGAAGGGCTTCAGCTTCGACTGGATCTTCTCCGCCCGCGCGATCACCGCGGACATCAGCTCGACCGGGGAGAGTTTCTTCCCCCTGAACAGCTTCAGCGCATCGGTCGCGGTGAGATAGCAGATCTCGGCATCGTTCATGATGTCTCCGGACGCAAAAAAAGGGGCCCGGGATCACCGGGCCCCTTTCTGCCTTGGGCAGGCCTACTTCTTCAGGTTGGTCCAGATCTTGTTGTAGATCTCGACCACCTCGGGCGGGCAGGGCGGCACGAACTCACTGCTGGTGCCGGCCGGCGGGTTGATCTCCGGCGCCTCGCCGAACTCCGGCGGCAGGAACTTGTGGCTGCCCATGATGCCGTTGTCATACTTCGCGAAGTCGGAGATCAGCGCGGCGTTCTCCGGATCCATGATGAAGTTCTGGAATTTCTTGGCGTTCTCGACGTTCTTGGCGCCCTTCAGCACCGCGACGTTGTCCATCCAGCCTTCCATGACTTCCTTGGTCATGGCGAACTTGACCGTCGGCACGGCGATCCGCATGCGATAGGCGGCGCCGTTCCAGGTCTGGGTCACCACCACGTCGCCCGAGGTCATCTTGGTGATGGTGTCATAGCTGAAGGTCTTCCAGCTCGGCTTCGCAGCCTGCAGGATGTCGTTGACCTTCTGCAGGTCGGCCTTGTCGGCCGAGCAGCGCGGCACGTTGGCGAAGCGCTCGGCGGCGTGGATGAGCGAGTTCATGTCATCCAGCACGTTGATCTTGCCCTTGAGCTCCTCGGGCGGGTTGAACAGCAGGCCGATCGAATCCATCGGACCCTTGTACTTCGCGGTGTCGACCGCATAGGTGGTCAGGCCGAACTGCCAGGGCACCGAATAATGCCGACCGTCGTCCCAATAGACGTTGACGAATTTCGGATCGACGTTCTTGAAGTTCTCCATCGACGCGGGCTCGGTCTTCTCGAGCAGGCCCTCGTCGACCATGATCTTCACGGTATAGTCCGAAGGCACGACGATGTCGTAGCCGGAGTTGCCCGCGCGCACCTTGGAGAGCATGGTCTCGTTCGAGTCATAGTCGTCCAAGGTCACCTTGACGTTGAACTGCTTCTCAAACTTCTCGACCAGCTTGGGGTTGGTGTAGTCACCCCAATTGTAGATATGCAGTTCGCCCCCAGCCGGCGCCGGCGCGTCTGGCTGCTTGGCTGCTTCCTGGGTCGCCGCCGGTGCCGTGGCGGGCGCCGGCTCGGTGGTCGTGGTGTTGGTCGTGTTCGTGGTGCCGGTCGACTCCGAGGATTGTTGCTCCTCTTTCTTCTCTCCGCAACCAGCGGCGAGCATGGCGATTACCGCCATGCTGGCCATGCTCAATGCGATTCTCTTAGTCATCGTTTCCTCCACATGTAAACTCTGTCTCGGCAAATCCGAGGCTTCATATCGCTTTCCGTCGCTGCGCGATCCAGAACGAGATCAGGATGAACAGGATCGAGATGCCGAGCAGGATGGTGCTGATGGCGTTGATCTCGGGCGTCATCGGCCGGCGGATCATGTTCCAGATATAGAGCGGCAAAGTGGTCTGGCCGGGGCCGGCGATCAGCTGCGTGATGGTGAAATCGTCGAACGAGACGATGAAGGCCAGGGCGGCGCCGGAGCTGATGCCCGGCATCAAGAGCGGCAGCGTCACGTGCCAGAAGGCCTTGAACGGGGTGGCGTAGAGATCGGCGGCCGCCCCTTCCAGCGTCAGGTCCATGGTCTCCAGCCGCGCCCGGATCGGCATGTAGGCGAACGGGATGCAGAAGACGAGATGGGCGAGGATGATGTTGCCGATCCCGAAATTGAGCCCGAGCGTCCGGCCCAGCAGCGCGAAGAAGGAGAGCGTTGCGACCGCGGTGATGATCTCCGGCACCATCAGCGGCAGATTGATCACCATGTAGACGCTGTTCTGGCCGCGCCAGGGGGCGACCCGCGTGGTCGCCAATGCCGCCAGCGTCGCGAAGATGGTCGAGCCGATCGTGGCCGCGACGGCGATGATCAGCGTGTTTTCCGCCGCGTTGTGGAATTCCTCGTTGAAGAAGGCCTTCTCGTACCACTTGGTGCTGACGCCGGAGAAGACCGCCACCAGGTCGTTGGCGTTGATCGAGAACACCACCAGGATCAGGATCGGGAAATAGAGCACGACCAGGCAGATCACCGCGATCGTGTGGAAGCCGAACTGGGTGCGGAGATCGACGCCCTTCGCGGCACTAGCCATGCTTCACCTTGCCGCTGGTCGCGCGCACGTAGAAGAACAGGGCCACCAGCACCGCCGACATCAGGATCAAGGCCTGCGCGGCGCCCAGCGGCCAGTTGCGCCCGGAGCCGAACTGCTGCGCGATCAGGTCGCCGATCATCAGATGCTTGCCGCCGCCGAGGATCAGCGGCGTCACATAGGCGCCCAGCGCCGGGATGAAGACCAGCAGGCAGCCGGCGATGATGCCGGGCTTGGCCAGCGGGATGATGATGCGGAACAGCACCTTGGGCCGCGAGGCATAGAGGTCGTAGCCGGCCTCGACCAGGCGGAAGTCCAGCTTCTCCAGGCTGGCATAGAGCGGCAGCACCATGAAGGGCAGGAAGGAATAGAACAGGCCGAGCACGATCGCGAAGTCGGTGTAGAGCAGGGTGATCGGCTGCTGGATCACGCCGAGGCCGATCAGCAGGTTGTTGAGCAGGCCCTCGTCGCGAATGATGAACATGATGGCGAGCGTGCGCACCAGCAGGTTCGACCAGAAGGGAATGGTGATCAGCAGCACCCACCAGTTGCGCTGCTTGGGCGGCCGGGTCGCCATGAAATAGGCAGTCGGGAAGCCGAGCAGCAGGCAGATCGCCGTGGTGCCGACCGCGAAGACGAAGGAGCGCAAGTAGATCTGCAGGAAGTCCGGCGAGAACACGAGCTCGTCGGTGAAGATGTCGGTCTGGAACAGGAAGGAGACATAGGCCTCGACCGAAGGCGACCAGACCACGCCGCCATAGGGCGCCGCTTTGAGGAAGGAATAGATCACGATGATGATCAGCGGCAGGATGCCGAAGATGCCGACGGTGATCAGCGCCGGCGCGGTCAGCAGCCAGCGCCGCACGCCCGCCTGCTTTTCGATCTGCTCCTGGGCGGCTTGCGCGGCGGAAAGAGCGGGCGTCGGTGCGGGCTCGGGTGAAGCCGGGCCGGGCGCGGGTGCGGCGAGTTCCGTAGACGCCATTATGGCCCTAGTCCTTCAGCACCTGCATCGCCTCGGGGGCGATGCGCAACCCGACGGGATCGCCTTGCTTCAGGACTTCCTGGAAGCCGCGGCGGTTCTGCACGCGAACCGTGACTTCGCCGCCGGTGTCGAGATCGATGTGGAAATGGGTGTCGGTGCCGAAATAGACGATGTTCTCGACCTTGCCGGCGAGCTGGCAGTCGGCGCCCGGCTTCACCAGGTCGATGCGCTCCGGCCGGATCGCCAAGGTCACCTTGCCGCCGACCGCGGCGCCCGGATCGAGCTCATGCGCGACGTCGAGGCCCGAGGGCAGCCGGATCTGGCCCTTGTTGCCGATCCGCTGCATGACTTCGGCTTCGATGAAGTTGGTCTCGCCGATGAAGTCGGCGACGAAGCGCTCGACCGGATGCTCGTAGATCTCGTTGGCCGTGCCGATCTGCAGGATCTTGCCGCCCGACATGACCGCGATCCGGTCCGACATGGTCAGGGCTTCTTCCTGGTCATGGGTCACGAAGATGAAGGTGATGCCGGTCTCGTGCTGCAGGCGCTTCAATTCGATCTGCATCTCCTTGCGCAGCTTCAAATCCAGCGCCGACAAGGGCTCGTCCAGCAGCAACACTTTCGGGTGGGGGGCGAGGGCGCGGGCCAGGGCCACGCGCTGCTGCTGGCCGCCGGAAAGCTGATGCACCTTGCGGTTCCGCATCGCCTCCATTTTCACGAGGCGCAGCATGGATTCGATCTGGGCGTCGCGCTCGGCGCGCTTGCGCCCCAGCATCTTCAAGCCGAAGCCGATATTCTCGGCGACCGTCAGGTGCGGGAACAGCGCGTATGACTGGAAGACGGTGTTGACCATCCGCCGGTAGGGCGGAAGGTGCGCCACTTCCTGGCCTTCCAGGAGGATGCTGCCGGCGGTCGGCAGCTCGAACCCGGCGATCAGGCGGAGCAGGGTGGTCTTGCCGCAGCCGGAAGGGCCGAGGAGGGTAAAGAACTCGTTCTGCCGAATCGTCAAAGATACGTTGTCCAACGCGACGACCGCGTCAGGACCCGCGCCAAATGTCTTGGTGACATTCTTGGCTTCGACCGCGGGTAATCCGGTCAAAATTCACCTATCCCTTGACCGCATCTTGCGATGCAGCACCGCCCTGTTTGTTGAGATTTTTATTGTTCTTTTCACTCTACGGCAACTTGGTTTCACGTCAATCCGCAAACTGACTCGTTAATGACCCTGAAGCCGAGCATGAGGGGCATGCAGAGCCGTTGATGGCATATCCCGGGTGTCAGGAATAAGGTGACGCCGATCAACGCCGGGCGCGCGCTTGCCCGGCGTTCTTTCCCACCCGTCTTTCTCAGCGAGACCACATTGGTTCAAACCGCGACCACGACCAGGGCCGCCCGGATTGGTGAGGGGCAGGGCGCCGGCGGTCCGGCGGGCGCCGCCCTCTGGGGCATTGTCTTTGCCAATTGCGCGGTTTTCACCTTCACGGTGATGGACGCGATCATCAAGTCGGTGGCGCAGACATTTCCAACCGGCGAGATCATCTTCTTCCGCAACCTGTTCGGCTTCATCCCGCTGCTGGCCTTCGCCTGGTGGCGCCATGGCGGTGTCCCGCTCAGGACCAGTCGGCCCTGGGGCCATGTGATGCGCGGCGTGTTCGGCGTCGCCTCGATGTTCTGCTTCTTCCTGAGCTACAAGTTGATGCCGCTCTCCGACGCCATCGCGCTCGGCCTGTCCGGCCCGATCTTCATCACCGTGCTCTCGGTGCCGATCCTCGGCGAGCATGTCGGCTGGCGGCGCTGGAGCGCGGTCATCGTGGGCTTCGTCGGCGTGCTGGTGATGACGCGACCGGGCTCGACCCTGTTCGACATCAATGCGCTGGTGCCGCTGGCCGCGGCGGTTCTCTACGCGGTGGCGATGATCTCGATCCGCAAGCTGGGTGCGACCGAGCCTTCGACCACCATCGTCTTCCATTTCACGGCTTTCGCGACGCTGGCTTCCCTGCTGACGATTCCCTGGGGTGAGGTCGATCCCGCGCAAGCCTGGGTCATGCCATCGAGCCTCCGGCTCTGGGCCGTGCTGATCCTGATCGGCGGCCTCGGCGGCATCGCCCAAATCGTCATGACCATGGCCTATCAGCGCGCCCGCGCGGCGACCGTCGCCTCGTTCGACTACACGGCGCTGATCTACGGCTTCCTGCTGGGCTGGGTCTTCTTCGAGGAAGTGCCGGACGCCTTCCTGATCGTCGGTGGCCTGATCGTGGTCGCGGCCGGCATCTACATCATCCACCGCGAGACCGTGGTCGCCCGCCAGCAGCACCGCGAACCACCCGTGCCGCCGCTGCCGACCAACGAGTGACGGGTTCCGAGGCGCGCAGCGCCCTTGAAAATTCGTCATGGTCCGCGCAGGCGGACCATCCATATGTGGACGGCCCCCGATCTTGCAAGCGAATGCGAGCGTTGTGGTGAGCCGGTTCGATAGCGTCCATATGTCCGGCCTTTACGGTGCAGTCGCTGTTGA